>CAZNMJ010000085.1:2844-13040 GCA_964573815.1 uncultured Anaerolineales bacterium
GTGGCAGGTGTGAATGAGAAAGGGGCACCATCGCGTTGCTGGCACCGGCCACGATTGTGATGAGCGGGCGGCTGATCCAGCTACAAGATGAAACACGAGGAGGGCGTTTCTTGTGCAGTCGAGCCGACTCACATTGATGGCGTTCTTTGCTCACCCTGATGACGAGGCTTTCGGAACAGGCGGCACGTTGGCCAAGTATGCGGCTGAGGGGTGCGACGTCTACCTGGTGACGGCGACCCGCGGTGAGGCGGGGGAGATCGCCGTGCCAGACCTCACAACCCCTGCGGACCTGCCACATGTGCGTGAGCAGGAACTGCGCTGCGCTTGCGAGATCTATGGCATTCACCCGCCGCGATTCCTGGACTACCCGGATGGACTGCTACCCATCATCCATCAGGGGCAGGCAGTGGCCAAGCTGGTGCACATCATCCGCGAACTGAAGCCTCAGGTGCTCATCACCTTCGGAGCGGACGGCATCTACGGTCACTACGATCACATCGCGGTGCATCGCTGGGCCACCATTGCCTTCGGCCTCGCCGCAGATCCCGACTGCTTCCCGAATCAACTGGAGGGCTCTTGTGAGGTGCACCAGGTGAGCAAGCTGTATTACCGCGTGCTGTCTGAGGACCGCCTCAAGGCCATGTCGGAAGAAGGTGAGCGCCCGTCCGTGATGATGGACGGCGTTCCCTTCAGCATCGTTGGGAGGCCCGACGACGAGATCACCACCGTTATCGACGTGAGCGATCACGTGGAGGCCAAACTCCAGGGCCTTCGGTGTCACGTGTCTCAGATTGGCTACGATATTCCGTTCTCGGAATCGCCTGACGAGGTGCTGGCGGAATCCTGGTTCCGAGAGGAGACCTTCGCCCTGGGGCGTTCGGCCGTCGGATGGCCGGAAGGGGTGGAGACCGACCTATTCTCGGGCTTGAGATAGCTGGGTTTGTGAGAGTGTTGGGGCCCATGTGTAGCCTCGACATCTGAAAGGAGACGAGAGAAATGGCGGACTGTCACGAGATGAAACTAGGTGAGACGTACAAGTGTGCGGACTGCGGCCTCGAACTCAAGGTGGTCGCGGAGTGCGAGGAGTGTGGCGCCGAAACTTGCGGTTGCGCTGCGCCTTGTACGTTTGAGTGCTGCGGCGAGCCTCTGAAACTGAAGGAGGAGTAGGATCTCTCGGTCGGCTCACCTCCCTCGATGGGAGGCACATTACCCAGGTCTATTCGTAAGAGGGACGCGGAGAGATCTCTCCCCGTATTGTACCTCATGGCCGTGACTGTTTTGGATAACGTTGGAGGCTCCGGAAAGAAGCGTAGGGACACGGCATGCCGTGTCCCTACGATCATCTGCCCCGCTGTACAAAAATCCTCACCACGAAATCATCTGGCCTTGACAGGTTCTTCTTGGTCTGGTATACTCCGACCGGTTGCACTCACCGACCTGACAAGATTGGTCAAGGGAGGGCGTGATGTGCGACTGGTGTGCGACGGTCCATTGTCTGAGGCGTCCATAGTCCCTCACCCCATTTGAATCCTCGTTGACGAAGGTGAAGATAACAGGTCCAGTTGCGATTGCGTCGGCCCTGTGCCTCGCGTTTGTGGGGCAGATCTACTTCTCCCGCGAAGGGCCGGCCATAGATGGAATCATCCTCTTCGGTCTCGCTACACTCTGCCTCCTCGCGATCCCCGCCCGACGAGATGACCGACCACGCGGGGAGAAGGACCCCAGGAAGCCAGGCAAGCTGAACTTCGTCCTCATCGGCCTGGGCGTGCTTTCGGTCGTTCTCTGCCTGGCGGACCTCTACTTGAGCAAGGCGAGCAATCGTGCCCTCTTGTTCTGGGTGGTCGGTCTGAGTCTGTTTGTGGCCGGGTTCTGGCTGGGCTCTGCCAAGGCCAAGCTGCGTATGCAGCGCCAAGAGGCGGTCGTTCTCGCGCTAATCGTGCTGGTGGCCCTGTTCGTGCGCACCTATCGTCTCGACACCATGCCCTCCGGAATCTACCTGGACGAGGCCGACAATGGGGTGTGGGGACTGCGCTTCCTCCAAGCGCCCTACTCCCCCTTCACCGAGGCCAGGCATGGCAACGCCACGATGCCTTTCCAATTGTTGGGACTGGCCCTGAGAATCTTCGGCGTCGAGCCCGCCGTTCTTAGAGCCTTCGACGTGCTGGCTGGCGTGCTGACCGTGCTGGTCTTCTACTTTCTAGCCCGGGAGATGTTCAGCGTGCCCGCGGCGCAAGTAGGCACTTTCCTTCTGGCCGTCTCTCGCTGGCACGTAAACTTCAGTCGGATTGCATTCGTGGACAACATGCTGGTACCCCTTTTTGAGGCTACGGTGATCTATTTCCTGTGGCGAGGCCTCCGCGATGGCCGCAGACTAGACTTCCTCTTCGCAGGGTTGAGCTTCGGATTGGGCTTCCATACCTACCTGGGCTACCGCGTATTCCCCTTCGTCATCGGTCTGTATCTATTCCATCTACTGTTCTCGAAGAAGGGGCTGATCCGGAAGCGAGCGAGAGGGCTGGCCATCTTTGGACTGGCCACGTTCATGACCCTTTCGCCCTTGGCCCTCTACGCTGTGCAGAAGCCTCAGATCTTCGTACGCCGAGCAGAGGCGGCTTCTGTCCAGCAGGATATCGATCGGGAGGGAAGCTACCGCCCCCTTCTGGAGAACGTCCGCAAGAGTCTGCTGATGTACAACCGCGAGGGAGACCCCCGTGCCCGCCACAACCTGCCGCATGAACCGATGCTAGATGGCTTGTCGGCGATCTTCTTCGGCTTGGGTCTCGGGTACAGCATGCTGCGGTGGCGGCATGATCGTTACTTCCTGCTTGTGGCTTGGCTCCTTCTGGGACTGCTACCTGGCATCCTCTCATTGGCCGATTCCAACCCCCACTCTCTCCGCACGCTCGGCAATGTGCCGGCGGTTTTTCTCCTGATAGCAGCCTTCTGGGATCGCGCCTGGGCGAGCTACGCCCCTTTGCTGAGAGGGCAAAGGCGGCGGTATCTGTCGGGTGGTGTGGCTGTCATCCTGGCGCTCAGCTTCTGGAGCAATTACGATACTTACTTCAACCAGCAGGCGTCTCATGAGTCTGTGTACTATGACTTCGACCCTGTCCCGACGGCAGCCGGGGAGTTCGTCAAAGCCCACGGACAGGACAATCTCGTGCTCGTCTCGCAAGCTCTAACCAACCACTCCGACCTCAAGTTCATCCCCTATGGGGTCCCCTTTGCTGCTCTAGACCTCAATGAACACCTGCCTCTGCGGCAGGGGGTGGACGCGGACGTCATCTACCTGCTGGAATTGAGCCATGCCTCCCTCGTTCCACGACTGCAGAGCCTGTATCCCGGCGGGGATTACGTTGAGCATCTGGACCGATACGGTCGCACGATGTTCTACACCTACAAGGTGGCGCAACAGCAAGTCATGGCTACTCAGGGATTGCGGGCGGCGTACTATCAGGGACGCAACTTGGACAAACCGCCGGCTCTCGAAAGGGTGGACAGGGACTTGGACTTCTCCTGGGATGAGCCTCCTCTCCCACCTCCTTTCTCTGCGCGCTGGCAAGGTTCCCTTTATGTGCCTGCCTATGGGTCCTATGCGTTCGTTGTGGAAGCGACCGGCATGGCAACTCTTCGGGTGGGTGGAGAGTTGGAGTTGGAAGTCGATGGTGGTCGCGAGGAGAAGAGCATCATTCTGCCGGCTGGATTTCACCCTATCGAGGTCGAGGTTGTCCAGGAGCGCGAAGGGGGCCACCTCAGGGTGAGTTGGGTCAGGCCGTGGGTTGAGGAGCAAGTGGTGCTGAGCGATGTCCTGTACGTGCCGGAGTTGTACGGCCACGGCCTGCTGGGCATGTACAGGCCTGGCACCACCTGGGACGGGGAACCCGCCGTAGTACAACTCGATCCCTTCATCGCCCCCAACGATGTCCTATCTGCGTCGTCGTACAGCATCGAGTGGCTGGGGAAGATCTACATCCCCCTCAGCGGGCCCTATGCCTTTGGCACCGTGTCCGACGACGGGTCGTATCTCTATCTCGACGGACAGCTAGTCGTGGACAACAGCGGCCACCATGGTGATGTCTATCGAGAGGGCCGTATCCAGTTGGAGGAAGGGTTTCACGATATTCGCCTCTTGTACTTCCAGGATGGGGGCGGCCGCAAGATCGAGTTGTACTGGACGCCTCCTGGCAATCCACACAGCCAGGTACCACCGGAGCAACTGTTCCCTCCAGGCGCAGAGTTGACGATCCCTCCGCCTCTGCCCACCCCGGTGCCCGTTGCCCTGCCCACTCCACCGGCGTCGGCCACGGCTATCGGGGCTGTGGCTTTCGACGGGAGTTGGGGAGAATTGGGCGACGGACCGGCCAATTCAAGGAGCCCCGAGGAGTGGCTGTCAGCCTAGAAGGCACGGTTTACGTGGCCGATACGGGCAACAGCCGGGTGCTGGTCTTCGATGCCAGTGGGGAGTTCCTCCAGCAGTGGGGTCAGGAGGTGCTGGCCGAGCCCTTCGACTTGGCCTTGAATGGGCATGGGCAGGTGTACGTCGTTGACCCTGGACATGATCGTCTATTCGTCTACTCCTCCGACGGAGAGTTGCTCAGTGAATGGGGAGAGGGTTGGTGGCTCTTCGATCCTCGCGGTGTCGGCGTAGACGAGGATGGCGACGTATACGTTGCAAATACCGGGGGCAGTGTGGTACTGAGGGTATCACCGCAAGGCGAGGTGGTGTCACAATACGGCTCTCTGGGTTCCGGCGAAGGGCAATTGAACCAGCCAACCGACGTGGCCGTTGATGATAAGGGCAACCTGTACGTGGTGGACACCGACAATGCTAGGGTGCAGGTCTTGGACAGCGAGGGTCGCTATCTGAGGCAGTGGCCTATCTCACCGGCCAACACTTTCGAGAGCCCCCACATCGTCTGGGGTATGAGCGGTCTTCTGTTCCTGACGGATCCCGAGATGGGACAGGTATGGGTCTACGACGAGCAGGGGAAGGTGGTTACCTTCTGGGGTGAGAAGGGTTCCCTGGAAGGGCAGTTCAGCAAACCGATAGGTATCGGCTTCGACCAGCGCATGTCCGTGTACGTGGCGGACACCTACAACCATCGAATCCAGAAGTTCCAGGTGTCCCGATAACGAGCGTCACTGTGGGGCACGTTGGCTGAATGCGTCTCAGAAGCCGAGTCCCTATCGTGCTTCATCTTGATCCCCCTTGTCCGGCTACCAATGGAGCGGGCCAAGTCGCATTCAGACGCTCCGGGCGGCGAGGAGAACTAGCCTTCCCTGCTGATGAAGTAGCTGCATATCAGGCCGATGAAGGCGCTGATCCCATAGAGGCCGCCGATCCAGTCGGAGACCATGGCAAGGATGCACACGATCACCGCATTTCGGGCGTGTCGCTTGACGTCAACACCGAGGAGGATGTTGACGACAAGATAGGCCAGCACGCTCCCACACGCGATGTCCAGGACCGCAGCTGCGTTCAAGGCGGCGGGCCCGCCGTCCCAGAACCTCATCCATAGATTGGCGGGGACAACTGCCAGGAACATCAGGCCGGTGTAGAACACACCGATCGCGCTGACAGCAACGCCTATCCTCAAGAGCAGCTTTTTGTCCATTCCCTCCCCCCTCAGCCTCAGATCCCTGGCCAACCTGACGTAGAGAGCGCAGATGAACCGATCCCAGGGCTCCCATTCTATTTCGGTGCGCCGCTTACGGCAAGCTCTGCACTGTGAGGACAATGCCGTTTCTGGCAAACCTGTGACTTGTAAGATGCATGCTGAGAACGGGCGCAGCTCGCGGAGGGCACGAATCGATTCTCTGTTCATGGTCGCGTCGGATGGGAGCATCACCGGTTCGGAGATGACAGAATTCGCTGAGGCTCGGTGCCAGCGCGCAGCTACATGTGCAGGTTCTTCGACATCGGCCCCATCTCGGCGGACGCTTCTGGTTGGCGGGAAGGCGATTCCTTCCATCTGTACATCAAGCCCAGCGCCGGGATGTATCAGTCCAGCCGGTGACCGGACTTGGTGCCTGGAGAGACCTCGGTATAGGCGAGATGCCGGGCTGCTCGCGCCTGGACGGCGGCCCCACCGATCTCACCATCGAGGCGAGGCGGCGCTATGTCCGTTCGGAGGGCTCACACCCGGAATGGGACGCTTCACTGGCAGGGCGAAGGCGACTATGTGGCTCGAGTGATCGTAACAGAGCTGAGCAGCATGGGGTTGATGCGTGCTGAGGCGTACAGCTACCAGCCGGACACTCATGTCGACGCTACGATCTCTGGCGTGAGGCTCATAGCAAAAGGCCCATCAAGAAGCGGAACCTCCCGCCAGCGCATCACCCGCGGGAGGTTTGAAGAGTAGGTGAAGTGATCAGTTCAGAACCACACGGTCCTGGAGCGAATCAGTCATTCATGGCATAGGACAGTCTGGTCAGAGCATCGCCGCGCTCCATGAGCATCGGGATGCTGAGTTTGATGTCAGGGTTGTAGGCTTTGGCCTGGGCGGGCAAAGCCTCTTCATACAGAATGGCTGCGAAGCGGCCAGTGCCCACTTTGTCGAACCAGGCGGTGAACGCCGACTCCACGATGTCCTTCTTGTGCTCTGCCGGCGTGACTATTACGTCCTCAGCTGTCCAGCCGTCGCCTGCGGATAGGTCGTCGTAGTACTTGATGAAGTTCTCAATATTGAGAGCCCAGCCTCTCTCCTTGTGATCCTCGGCCATGTCCTTGCCCCGCCAGGCGCCCCATTTGCGCATGGCTCGCCTCAGGATATCCTCCGTTTGGTCCTGGCCGACCCTGCGCAGCAACTCGTTGGCCATGAAGTGGTAGAAGAGGGCGAAGAGTCGTGCCATCATACGGTAGGCGGTGGCAGCATCGGTGATGCCTGTCCGCTTTTCACTCTCCAGTTCCTTGCCCGCCTCTCTTGCCTCCTCCCGTAGACGCTGCGCCTGATAGGCTGCGTTCTCTGCAGCATCGAGGGTCATGGTGAAGCGGAAGACGCATTTGCTCTCACCGCGCGTCAGGAGGGCAGGGTACCACACGTCTATGGCGGGGTTGAATTCCTTGGCGACAGCTACGTGTACCTCTTCGCACATCAAGACCGCCAGTGGCTGGGGACATAGGTAGCGAAAGTAGTCGTGGAAGGGACACCCCGGCAAGTCATAACCCTCATAGTGAGGGGAGCGGTCGCGATGCTGGAACTCCCAGGACTCCTCCAGGTCGGGGAGGTCCCAGTATTTCAACAGGCGCTGCACGTCCAGCGGCAGACCGCGACTCTCCACGTCCCGCCGCATGTCGTTTCCCCTGTAGCGACCGAAGCCTACCACGGCGTCACGGAGCAAGGGGTCGGCGCGATCCATCCCCAACGTATCGGCGATCTCGCTGGCCAAGAAGGAGTACATAGAGGCGTCTAACCTGGTGATGGCTTGGGTCACGTCCTCCGTGTCTCCCTCCAGGTGTCCGCCTTGGCCCTCTTGCGCCCCGCGGGCCAGCATGCGGTTCAGGATATTGGTGTAACTGCTGGGTACGTATCGGCTCATCATACCTCCATTGATACTTTGGGAACCGCGACTAAAACAAGGTTCCAGCCTGTGGGTCCTGAGCCGGGCTCAGAAACACCGCGTTGCCAAGCAGTTTCCACGTGTTGGTCCAAACGGCTCGAAAGCCCGGCCTGATTCCCATCACAGTCGCTTGCCCGTTGCCGACTCTCTGAGAGGCGATGGCGATGCCTCCCTCTGCTTCGGTCAAGTAGGACTCTTGGACGACCTGGAGGCTCGACGGGTCGTGGTCAACATGGTAGTAACTAGCAAGGACCGTCGAGTCCCTATCAGGCCCGAAGATCGGCCCGCCGGGTGTGTCAGTGAACGTCTCGGAATGGTAGTACGCGGGAAAGAACCCCTTTGCCCACTGCCCAGCCTCGTCGTAGTACCCGTTGAGACCGAACATGAGAGGATGGTTCGGCTCGTCGACTCGCAACAGCACCCGAGCGGAACCGAGGCTGTGGGCTATGATCTCCAGGTCAACGAGGCCTGCATACTCCTTCAACGCCAGGAGGCCGCCGCCGCTGCCGATGCCCAGGTAGCCGCCCCCTCGTTCGACGAAAGACCTAATGGCATCGAGGCCTTCCTGGCCGATGCCCCGGGGTTCTCCCGGCAATTCCCAAGGTGACTTGTTGAGCAGGGCGTCCTCGTTCCAGCCGTGCACGATCTCACGGGCATCGCCCCCAGGTACCATCAAGGTGTCGAAGCGGCGGAATACCTGTTTCGTGACGTCCTCGGCTCGCAATGGAACGAACTCGAACCCGAGTTGCTCCAAAGCCCACCAGATGTCCGCTCTGGCGCTGGCATCGGGCCTGTCCACGCCCTGGCCTGCGTACAGGGCGACCTTCGGTCGACGCAGGCTGTAGCTCTCTAGCCTAGTGCCATTCGGTAGGCCGTGGATCTCCACCGCGAGGCCCTGCGCCAGGCGCTGCACCGCACCGCTGGGACTGCCTTCCACGACGAAGGTTCCCTTCTCAAGAAGCCGTTCGCGCACCTCGACCGGCTCGGAAAGCCAGTGGATCATGGATCCAATTCCCCACAAGCGGTTCACCAACCTGATGCCCTCGATGCTATTGGGGATGGCATAGTGCGGGGCATTGGGGTCTCCCTTGACGATTACCGCCGGCACTGGAGACTCCATCACTGGCCGAAGGGCCGCCTTGCGAAGAGCGTCCTTTCGCTCCTTCGCCACAGCCTGGTATTCGGCCACAGCCACGCCCAGGGCCGGGGGCATGGCCACGACCTTGGACTCTGGGGCAGAAAGGAGTATGCGTGCCACCTCACCCTCACTCTGGGATAGGGGCACCACAAGAGCCTTGTATGGGTTCTCCGTCTCATAGACGCGGACACCATGTTGAAGCAGCGTATTCACAAGCTGTGCTACAGCAGCGAGTTCTCTTTGCTGCTTCGGTACGACAAAAGCCTCCTCAGAAGCCAGCGCCTCCTCTATGGCCTGCTCTCGATTGCCGTATATCTTCTCGGCTATGCCCGCAGGATCTTTGGCTAGCTCCTTCAGCAGCGCCAACGCAGCAGAGTATTTCTGCTGTACTCGGTGTTCCCAAGTCTGGACGCCTGGAGTTCGTCCGCTCTCAGTGATGACCGAGGGGATCCCATGGAGGAGCATAGTCTGAACCACGTTGCCACTGGACATCCAGTACGGGCCCTCCTCGGGCTCACCGGGCATCGGATGAGCAAACATATCCTGTTGAAAGTATTCGAAACCAAGCCGATGCCATTCCTTTCTGATGGCTTCCGCTAACTGACCAACTATCTCCGTGATGTTCTGCGGCGCCTCCTCCCCCTTGGACTGCCCTGAGTAAGGGCACCAGCACACCTCTGGCACCTGTACGCCGAGGCAGAATACGTCTTCATGGGTATCCAGAAGGGCTATCGGGTGCCAGTCTCGGTAAACCTTGAGCACTGCTTTGGTCTCTGGTTGCGTCAGGTGCAAGAAATCACGATTGAGATAGAATCCATACAGGTTTCCGGCCGAACTGTCTTCGGTTAGCGGATAGCGTTTCCACGCCTCGATAGACATCACCCTGCCATCCGGATTAACCATGGGCATTATGAGAACAATGAGCCTTCCTAGGATCGCTGACACATCATCATCTTCCCTCCAGGCGAGTCGCTCCGCTAGTTGCAGATGCCCCTCGACATGGGCCGCCTCATGGCCAAAGGATAGACCAGCAATGAGGACGGCGAACTTTGTGTGCTCTCCGAGTGGTGCTCGCTCCGCCTTCTGCAGTTGGAACAGAGTGGGGTGAATTACGTCAGGGGTCTGAAGGGCAGTAGATAGGCTCTTATGCCGTTCCAAGGTCGGGCTTGCCTCTGCGTCGGAGATGAGGATAACGTATATTCCTCTTCCGCCATGGGATTCGCCCGCCTTTTCTACCCTCACGCGGGGACTAGAAGTCAGTTTCTGCAGTCGGGATAGGAATTCCTCATAAGATACCAGTTGCTCGGCAGGAGGCTGTGTCGACTCTAATGGCACATTCATGGCGCCTCTCCTTTCTATGGGCGTCGTCTACCAAGAGCGTGCGGCCTTTCGCTATCGCATAGCGGCGCAAGGCGTTCTTCGCACAATGACCACGAGAAGGCTATTTGAGCAGGTGGCGGGGGTCTAAGGCATCGCGCAGCCCATCCCCCATGAAGTT
>CAZNMJ010000086.1:0-7453 GCA_964573815.1 uncultured Anaerolineales bacterium
ACCGCGTGTCAGGGCGTTCAGTCGACTCATATGGCCGAGGCAGAGGCTGGCGCTCGTGCCTCCGGAGGTGTGTCACGCACCACCACGCGGCGCTCTAGGGTTTCTGCGCTTGCCACTTCCACTCATACCCAAAATCCGTCCGCCTCCACTGCCTCTTCGGGAAGGGGATGGCAACGCCCACTCTTTCACGTCACCAGGAGTTCCCGCCGCAGCAAAGTCCCTGGCCTGAGCAACTGCCACACCGCTGGCCGTTCCGGGTCACCCTGATCGGGGGTGATTCGCTCCGTGGCCTCGGCCGTAGAAGGTCAGTTGGTCACGCTCCGCAGCCGAGTGCACTTCCGTGAGACCACGTGGCACAGCGGCCAGACGATGCTCGCTGCGCTGGACGGACATTGCACCACCCGCTCACCAGAGCAACGACAGAGCGGCAACCACCACAATCAGTGCAACGAAGGTGAGAGACAGCCCCACTCTCACGTAGTCGCTCGATCGATAGTCACCCGGCCCCATGACCAGCAGGTTGGCCTGATGAGCGATGGGTGTGGCGAAGGCGACCGATGAAGCCACCGCCACTGCGAGTACTAGCTGACGCGGATTCAGACCATGGCTGACACCTACGCTGTAAGCGACAGGGGCCAGGAGCACAGCGGTGGCGGAGTTGGATATGGCGAGGTTGAGGCCGACGGTGGTCAGGAACAGGACGATCAATACGAGCCCTGTGGCTAGGCCAGCCGCTGGGGAAAGAGCCACATCTGCCAGCCATTGCGTTGCCCCGCTCTTCTCCATGGCCATTCCCAGGGGGAGCGTGCCCGCCACGACGAAGACTACATTCCACTCGATGGTCCGATAGGCCTCCTCCATCCTCAGGCAACCCGTGAGGAGGATCAGCAGTGCGGCTGCGAGTGCTGCCACCGAGATCGGTACGCCAGCCAGCACCACGGCGACCATCCCCAAGAGAATCGCCACTGCCCACGGAGCCTTCTTCGTCCTCCGTGGCACGGTCTCGTCACCCAGGAGCACTATCAAGTCGGGCTCACTTCGGAGTAATCGGAATCTCCCCCAGGAACCTTGCACCAACAACACGTCGCCCATCCGCAGTGGCTCGTCCGCGATGTGACGCTCAATGGCCTCGCGTCCCCGCCACAGTGCGAGCACTGTCAACCCGTACTTCTCCCGAAAGCCAACTTCTTTCAAGGTGCGCCCTTCGAATGAGGAGCGCGGCGCCAGCGTGACCTCAGCTAGGCCGGTGTCACCAGCGAGCAGTAGTTCGGCCTCATCCGATGTGGCTCTGCTCGACGGCAATCCCAGGTGCTTGGACGCACGTTCCAGCCGCCGTGGTCCTCCCTCCACCAGTAGGCGATCCCCGCCCCTCAGGACCTCCGACGGCTCTGGGGCGATTACCCACCCGGCTCCCCTGGCAACTCCAAGGATGTTCAACCCAAAATCCTGGCGCACGGCACTCTCGGCCAGAGTGCGACCGACCACAGGTGAGTCGGCCGGCACATCAAGAGCATAGAGGAATTCTGGTAAATGGTAGATGTCGAAGAGTTCCTGTGGCAGCCTCGTGCGACGCAGCTTCTCCTCAGGCGGGCGGTCGGGCAGCAGACGCCGGCCGATGGTCGCCATGAAAGCAGTCCCCACTATCACCAGCGGAAGCCCGGCTTTCGTGATCTCGAAGAAGCCCAGAGGCGCCTGGCCGCGCGCTTGGAGCAAATCACTCACTATCAAGTTGGGTGGTGTGCCGATCAGAGTGAGGGTGCCGCCCATGACGGCACCATAGGCTAGGGGTATCAGCAAGCGGGATGGTGCAATCCTCGTCTGACGAGAGATACCCACTACCACTGGTAAGAGCACAGCGGTGGCCGCCACGTTGTTCATCGCCGCCGAGAGGAATGCGACCCCTATCATCAGCAATGCGATCAGGCGCGGCTCACTCTCCCCCGCTAGGCTGACGATCAACTTCCCCATGCGTGCAGCTACTCCCGTCTCAAACAGTCCTCCACTGACAACGAAGATGGCTCCTACGGCAATCACAGCAGGGCTGGCGAAGCCGGCGAAAGCCTCAGCGGGCGTCAAGAGACCAGTCACCACAAGTGCCAGCACTATCATCAAAGCGACGACATCGACCGGCAGGCGCTCGGAAACGAACAACACGATAGCTGCTATGACGATCCCCAGCGTCAGCGCTATCTCCGGGGTCACCGCGCTACGTCTCCTCTCCACCCAGCCATTGACCAACCCCCCAGAGCGGGCCCGCGCGGCCGATTACTCCAGTGATCCGACCCACCC
Source organism: uncultured Anaerolineales bacterium (assembly GCA_964573815.1). Lineage (GTDB taxonomy): Bacteria > Chloroflexota > Anaerolineae > UBA7937 > B3-Chlor > CAYGAW01. The sequence goes on from CAZNMJ010000086.1 coordinate 2,290, forward strand.
GTCTTCGCCTTGCGCAAGGTCGACGAAGATGATAGAATGGTCGCTGTAGCCGCCAGGCTCAACCCGCCATGATTCGTGCGTGGACATTCGTCATCGTGGGCCTCAATCTGGCCCTGCTGTTCCTGGCCCTTGTGCTGGCTGGGGCTGCTAACTCCATGGGAGTGACCTGGAGGTTGGCTTTCATCGTGGTTGGCGCCGTGTACCTGCTCCTCGGAACCGCCATCCTCTCGCTCCTTTGGCATGGTGGCCGGTCCGCGCTGCTGGAAGAGGTGGGAGGAAGCCTCATCTTCGCCGGGTCGGTCTGCCTTCTGGTTGCAGCTTTCCTGCCGTGGCTGCAAAGGAGCCAGTTGTTCCCCTTCCAACGCTGATCCCCCAGGGCGACATGTCAGCCCAGCCTCGCTAGTCGGGCTGGTTCCGTCGCAGGATATCCTCCAAATCAGCAGGACTGATATTGTATCGCTCCAACATCTCAAGCACCCTCTCTCCCGGGGCCTGTTCAGCGGGTGTCTCTCGTAGCTTTCGCGGTCCGGTCTGAGACCACGCCTCGTCGCGTATGTTCAGCGTCAGGAGATCCGGGCGCGAGTAGTGGCCTATGCTATCCAAATAGGCCTTGGCCAACTCTCGCTGCTCCAGGTCTATCTCCGCCCACACGATGGTCTCCTCCTCAAAGACCGGGCCTGCTACGAACAGTCCAGCCGGGCTGACAACACAGCTACCGCCAACGGCGAGATTGTATCTCATCTCGTCTTGCAGGTCCGACGGAACGTCCTCAGGACGCAAGTACCAACTCGAGCTCACCACGAACACTCCGTTCTCGATGGCATGTTGGCGTATGGCCGACTCCAAGTCGCAGGTTTCCGCTCCTGCCTGACCCACCTTGCCTCCCAGATGGCCGTCTACCCGCCACCATCCCGGCCATAGGGCGCAGTGTATCTCCTCCCCCTTGACGGCGAGCGCTGCGCGCAGCAGGGTCATGTGGTGTTCATAGCAGATGGCGGCGCCCATCCTACCGATGTCCAACTCGAACACCCTGATATCGCTTGCGTCTCCCAGACCCCAATACAACCGCTCCGAATGGGTGGGCATCAGCTTCCGGTGACGACCCAAAACCTGACCCTCTCGGCTGATGACGACCAAGGAGTTGTAGATGGTGAGGCTGCCCGGCTGCTCGGACAGCTCATTGCAGCCGACGATGCAGTTCAGATCGGCTACCTTGGCGGCCTCGGCCATGCTTTGTACTTCCTCCCCGTCCAAGCGGATGGCGGTATGGATCATGCGCGACATCAGCTCTGTGGACCGCCTGACCGACACCGAACCACGCCAGAACGGATAGCCACAGAAGTAGGTCTCAGGGAATACAAGGAGATCGAGGCCCAACTTGCCTCCTTCCTCGATGTAACGACAGGTCTTCTCCAGAGTCCTCCGTTTGTCGAAGAAGTGGGGCGATACCTGAGCCGCTCCCACCCTGATCAGCTTGCTCATGTTCGCTCCTTCATAGTGTGTGCAACAGTTCGTCGCTCACTCTGCAGCCACGCGTGCTCAACTCGTCGTTCAGCTCTGACAGCTTCGCGTCATCAACCTCCACGACGATCAACCCCTCATCGTCCAAGGAAAGCTGCCCACCATGACCCGCCATCACCCGCAATACATCTGAGGCGTTGGAAGTGACCCAGGGTTCGTGCAATGCCATGAGCTCAGCAACTGTCTGAATGGATCGAGAAACCGGCACTGCCTCCCAGTAGTCCTTCGTCTTGAAGCGCCAAGTGAACATGTCACCCGGCTCGAGCCTACGCGGCCTCACGGCCCGCCCACTTCCGCTTCAAGTGAACCATAGATAGGCTATCATCTGTTGGCGCCCTCCATTTGGCCTGCCATCACCGGCTACCGCCATTATATCACACAGATCGCATGCCTCCAACCCCTCTGCGCTGACTAGGCCTGTTGTGCCCTGACCAGGGAGGTGCTAGAATGCAGGTGACGGCCCTTTGCTCGAGATAGGGAGGAACAGAGCAATGCTTGACTTGGCGATCATCCTGGTCCTGGTGCTGATGAACGGCGTGCTGGCTGGCACTGAGATTGCGGTGCTGTCTACTCGGAGGCCACTGCTCTCGGCCCAGGCACAGGCTGGCGACGTACGAGCCCGGCGCGTCCTCTCTCTACTGGACAATCCAAGCGCGTTCCTATCCACCATCCAGGTCGGCATCACCCTGGTAGGCATCCTGGCTGGTGCTGTTGGAGGTGCCGATGCGGTCCGACACCTGGCACCCTTCATCGCACGGTTGCCCATTCCTGGCGCCGAAGTCTACTCTGAAGCAGTCGCCTTCGCACTGGTGGTGGCAGCTGTCACCTACCTGACATTGGTACTAGGTGAACTAGCACCGAAACGAGTGGCCCTGCAGCGCCCAGAGAGAATCGCAAAGGCCATGGCCCGACCAATGCGATACCTGGCGTTGTTGGCCCGCCCTGTGGTCTGGATCCTGAGTCAATCTACCGACGCCGTGCTCAGGCCCTTGGGCATGCCCGGGACACCGGAACCATCCGTCACCGAAGAGGAAGTCAGATATCTGGTGACAGAGGGTGCTCGAACGGGGGTCTTCGTGCCAGCCGAGAAGGAATTCGTGGACAGGGTCTTCCGCTTCGCTGATCAACGAGTAGTTCACATTATGCGGCCTCGTCCCGACATCGTGGCGCTGGAGATCGATGAGTCTCCAGAGTCCGTCAAAGAGAAGCTCTTGACGAGTGGATACTCGCGGTTTCCCGTCTATCAGGGCGACCTGTCGAACATCATGGGTATCGTGCACGCCAAGGACCTGCTCACTCAAGAAGGGCCCCTCGAACTCCAACCGCTGTTGAGAGAGGCCCTTTTCGTGCCCGAGACCAAACCGCTTCTCAGCATGTTGCAGGCGTTTCAAGCCACGCGGAGTCACATCGCTATCGTGCTCAATGAATTCGGCGGAACCGAAGGGCTGGTAACCCTTGAAGATGTCCTCGAGGAGATTGTGGGCGAAATCGTGGACGAATATGACCGAGAAGAGCCAGCCATTCTCCAGCGAGAGGATGGGTCTCTGCTCATAGACGGTTCCCTCTCCGTCACTGACCTGAAGCAGGTCTTGAAGGTTGAGCAATTGGTGGGTGAGGAAACACACGAGTTTCACACTCTCGCTGGCTTCCTGATGGCCCAACTGCGGCGCGTTCCTCGAGAGGGTGACATCGTGGACTGGTCAGACTACCGGTTCGAGGTTGTCGACATGGATGGCCTCCGCGTTGACAAGGTGCTGATACAGTCCACCGCGTCAAGGTGAGATGGTTTGCACCACAAGCGAGCACATGATATAATGGATTGTGGCGCTACGCAGTATTCGCCAAGTAGCCCAAAGGACACAGTATGGGTTCGGTTGTCAAGAAACGCCGTAAGAAGATAGCACGGCACAAGTACCGAAAGCGACTGAAGAGGGACCGCTGGAAGAAGCGGCACAAGTAGGGATCAGCGGCCTATCACGAGCCGTAGGCCTCCTGCCCATCCCGCAGTCAGTCTGACCCTGGCGAGCCGCAGTGCAAAGTCACCAAGGCATTGGCGGCTCGCTCACGTGAGCCTGTACTCCACGATTTCGCCATCTGGTTGAGCGCGTTTCGTCGTACACCCCCGAGCACGTCCGCAGAGACGGTTGTCTACGCCCGACCGCTAGTGTCCTACTCCAGTCTACCGGGATAGGCAGCTTCAAGAACGCGGACCACTCTCCCCAGCAGCTCACCCTCGCGGAACCGTCTTCCTGACACCCTGCAAGGTAGACTTGACAACACCGCAGAATTTCTGTATACTATATGTGCAGTATGCACATAGCTGCGCTATGCATCTTCTGGGGACGATTTGTCATGCCGCGGGGCAAAGGCTGGAGAAGAAGACGCAGAGGCCGAGGGTGGGCCCGCACGTTGAACCGTTTTGTGGAGCCCTGTTTGCTGCTCCTGCTACATCGTGGCGATAGCCATGGCTACGACCTCCTGGAGAGCCTCAAAGAGTTCGGCTTCGCAGAAGACACGGTGGACTCCAGCGTCGTCTACCGTTGCCTGCGAGACATGGAGGAGCGGGGCTTCGTTGCTTCGACGTGGGACACCGAGGGAGGCGGGCCGTCCCGGCGAGTATACCAACTCAGCGCCGAAGGCGATCAGTATCTGGCATGGTGGATCGATGGGCTGCGGAGAACCAGAAGTGTGTTGGATCGCTTTCTCGAGGCATACGAAGAACACATGGAGCTGGATGAACACAACCTAGCCAAAGAAAGGATGGTACGCAGTTGATCACCGAGGCACAAGTCAACGACGCCCTCTCGCAAGTCATGGATCCCGAGGTGGGCCGCAACATTGTGGAACTGGGCATGATCAAGGATCTAGAGATCCAGGACAGCGAAATCAAGTTCACCTTAGCCCTCACGACCCTGGCATGTCCTGTTCAAGAACAACTAATGGCTCAAGCCGAGGCAGCTGTCTTGGCTCTTGATGGAGTGCGGAAAGTGGAGATAGAGTTGGCGGAACTGAGTGTTGAGGAGCGCCGGCGGGTTTGGGCGCAGGCTCAGCAAACTCAGCAAGCACAGTCTCCGTTGGCCCAGAAGCTCAACAAAGTCAAGCACGTGGTGGCGGTTATGAGCGGCAAAGGTGGGGTAGGCAAGTCTCTGGTCACCAGTCTGCTCGCGGTGGCCCTGCGGCGCGAGGGCCAAAGAGTCGGGGTGCTGGATGCGGACATCACTGGACCCAGCATCCCCAAGATGTTCGGCTTGCAGGGACACCCTTCTGCCAGCCCTCTCGGCATATTGCCAATGCAGAGTTCAACGGGGATAAAAGTGATGTCCATCAATCTCCTGCTGCCCAGCGAAGACGATGCTGTCATCTGGCGCGGCCCGCTGGTGAGCGGAGCTATCAAGCAGTTCTGGGAGGAGGTCATCTGGGGAGAATTGGACACTCTGACAGTGGACCTGCCTCCTGGCACATCGGATGCTTCGCTCACCGTGATGCAATCAATGCCCCTCAGTGGCGTAGTACTGGTGACTTCGCCACAAGACCTCGCCGGCATGGTCGTCCGGAAAGCAGCAAAGATGGCAGAACATCTCAGCATTCCGATCCTGGGACTCGTGGAGAACATGAGCTACTTCGTAGCGCCAGACACCGGGAC
>CAZNMJ010000086.1:7553-13024 GCA_964573815.1 uncultured Anaerolineales bacterium
GCGATTGTAGTGTCCTGCTGTGTCGGGGCATGGGCTGGGGAGCCTATGAGAGCATGAAGCAGGTGGGCATCGAGACGATCGTCACCGACATCGCCGATATCGAAGAAGCGGTGAAGGCCTATCTGGAAGGCACTATCGTTGATCGAATGGATCGGCTGCATTAGACTATCTACATCGGGAAGGAGGTGTTGAGAATGCCAAGATTCGGTAGAGGACGAGGCGGCGGCTTCGGTCGAGGCTACTGGGCAGGCGCGGGCTTCGGGCGTGGTTTCGGTATGCGTAGAGGCATGGGTAATCCATATCCCTATTGCCGGTTCTACCCCTGGATGCCTCGCCGCTGGTGGGCTATGAGTATGAATCCCTACGCGACAGGACCTTATGCCCAGGGTGTTGTCCCAACTTGGGGAGCCTATGGGCCCTCACCCTGGCCTGGCCAAGCCAGCCAATAGAGATCGAGGGCAATTTGAACACAGTTGGAAAGGAGCAAGCGTCATGCGTCACCGTTGGATGTACTATGCCACCGGATTGCCAGGCTGGATGCGCTTCGGGTACAGCCCTGGTTGGGTGGGCAGGAGTCCCACTGGCCTCGGCCCATGCGCCACCTACCTCACGACCGGCCAATGGCCGATGCCAGCCGCAGCTCCTCCATGGGGCGGATGGCCGTGGATGAGCTCTCAGCCTCCGGTAGCCGCGCCAGAGGATGAATTGACGGCTCTCAGGACCCAGGCGCAGTGGCTACAAAGCCAACTGGAAGCCATCAGCAAGCGCATCGATGAACTGGAGAAGGAAGCATAGACAAATGGCCGTCGGCCGACTCGCAACAGGGGAGGATGGCTTCCCTGAAGCGGCCAGGGGTGGCCGTCCTCTCCATCCTTAGGTTCGTAAGTAGTCTTGCAGGAGGTTCGTGATGAAATTGGTCGTAAGCTCGATGGGAGAAGATCTGACTGCGGAAGTGAGCCCGGTTTTTGGGCGTTGTCCCATGTACATCTTCGTCGATACAGAGACCATGGAGTTCGAAGCAGTCCCCAACCCAGCCATGTCCGCCCCAGGCGGGGCCGGCATCCAGGCTGCTCAGTTCGCGGTCAGCAAGGGGATACAAGCTGTCCTGACAGGCAACGTGGGCCCTAACGCCTTTAACGTCTTGCAGGCAGCTGCGGTGCAGGTCTGTCCAGTCTCGGCTGGCACCGTACAGCAGGCGGTTGACGCCTATAAGAGTGGACAGTTGCAACCCATCTCCGGAGCCACCTCGGGAACGGGCTGGGGCATGGGTATGGGTCGGGGGATGGGTCGTGGCATGGGCCGGGGGATGGGTCGTGGCATGGGTATGGCGACTGGTGCCTGGGGTGTGCCAGGCCCGCCGCCAACTACCGGTACTAAGCCGTCCGAGGAAGAACTCTCTGAACTGAAGGGTGTGGCCCAGTCACTGCAGGAGCAATTAGACCAAGTGCTCAAGCGCATTGACGAGCTAGAGAAGAAGAAGTAGCCAATGAGCATGCCTTATGTAGATGAGAGGCGATGCTCGGGGTGTGGCCTCTGTCAGGACGTATGCCCAGCTGGGGCCATCACCGTACGAGGCACTGTAGCAGCCATCGACCAAGATCTCTGCATCGAGTGTGAAGCCTGTGCCACCGCCTGTCCCGAGAAAGCCATTCTGACTATCGAGGAACCGGCTCTTGTTCCTCAGACCAGGGGCTCAGTTCTCTACGCTCAGGATCCGCGTCAGACCAAGTCTCTCGCCGCCACCGTCGCACCCGCCATCGGCGCGGCTTTGCTGTACCTGGGCCGGGAGCTCGTGCCTCGTGTGGCAGACTACATGTTGGATGCGTTCGACAGAAGAATGGCATCCGGCACCGCGGTCGCGCGTGGTGACACAGAAAGCGGTTCGCGAAAGCGTCAGGGCCGAGACGCGGGGCGCCGGTTCCGCAGACGTCGCCGAGGGCAAGAATGAGTGTCGTCTACGGCCCAGTGCCGTCGTGGCGCCTGGGCCGTTCCTTGGGCATTGATCCGGTATCGAGTCCACACAAGACCTGCTCCTTCGATTGCATCTACTGTCAGCTGGGACGCACAAACCACCCGCTATGCGAGAGAAGGGTCTTCGTGTCGCCGCAGGCCCTGAGGTCGGAACTGGAGGAGATCAAAGGGCTGGAAATCGACTTCGTCACCTTCTCCGGGATGGCTGAACCCACCCTGGCCGCCAATCTCGAAGAGCTAGTCGCCGCTGTCAAAGAGACGCTGCCAGGGCCGCCGCTCGCGATATTGACAAACTCGTCGCTGATGCCGAGGCCCGACGTGCGACGTGACCTGAGCTTCTTTGATGTAGTCGTGCCCAAGATAGATGCTCCCGATCAGGAGCTATTCACAGAAATCAATCGACCCTTCGTAGACTACACGCTGAACGAGATCCTGCAAGGCATCCACATGTTTCGAGAACAGGCTCCCAGTAAGCTGACCTTGCAGATGATGTTCATCGAGGTCAACCAGGACAAGGCCCAGGAGATGGCGGAGATTGCTCGCAGTCTGCAGCCCGACGAGGTACAGCTGAACACTCCCTTACGGCCCTGTCCGGTGCCAGCTCTAGGCCCCTCCGACATGAAAGAGATAGAAGCTGCCTTCGAAGGCTTGAACGTAGTCAACGTCCACAGAAGCGAGCGACCCCAGGTGACCCCTGTGGACGCAGCTGCGACGAGGAGGCGTAGGCCTGACCAGCGATTGCCTGAACGATGAGCGATACGTCGCAATGACCAGACGGAGTGTGAAACAAACAGCGGCGCTCCTGCTACTGGCCCTTGCGCCAATGAGTCTCGGTGGATGCAGCCTCCTAGGCGACCGACGACCGCTCGCCACTCAAGCAGCACCAGAGCCCGTGGTGGCTGCAGAATCCACCACGGGTCCCTTCCCTACCCGGGGAACGATGATGTCGGTAGAAGAGACTAGCAGCATGACCATCACCGTTGTCTACGACAACAATCCCTACGACCCTCGCTTGCGGACCGACTGGGGGTTTTCCTGCCTCGTAGAGCTGGATGAGACCACCCTCCTCTTCGATACAGGGGAAGACGGAGAGATGCTGCTATCCAACATGTCAACGATGGGCCTCGACCCTCGAGAGATAGACCATGTAGTCCTGTCCCACATTCATGGAGATCACACCGGGGGTGTACGCAGTGTTCTGGCGACTGGTGTTCGGCCCGTGATACATGTACCTCGCTCCTTCCCCGAGAGTTTCAAGGACGAACTGCGTTCGTGGACCGAGGTGCGGGACGTGAGCAATGCCACAACAATCGCGGAGGGGTTCCATAGTACCGGTGAATTGGGCTCCAACATCATTGAGCAATCACTGGTGCTCGATTCGTGCGAGGGGCTGGTGATAGTCACCGGTTGTGCCCATCCCGGGATCGTGAACGTCGTCACCAAGGTCACAGAGCTCCACGAAGGCGACATCTACCTTGTCATGGGCGGTTTCCACTTGCGAGACGAGTCAAGACAGGGGTTAAGGGACCTCATCGCCGCTTTCCGTCGCCTTGGGGTGCGAAAGGTAGCGCCGTCTCATTGCACAGGGGAGCAGGCGATGACCTTGTTTGCCCAAGAATGGGGTGCTGATTTCATAGACAGTGGTGCGGGAAGGGTGATAGAGATAGGAGACTAGGCCCCAGTCGGCTTGCGCTGCTGAAAGACCCGGACTAGCATCACTCCAGAAGAGGTGAGGTATGCCCATCTACGAGTATCAGTGCACAAGCTGTGGACAAAAGGCAGAACTACTGGTCCGCCAAGGAGCTCCATCGCCGCATTGTCCACACTGCGGCAGTCCACTACTGGAGAAGCTCTTCTCTGCTCCGTACGTGATGAGCGACTCCTTCAGTCGCCCCAAAGGTCGAACCTGTTGCGGGCAAGAAGAGCGATGTGCGACACCGCCTTGCTCGACAGAGCGCGGCTGTAGGCGATGATAGCCAGAGAGCAGGCGGAAAGGAGGGCAACGTACGGATGAGGAACTCCTTTCGTGTGTAGAGCGAGCGGCTGGCCCCATGGCTGCACCGGTGGCGGAAACGGCCGAAAGGGATTCATGTGACGAGTATGAACGGTAATCGGGCTCGGCCAAGCCGGACAACCGCGCTTCTCAGGGAGCGCGGGAATCGAGTAACCCTCCAGCGGCGGGCGATTCTCAAGATCATCGAGGAGGATGGCAGGCATCTTAGCGCTGACGAGATCTTCTACCTGGCACGTAAGCAGGTCCCACGGCTGAGTCTTTCCACGGTGTATCGCACACTAGACCTCCTGAAGGAGTTGGATCTGGTTAGCGAGTTACGCCTCGGAGACGATCATCACCACTATGAGGCTCAGTCCGATCAGCACCAGCACCTGGTGTGCCTGGGATGCGGCGAGGTCATCGAGTTTCAGTGTAGTCATCGGGGCGGAGTGCATGAGCAATTGGCCCATAGGTATGGATTTGAGATCACGGGTAGCCGCGTAGAGTTGCTCGGCTACTGTGAGGCGTGTTCTGAAGCGAGAAGAAACTAGCAAGGTTTCGATTGGCTGCATATCGACCCTGTGACAAGAAGCTCACATGATCCTAACCATCGCCAGCGGAAAAGGTGGCACTGGCAAAACAACGGTGGCTGTCAGTCTGGCATTATCGCTCGCCTCTCAGGCTGACCGACCCGAGCTGCTATTCCTGGACTGCGACGCCGAAGAGCCCAACGCTCATCTCTTCCTCAAGCCGGTCATCGCGCGACGCGAGGAAGTGGCCATCATGACTCCGCAGGTTGACGAGTCTCTCTGCCGCCATCACGCGCGCTGTGCCGAGGTTTGCCAGTTCCATGCCATCGCGGCCTTACCCAATGCCACTTTGGTGTTCCGGGAGCTCTGCCACGGTTGCGGTGGATGCACGCTCCAGTGTCCCGAGCAGGCAATCACCGAGGTGCCCCACGTCATCGGGGTCATAGAGGAAGGCGAGGCAGGCCCCATCCCTTTTGCCCACGGCATCCTAAACGTGGGGGAACCCATGGCGACGCCGATCATTCGACAACTGAAGAGACGCACGGGGTCCAACTATGACCTCGTAGTCCTCGACTCCCCTCCAGGCACGGCATGCCCGGTGGTCGAGTCGATGAGAGGAGCAGACTTCGTACTCCTGGTTACCGAACCGACCCCGTTTGGCCTCCATGACTTACGCCTAGCGGTGCAGGTAGCCCGTGACGAGCTAGCACTGCCGGTCGCAGTAGTCGTGAACCACGATGGAATCGGCGACGCTGGCGTGGATGAGTATTGCGCAGCCGAGGGGATTCCCATACTCATGCGCATTCCCATGGATCGTCGCATCGCCGAGGCCTATTCGCGGGGTACTCCGTTAGTAGAAGCGCTCCCCGCCTACCGTGAGCAGTTCTGCCAGCTACTCACGGATATCCAGCGGGAGGTCGGGGCGTGAAACAACTCGTCATCCTGAGCGGGAAGGGAGGAACAGGCAAGACGACGGT
>CAZNMJ010000087.1:0-12591 GCA_964573815.1 uncultured Anaerolineales bacterium
AGATTAGATGCCGCAAACACGAGAGGTCGTACTGGTGCTTCACTCAGCCGTGAGCACCACTACGGGTGACGCTGTTCATGGTAAGAGTATCGTGGTTTCCCCTCTCGTCCTACGCTACCTAGAGGGCCTGGTCCTGCCTACCGGTGGACCCCAGAGTACCCTACAATGCCTGAAAGGAGCCTTTCGGGCGTTTTCTTTTCCTGGGAGGCAGGGAGCACCAGCCTGGTCGGTTGGCGTCTGTCACCACGCGGATCGTGGCCCACATACCCACTAGAGACAGCGTTCCAAGGAGCATCCCGTCGTGCTGAAGTTGGTGTCCAGGTTTGCAGGCGACCCAAACGAAAAGGAACTGAACCGCCTGCAGCCGCTTGTAGACAGAATCGGTGAGCTCGAGTCCAGCTTCAGAGATCTCACCGATCAGCAGCTGCGAGAGAGGACCATGGCGTTCCTCGGCCGGCTGCACGCTGGAGAGTCCCTGGACGACCTTCTGCCCGAGGCCTTTGCCGCGGTGAGGGAAGCCTCCAAGCGCACCACAGCCATGCGCCACTTCGACGTCCAGATCTTGGGAGGCATCATCCTCCACCAAGGGAAAGTGGTGGAAATGAAGACCGGCGAAGGCAAGACCTTGGTCGCCACCCTACCTCTCTACCTGAACGCCCTCGCCCTACGGGGTGCGCACCTGGTCACGGTCAACGATTACCTCGCTCGCCGCGATGTACAGTGGATGGGACCCATCTACCATCTCCTGGGACTCAGCGTGGGCCTGCTCCAGCAGGGTGAAGGTATCGCCTTTGTCTACGACCCCGAGTATGAGCGCGGCAAGTTCGCCCACCTGCGGCCCGTCGATCGCAAGGTAGCATATCAAGCCCATATCACCTATGGCACCAACCACGAATTCGGCTTCGACTACCTGCGCGATAACCTGGCCTTCAGCCTCGAGAGGCGCGTGCAGCGGGAGTTACACTACGCCATCATCGATGAGGTGGACAACATCCTCATCGACGAAGCCCGCACTCCTCTGATCATCTCCGGACCATCCGACGAGCCGCTGGAGGAGTATCAACGGTTTGCTCGCATTGCCCGTAAGCTGCGACCAGAGCTCGACTATGAACTGGACGAAAAGGAGAGGAATGTCGTCCTCACTGAGGCGGGCTTGTCCAAGGTGGAGGCAGAGACAGGCATAGAGAACATCTACGATGAAGCCAACTATCAATACGTACACTTCATGGAGCAGGCCCTGAGGGCGCAGGTACTGTTCTACAAAGATCGCGACTACATCAGGCAAGGTCAACGCATCGTCCTCGTCGATGAGTTCACAGGGCGACTCATGACGGACCGACGCCTCAGCGAGGGACTGCACCAGGCCATCGAGGCCAAGGAGGGGGTTCCCATCAGGGCCAGGATGATGACTCAGGCCACCATCACCCTGCAGAACTACTTCCGCATGTACGACAAGCTGGCGGGTATGACCGGCACAGCTGCCACAGAGGCGGAAGAACTGGACAAGATCTATGGACTTGACGTCATGGTCCTCCCCACCAACGTTGAGTACATGGCTCACAGTCCCGACTCGAACTTGGTCGAAGAAGCGCGGAAGGAAGACGGCGCTGAGGTCGTGGTGTATTATGAGGAGGACAATACCGACGAGATCCTGTTCTACAAGCGGACCGACTATCAGGACGTTGTCTACAAGACAGAGAAGGCCAAGTGGGAAGCCATAGTCACGGAGATCGAGGAACTGCATCGAGCAGGGCGACCGGTGCTGGTGGGCACCACCTCGGTCGAGAAGTCGGAACGCCTGAGCACAATGCTTCAGGCCAGGCGAATAGAGCATGAAGTCCTCAATGCCAAGAACCACACTCGCGAAGCAGCCATCATCGCCCGCGCAGGCGAGCCCAAGGCAGTGACTATCGCCACCAACATGGCCGGGCGCGGCGTGGACATCAAGCTGGGCGGCGAACTGCCCGAGGAGACCATCAAGGCAGCCCACAGACTGATGCGTGGTCGAGGAATGGATCCCTATCAAGCCCTCCCGGCTCAGCTCTACAGCGCCATCGCCGAGGTCGATCCCGAGTATGTCCGTCGCAGGGAACAGGTCCTCAATCTGCTCGGCTTGCATGTACTGGGTACCGAACGCCACGAGGCAAGGCGCATAGACAATCAACTGCGGGGACGAGCAGGCCGTCAAGGCGAGCCTGGAACTTCCCATTTCTATCTCTCCCTTGAGGATGATCTCATGCGCCGTTTCGGCGGGCCGTCGGTCGCCAGCCTCATGGACAGGCTGGGTGTGGAAGAGGACATCCCCATCGAACATGGTATGGTTAGCAGGACCATCGAGGGCGCCCAGACCAAGGTGGAGGGGTACAACTTCGACATACGCAAGCACCTCCTGGACTACGATGACGTTCTGAACCGCCAACGAGAGTTGATCTACGGGCGACGGTATCAAATCCTCACCGGGGCTGACCTAGAGTCTGAACTGTGGGAGATGCTGGAGAGTGAGCTGGACAAGAGACTGGAGGAGGGATTCAGTGCGGACGGCGGGTTGGTGGGATTGCTGTCCTACCTCAATGACATTCTGCCCCTTTCCCTCGCCCCGCCCGGTGCGCCCTACCCCTACCAGTTTCCGTTCTTTGGCGGTCTCAGTTGCTTTCCACCCTTTACCATCGCCTTCCTCGCTGATTGGTTGGAGGACGAGCCGGGGGATAACAGACAGCAAACCCTGCTGGGCATCGCTGAGCAGGCCAGCGACGCGTACCGTCGGCACCTCCTGGAGACCGTCGTGGGCGACGAGTTCGGGAATGCCATCGAGCAGTACAACGACGGCCTAGCCAATTACACTGAGTTCCTCGAGAACAAGATAGATGACTACATTCTCATCGTGGAGGAGCAAGGTAGACCTCTCAGCAGCCAAGATCTGTTGCAGTATGTACAGAGCGTGTTCCCTATCCCTCTCAAGGTGAAGGCCAGTGAATTGAGGGGCATGTCCATGTCAGAGGCGACGGACGAACTCCTGACCCGGCTCGAGAACGCCCATCACCAGGAACTGGTTGACAAGCTGCTCAAAGGAGTGCAACTGCGGATACCCGCGGCGCTATGGCTGGACCAGATCAAGACATCCGACGTGCCCGCTGAGCGAATGGATGCGCTCCTGGCTGGTGCGTTGGCTGCTGCCCGCGACGAGGCTGCACGAGAGAGACTGACGCGCATGGGCCAGGGGAAGGGTGCCCTGCTGGAACTACTGTTCAACATGAACTCCTGGGCCAACTTGGACCTGCGCGCCCTGGAGAACGTGCTGACTGAAGCGACAGCACTTGCCTACGACCGCTGGGCGCAGCTGCAACTTGAGGAGATACGGGGAACCGTCGCAGATAGAGGTAGCGGTCTGGAGGATGCGTCCGAAGATGGCCTGATCCGCGTCCTGGCACAGGTGATCTACGTCGAGAGAGCCGGTTTCGACCAGGCGCACAAGAGGCGCGTATCCTTCGCCCCTCGCCTGCCTCTGAACTTCCTGGCGCTGCCGCTCACCACGGGTATGAGGCGAGAGGAGTTGCGCGAGGCCATCCTGGACCAGTTCGAACGCGCCCTCGCCGCCCGTGAAGACACGTGGGGCCGTCAGGAGTTGACACGCCTGGGACAGCACCGCTTGTCAGAACTGGATGGCGATTTCTCCGAGGACCTGGCTGTGTATGTGGGTCAACGAGTGATCCAAGACTTCGAGGATCAACCCCTTCGGGACCTCGACGCGGAACTGCGCGATCAGGTGCGAGGGTACCTGGGCATGCGAGAGATCGAGGGCCAGAGACTCGGCGACCTGGAGTTCTTCGACGAACTGGCCCAGCATCTGGAGCGCGAGACGCAGAAGCGGCTGTTGGAGGCCGGTGTTGCCCTGGAGGAAGAGATCGCGCAACAGATGCAGGAATACCTCTCCAAGCAGGGGTATTTTGAGGACGCAACGTTGAAGGAAACGCTACTCTCGAAGCCCCTCGGCGACCTGGACAAGGATCTGCGCCAAGGCATCGCCATTCAGGTCGGCCGAGAGTCGCTGAAGGACTTCGAGGAAGTGCCCGTGGCTGAGTGGGATCCCGGGGCTCGGCTCGGGATAGTGGAGTATCTTCGGGGGCGAGGGCACTTCGTGGACGAAGAGAAGGTGCAGCAGTTCTTCGTGCACGGCAGCCTGGGAGACTTGGGAGAGGAGCTTGCGCAGGACGCGTGTGCCTACATCGTCAAGCGCCGTTTGGAGAAGCTCGGCAACCGGAATATCGGAGCCCTGAAAGGTGAAGTCCAAGAGAGCATCCTGGAGTATCTTCAGCGGCAGGGGCTGCTGGTGGACCAGGCCAAGCGGCAAGCCCTTGAAGAGCAGAAGCTGGCAGACCTGGACGAGGCCGCTTTCAACGAGCTGAGTTGCTATCTGGGTCAGCAGGAGTTGGAAGCAGTGGGAAGCATCTCCGCCCTGCCCGAGCAGGTCCGTCGTGGTCTCAAGCGGCACTTGATGGACAGTGCCCACTTCAGCGACGAGAAGCTGTACAGCACCTTCAGCCGGGGGAAGGTATCCGATCTGGAGGAACCCGTCTACCAAGGGCTAAGGGATCATCTCCTTGGAGACCTAGAGCGGGAACTCAGCCAGAAGCTGATCGGGGAATTCGATCCCCGTGTGCAGGACGTGGTACAGGATTACCTCAAGGGGACGGACTACTTCCTCGACGAGGACAAGGCACGTCAGTTCGCCAACCTCACCCTCTCCAGCCTCGACATCAGGGTTGTGCAGCAGCTGGAGCAGGAACTGGGGGAGCAGATAGTTGCTGAGATCGAAGAGCGCAAGTTCATGAATCTGGACCAGGAGACCAGGGAGAGCATTCTCAACTACCTGGATCTGGAGGGCCTGTTCAAGAAGAAAAAGAAGAGGGAGCAGTTCGTCAAGCTAAGCTTGGCTGAGGTTGACAAAGGGATCCGTGTCGGGATTGCGTACCACTTGGGTAGGCACCGTCTGACGGAGTTCAGAGAGGTGCGATTCGCCGACCTACCGGAGGAGCTTCGTGACCAGATCTGGCGACAGCTCAGAGACGACGGGTATTTCTTCGACAAGGAGAAGGAGGAATACCTGGAGATCGAGGAGATCGGCAATCTCGACCCAGAGCTGCGCAAGGGGGTTCGCTCGGCCTTGAGGGAGGACCTGGAGGAGCTTCTCACCGAGCACAAGATGGTGGAGTTGCCAGCGGAGATGCAAGCCAGCATCGAACAGTATCTCATGGAGCAAGACTACTTCCTCGATCACTCGCGCCTGGAACAGTTCGAGGCCTCAAGGGCCACCGATTTGGATCCAAAGACTCTCGCCGTGACCAGCCAGTACCTCGGCGAGCGGAGACTGACCGAGGCCCACGAGCAGAAGCTCTCGGAGTTGGATGATGGTCTGCGGCAGGAGATAGAAGCGTACTTGGAGGGTACGGACCTCCTGGTGGATGAGGCCAAGAAGAAGAAGTTCATGCAGCGCAGGATGGCAGACCTGGACGACGGAATCTTCGGCGGCCTCGTCGAATCGTTGGGTCGCGAGTTGGCGCAGGAGACCATGACACGGCAGATTGCCGAGTTCGACGAAAGCGATCGTGAATCTCTGCGCGACTACCTGGATACCGTAGGCTACTTCCTTGACCAGGATGCTCTCTCTCGGTTCGAACAGGGCAGCCTGAGCCACCTCAGCCTGGACAAAAGGGAGTACGAAGGCTTGGCCTCCTGGCTCGGACAGAGATGGTTGGACGAGAACGCCAGCATAACGTTCAGTGCCCTGGAGGAGGGTCTACGAGAGGAAATCGAGGGGAATCTACGCTCCTCAGGTTATTTCCTGGACAATGAGAAGCTTGAGCGTTTCCAACACCGTGGCCTCTCGGAGTTGGATGAGGAGACACGGGTCGCCTTGCTGCGGCATCTGTGGCAGAGACGAGAGCAGGCTCTCAGGCAGCAGCGACTCACGGACTTGGACGAGCAAACGCGCCACAGCGTAGAGAGTTTCCTGGCGGAGAGGGATCTTGGCCTCGAAGAGCAGGCCATGGCTGAGCACGACGGGACCAGGTTGGGCGACCTAGATGAGGTTTCGAGAGGGGGATTCGCCAGGTACATCGGACATCAGCGCTTGAACAATGTAGGCGACAAGAGAATAGCCAATCTCGATGAACCTGAGCGATCAGAGTTGCAGCACTACCTGGGAAAGCGCTTGGTGGACCAGATTGAGAAGAATCTGATGCTGGGTTTCATCAGCCGGCTGTGGGTGGACTATCTGACGGCCATCGAAGATCTCAGGCAAGGCATCGGCCTGCAAGCCTACGGGCAGATGGATCCTCTAGTAGAGTACAAGCGACGTGCCTTCCGGATGTTCGGAGAGCTGAATGACAATATCAACCGCATGGTAGTGGGCAACGTCTTCCGCTACCCTCCACAGCCCCTGAGGCTGGCACAGGCCGGTGAATAGGACTGGAGCCAGTCACGAACCACACCGATGCAGCACTCTCGCTCACAGCGCTGAGATATCGCCAGGTTGACAGTCAAAGAACCGACACAGGACATACCGCGCATCAGTATCTTCACCGGGCCCTTCGGCACGGGTAAGACGGAGGTGGCGATCAACTACGCCCTCCGCCTGGCAGATCACCACGAGACCGTGACGCTCACCGACATGGACGTGGTCACCCCCTACTTCCGCTCGCGAGACATGGCCGAGAGGCTGCAAGCGAGGGGCATAGAAGTCGTGGCGCCCCCAGAAATCACCAAACGGGTTCACCTGCCGGCAGTCAGCGCTCACATCTGGGGGTCCCTGCAGCGAGCGAATGGCCTGACCGTGATAGATGTGGGAGGCGATGCCCAGGGTGCCAGAGCTATGGGGCAGTTCAACGCACTCCTGGAGCGAACGGGTTACATCATGTACCTGGTGGTGAACCCGTATCGACCCTTCAACGCCACGGTCGAGCGGATAGCGGAAACCTTGGAGGTCATTGAGACCAACTCCCGTCTGGAGGCGGGCGCCTTGGTGAGCAACCCCAACCTCATCGGCGAGACGACCCTGGACGTGGTTCGAGACGGACATTGCATGGTTGAGAGAGCCAGCAGCGACCTTGGCCTGCCCATAGCGTTTCTGTGCATGGAATCCCGGCTCCTCGAGGAAGGTGTCGAGGAACTCTGTTCGCAGCCCATACTGCCTCTGAAACGGCACTTTCGCCCCCCGTGGGAAGAATAGCTCAGGTACTAGTGGAGGTTAGTCACGATGCCCACCATAGTCATAGACGAGGATCAGTGCAAGGGATGCCAGCTGTGCACCAACGTCTGCCCCAAGGACTTGGTCAAGATGGCCGAGCATTTCAATGCCAAGGGGTACCATCCCTCCACACTGGTGGACCCTGAGGAGGAATGCACAGGCTGTACCCTTTGTGCGTTGATGTGTCCAGACGTGGCGATCATGGTCTATCGCTAGGCCGCGGCAGCCCACACACAGACAGTTTGACCACGAACTAGGTTGATGCAGACGGAGGAGAGACGATAATGGCAAGAGTGCTGATGAAGGGGAATGAAGCCATCGCTGAGGCTGCGATTCGCGCTGGATGCGATGCCTACTTCGGCTACCCTATCACACCCCAGACGGAATTGCTGGAGTATATGTCCAAGAGAATGCCTGAACTGGGGCGGGTCTTCGTTCAGGGAGAGAGCGAAGTCGCCTCCATCAACATGGTTCTGGGCGCGGCGGCCGCCGGCAAGAGGGCGATGACTTCATCGTCCAGCCCTGGCGTCAGCCTGAAACAGGAAGGAGTGTCATATCTGGCGGGAACTGAACTACCCGCTGTCATCGTCAACATCATGCGGGGCGGTCCCGGGCTGGGCAACGTGCAGCCCAGCCAGTCCGATTACTTCCAGGCCACCAAGGGAGGGGGCCACGGCGACTACTTCCCCATCGTACTGGCACCATCCACCGTCCAGGAAGCGATAGATTTCACCATCCTGGCTTTCGAACTGGCCGACAAGTACAACAACCCGGCCATGATTCTCGGCGACGGAAGCATCGGGCAGATCATGGAACCGGTCGAGTTGCCGGAGGTGGAGCCCAAGCCCCCTGCCAAACCCTGGGCCTTGACGGGATGCAAGGGTCGGGAGAAGAACATCATCCGCTCCCTCTATCTGCTAGCCGGGCCTCTGGAGGCGCGCAACATCATCCTCCAGAAGAAGTATCGCCAGATCGAAGCCAATGAGCAGCGACACACGGAATACATGCTAGAAGGGGCTGAGGTGATCATCGTCGCCTATGGCACAACCGGCCGCGTGGCGCAGACGGCGATCAAGAACGCGAGGGACGAGGGAATCCCAGCGGGGCTGTTCCGCCCCATCACTCTCTACCCCTACCCAAGGGACGCCCTATCCACTCTGGTCGACCAGGCCAAGGTCTTCCTCGTCTTGGAGATGAGCGCCGGCCAGATGCTGGAGGACGTGGAACTCGCGGTTGGAGGGCGCGTTCCCGTCGAGTTCCAAGGCTGGCTTGGAGGAAGGGTGCCCACACCCACCGAGGTGCTGGAAAAGATTCAAGAGATGGCCCAGAAGCACGCCAAGTGAAGCCCCAGATGAGATCGCCCTCTTGCAGAGCATGAAAGGGGAACCATATGCCTGAAGGCAAGGTCGTTTTCAGTAGGCCAGAGGCTCTAGAACCAGTCGCAACCCACTACTGCCCTGGCTGCACTCATGGCATCATCCACCGCTTGATCGCGGAAGTGATAGACGAGCTGGGCGTACGCGAGAGAACCGTGGGCATCGCACCCGTGGGGTGTGCCGTCCTGGCCTATCACTACTTCAACTTCGACATGGCAGAGGCCGCCCACGGTCGTGCGCCAGCGGTGGCCACAGGGATCAAGCGAGTCGCGCCGGAGAACGTCGTCTTCGCCTATCAAGGCGACGGGGACCTGGCCGCCATCGGCACGGCCGAGATAGTCCACGCCGCCAACCGACGAGAGAACATCACCGTCGTCTTCGTAAACAACGCCGTTTTCGGCATGACGGGAGGGCAGATGGCACCCACCACCCTGCCCGGGCAGGTTACGACCTCCACGCCCACAGGCCGCGACGTGAAGCTGGCTGGCTACCCCTTGAAGGTGGCTGAGCTGATCGCCCAAACCACGGGAGCAGCGTATGTAGTGCGAAGAACGGTCACTCAGCCCAAGTACGTTCGCAGTTGCAAGAAAGCCATCAAGACCGCCTTCCAAACCCAACTGGCTGGTCTGGGATTCTCCATCGTGGAGGTACTGTCCACTTGCTCGACCAACTGGGGGATGAGCCCTATGGAGGCTCTCCAGTGGCTGGAGGAGAACATGATTCCCTACTATCCCCTGGGTGACTACAAGGTGATAGATGAGGTAAAGGCCCTGCAATAGCGAGGACAAGAAGCCGCTCCATGACACGGCGCGGCGTCTCTGTGACTGAGTAAAGGAGCAAGTCGATGTTCGAACAGATCATCATCTCTGGCTTTGGAGGGCAAGGGGCTCTGTTCGCCGGGCAATTACTGACCTACGCCGGCCTGGAGGAAGACCGTCACGTGGCCTGGCTGCCATCCTACGGCCCGGAGATGCGAGGCGGAACGGCCCGCTGCACCGTGACGGTGTCCGACGAACCGATAGGCTCACCCATAACCGACACCCCCAGCGCAGTGATCGCCTTGAACCCTCCCTCCCTCGAGATGTTTGAGTCCAAGGTGCTGACCGGCGGCCTGCTCATCGTCAACAGCTCCATCGCCACGAGAGAGGTGGAGAGAGATGACGTCACCACGCTCAGAATCCCCGCCAACGACATCGCCAGGGATGAGATGGGGAACGAACGCATGGCAAACATGATCCTCCTCGGAGCTCTGGTGAAGGCCACGGGCGTGGTCGCTCTCGACTCGGTGATGGTAGCCCTGAAGAAGAATCTGCCCGAAAGGCGACATCACCTTCTGGAACCGAACAGGGAAGCTTTGCAGAGGGGATGGGACCTCGCAGGAGAGGCCCTGGAAGGTTAGAGAATGCTCTTGGGCGATGTCGAGCTGACGATCGTCAGCGATGGCAGGTATTGGATGGATGGCGGGGTACACTTCGGCATAGTGCCCCGCGTCCTTTGGGAGCCCATCATCTCCCCTGATGAGAAACATCGCGTGCCCATGGGCCTGAACTGCCTGCTCATCCAGTCGCAAGGCAAGCGCATTCTGGTGGACACAGGCCTGGGGAGCAAGCTTTCACCTAAGCGAAAGGATATGGTGGGACTTGAGCGCGAGACGGGGCTCGTGCGTGAGTTGGAGAAGCTAGGCATCGCTCCCACTGATGTGGACATCGTCATCAACACCCACCTCCACGCCGACCATTGTGGAGGCAACACTACTTTCGACAAGGACGGTGAACCGGTCCCCACCTTTCCCCGCGCCGAATACTGGGTACAACGGCTGGAGTGGGCCGACGCTCGCTATCCCAACGAGCGTACGCGCGGCACGTACCTCCCAGAGAATCTGTTGCCGCTGGAGGAGCAGGGCCAGCTGCGTCTCTTGGCAGGGGATACACCGGTGACTCAGGGAGTCCACTGTGTGGTCACCAGGGGCCACACACGAGCCCACCAGTCCGTGGTCATACAATCGCAAGGCAAGACGGCCATCTATCTGGGTGACCTTGCCCCCTGGAAAGAGAACATAGAGCGGCTGGCCTGGACCCCTGCAGGTGACGTGGAACCCTTGGAGAACATTGAGACCAAGCGAGCCGTCCGGCAATGGATCCTGGAGGAAGAGGCGCTCCTGGTCTTCGAACACGATCCTCGTATTACCGCTGGCTATCTGCGCCAGCGTGGGGACAGGCTGGAAGTGGAGCCCGTGAATCTTCAGCACTGCGAGTAGGTGATGGTTGTGTCCGATCAAGGAAAAAGACCATGAAGATCTCCCCCGAACGAATACCCATCACATGCCCTAGTTGCGGCAGCGACTTTCTGGCGGAGGTATGGCGAGTTGTGGACGTGGGCCAAGAAGCCGACCTGAAGCGGCAACTCCTCCGTGGACAGCTTAACGTCGCCACCTGCCCTCAGTGTTCCCATCACACAGCCGTAGCAACCACTCTCGCCTATCACGATCCCGAGAAAGAACTGTTTCTTTTCCTCTCCCCCACGGAACTGGGGCTCACCGGCGAAGATTTTGAGAAGACGGTGGGAGAACTGACGAATCGACTGATGAACTCCCTTCCCCCTGAGGGGAGAAAGGGCTATCTCTTCCAACCAAGAACGCTCTTCTCCTTGCAGAGCCTAACCCAGGAGATACTGCGGGCAGACGGCATCACCGACGAGATGCTGCAGGATCAGCTTGAGAAGAGCCAGTTGATCCGCGATCTACTAGCGAGAATGGACGACGAACCGAGCCTCAAGGCTCTAGTGGAAGAGAAGAGGGCCCAGCTGGACTATGAGTTCTTCCTGGTGCTCACAGCATCCATAGATCAGGCCAGGGAGGATGGCGAAGGGGCTCTCGCAGAGCAGTTGACTGCGCTGCGCTCCACGCTGCAAGAACTCCTCGGACCAGCAAAGGTGTCCGCTCCTGAAACCATAGAAGGCGACCTCACGCGGGAAGAACTGATCGAGGAACTCGTCTCTCATAGAGAGGATGACGACTTCAAGACCCTGGTGGCCGTCGCCCGCCCCCTTCTGGATTACCAGTTGTTTCAGACACTGACCGGCCAGATAGAGGCTGCCGAGGCGCAAGGAGACCACCAACGGGCCAAAGACTTGACAGAGCTCCGCAGCAAGATACTGGATCTGGTGGATGAGCTTGACCAGGAGACCAAAGAGGCGCTGGACCGAGCCACCAAACTGTTGCGGCAGATCTTGGAGAGCGAGGATACGGAAGCCGCTGCGGAGGAGAACGTGGAACAGATGGACGCAGCCTTCCTATCTGTTCTGGACCTCAACATCGCCGCCGCAGACCAGGCAGGCGAAGAGCACACGGCGGACAGGCTGAAGAAGCTGAGGGAGCACGTGGTCTCCCTTCTGG
The DNA here is from genome assembly GCA_964573815.1 of uncultured Anaerolineales bacterium. Classification (GTDB taxonomy): domain Bacteria; phylum Chloroflexota; class Anaerolineae; order UBA7937; family B3-Chlor; genus CAYGAW01. The sequence continues at coordinate 12,014 of CAZNMJ010000087.1, forward strand.
AAGCGCGGATGCCACCTGAGGTACGCCTCATCAACCAGTTGCTGTCCGCGGATGATGTCGAGGAGCGACGAGCGCTTCTTCACCAGCACCAGGATTTGGTGGATGAGCGGTTTCTGAAGCTGATGGAGGCTATTGTCGAGGACCTCCGAGCACAAAGGCAGGGGCAGGCCGCAGAACTCCTGGCGGAGACCGCACGAGAGATAGAGACGATGCTGCAGGGAGGCGGCGACGTCGCGCCCGCTGAGTAGCTGGTCACTTTCAGCACCGGAGAATTGGCCGATCTGGTCAGCCCCAGTCACTCACACGCTGCGGCGCCCGCGTCGGCAAACCATCCCAAGACTGGGCAGGCCAAGGCCTAGCGCTAGTCCTCTCGGGTGAGCACGCCCCAAATGATGCTCGCCCCGAAGAGGATGATCAAGATGGGAACGAGCGGCAGATCCAACCCGAAGAAATCGGTGAGCCCTATGGCCAGCGCGATGATGCCCAGCGCGATGGAGAACCGACTCATCTTGATGCCAGTGTAGTAGCGGGCCGCATTGAGCCCTAGCATGATGAGACCGGCCCCGATGAACCAGGTG
>CAZNMJ010000088.1:0-12518 GCA_964573815.1 uncultured Anaerolineales bacterium
AGAGCATTGCTCCTCTTTGACATGTCTCTTCCTCGTATTCTCTATCACTTGTCTCTTAGAACTGGCAGCGCTTGAAGCACTGATCGTGCAAGTAGAGATCGATCTGTACCCAGTTGGCCGTCCCCGCAGGCGCGCCGATGGCGATCTACTGCTGGGTCATCAGCCGTTTCAGCTCGGCGTATGTTCGTACGGATTGCAGAGTTCGATCGACGTGGTTATGCAAACTGGCTGGGTCCACGGGCCTTTGAGGGGTGTTCTGACTTCACTGATTCTCCTGAGGATGATGGCCACAAGACTGTGACTGCCAAGGCATGGCGAGGTGGCGCATTTTGCCTCTGAATACACCTATGGTATACTTGGAGACGACCTTGGGCCTGCGAGGAACGGGCGCAGGCGTGTCAATATCAAGCGATGCAGGAGTAGTGCGATGAGCGTATGGCAGTCTTTCAAAGAAACCTTCTTCCCGACACCACCTGAACCTCTCCACAAGGGGATGTTTCACTATATGACCCCCGACGGGGCTGAGGACAGATACCGGCTGCATCTCCGTGTGGAGGACGACGGCGAAGGCATACTGGTCATCAACGCGGCGAAGGTCTTGCACCTCAACCAGACCGCCACCGAGCACGCCAAGTTGATACTGGAGGGCAAGGACGTCGGTACGGCGGTCAAGGAGATAAAGCACCGCTACAAGGTGTCGGAGGGCCGGGCACGAGAGGATCAAGAGCATCTGAGGGACACCATCCTCTGTCTAGCGGTCACCGATGACGTCTGCCCCATCTCGTATCTGGATGTGCAGCGGATCGAGCCCTTCGATACGCCGGTCTCGGCGCCGTATCGCATGGATCTGGCCTTGACCTATGGGTGCAATGCCGACTGCGGGCACTGCTACGTGGGTCGCCCAAGGGATATGGAGAGCCTGAGTACGGAAGAGTGGAAGCGAGTCATCGACAAGCTGTGGGACATAGGCATACCCCACGTGGTCTTCACCGGCGGTGAGGCTACTCTGTACCCTGATCTGGTAGAGCTGATTCGGCATGCTGAGGACGTGGGCTTGGTCAGTGGCGTCCTGACCAATGGTATCAAGCTCGCCGATGAGGCCTATCTTCAGCAGTTAGTTGACGCGGGCTTGGATCATATCCAGATTACGCTGGAGTCCCACGATGAGAAGGTCCACAACCAAATGGTCGGTGCCGATGCCTGGAAGAAGACGGTGCAAGGCATCAAGAACGCCGTGGCCACAGATGTCTACACCATCACCAACACGACGCTGACCACCCTGAATGCCCTTGACATCGAGCAGACGATAAATTTCCTGGCCGACCTCGGCATTCAGACCTTCGCCTGCAACAGCTTGATCTACACGGGCAAGGGGCCGTCCAGCGGCATTGGGATTCCCGAGGAGGAGCTGGAGGGTCTCATGGTCAGGGTACGGGACAAGGCGATTGCTGAGGGTATGAGACTGATCTGGTACACCCCCACCCAGTATTGCGAATTCCACCCAGTGGAGTTGGAGTTGGGCGCCAAGTTCTGCACCGCTGCCAGGTACAATATGTGTGTTGAGCCCAACGGCGACGTGATTCCCTGCCAGAGCTACTACTCGAGTCTGGGGAATATGCTGCGTGATGACTGGAAGTCGATCTGGAATCATCCCACGGCGGAAAGCATCAGGAACCGAGATTGGGTGATGGAGAAATGCCAGACGTGCGATGACTTGCCTCTCTGTGGTGGCGGCTGTCCTCTATATCTAGAGAACGAGGGTACCCTTTGCATTGAGAGCACCTCCACCGCAGTCTAGGATCCCTCAAGGATGGAGTACCTCCACATTGTTGTCCGCAGCGGCCCCACGGAGTATCACTGGTGAGCCTCTCAGTAGAGGAATGGCATTCGCAATTCCTGCGCCAGGCGCGCTGGACGTGGGGCATCCGGACCCGCCTCTATCGTCAGGCGGGGTTGAGAAGCGCCGCAGCGATTCTGGACGTGGGGTGCGGCACAGGGGCCATCACCGAGGAGTTGGCGAGGAACACCCGGGGCCGGGTGACAGGCCTGGACTTGGACCCAGCGATGATCAGGTTCGCGTCGGACGGAGACGAGGATGTGCAGTGGTTGGTGGGAGACGCCCACTATCTGCCATTCCTGGAGCGGACCTTCGATCTGGTGCTCTGCAATTTCGTCCTGATGTGGACAGAGAACCCGGCCCTGGCTGTTGAGGAGATGGCGCGCGTGGCAAAGGAAGATGGGGTGGTCCTGGCTACCACGGAGCCCGACTACGGCGGACGTTTGGACTATCCCGAAGACATCGCGCTGCGGCCATTGATGGAGGAGTCCCTCCGCCTCGAAGGCGCGCATCCCCGCATAGGACGGCGCCTGAAGGCTCTGTTGTCGGCAGCGGGCTTGGATGCGCAGACTGGGGTGATTCCCTCGATTTGGGATGACCGGCAGCTGTCGGCGGAATTCGAAGCGGAGTGGGATTTCATCTTCAGGACGCTCAGCAACGTGGCTGGCGAGGCGCAGCTTCAGGAGTATCGGGAGAAGGCATGGAGAGCCTTGCAGGCCGGGGAGCGCCTCATCTTCATGCCCAACTTCTGGGCGCTAGGGAGGAAGCCGAGGTCGGGCACGGGCTAGCGGACTGAACCTCTTGGAGAAGGAGCGATAGCCATGACCATGCTGAAAGACGAGGATAGGGAAGAAGTTCGCAAGCAACTCGAAGGACTCGCGAACCCGGTGCGCTTGGTGATGTTCACCCAGACCATCGAGTGCGAGTTCTGCGAAGATACACGCGCCTTGGTGGAGGAGGTAGCTTCTCTTTCCGACAAACTGGAAGCTGTGATCTACAACTTCATCACCGACGGGGACAAGGCCGAAGAGTATGGCGTAGACAAGATACCAGCCATCGCTGTCGTCGGTGAGAGGGACTACGGCGTTCGCCTTTATGGAATTCCTGCCGGATACGAGTTCGCCGCGTTGATAGAGGCCATCAAGACCGTGTCCTCGAGGCAATCTGGCTTGTCTGACGCCACCAAAGAGGCATTGGCCGGGATAGACGAGCCCGTGCACTTCCAGGTATTCGTCACTCCCACTTGACCATACTGTCCCGGCACGGTCGTGCTGACGCACAGGATGGCGGTGGAGAATGAGCACGTCAAGGCTGACATGGTCGAGGCCACGGAGTTCCCTGAGCTGGCCATCAACTATCAGGTGCGTGGAGTGCCTCGCACAGTTATCAATGGGACGCAGTTCGTGGACGGAATGGTGCCTGAGCCGGTGATGCTCCAGATGCTGCTGATGGCGCTGGGAAAACTGGAGACCGAGGAACCCTCCGACACCGAGTGATGTCGCCGCCGTCAGCTCACCCGAGTCTAATGGATAGTGCGATGCTCGATCTTTCAATAGTCATCGTCAACTGGAATACTAGGGATCTCTTGCGTGACTGCCTCAGATCGGTCTATCAAAGTGAGGGCGAGTTCACCTTCGAAGCCATCGTCGTGGACAACTGCTCCAATGATGGTAGCCCGGGCATGGTGCGCGAGGAGTTCCCACAGGTTCATCTGATCGAGAGCGGCACCAACGCCGGTTATGCGTGCGCGAATAATCTGGGGCTGCGGCGCCTTCAGGCTCGCTACTATCTTCTCCTCAACCCCGACACCGTTCTACCGCCTCATGCCCTGGAGGAGATGGTCGCTTTCATGGATGCTCACCCGGAGGCTGGAATGGCGGGCCCCAAGCTGGTCATGGCCGATGGGAGTCTGGATCTGGCGTGCCGCCGTGCCTTTCCTACGATTGAGAATTCCTTCTACAAGCTCTTCGGGTTGAGCCGCCTCTTTCCAAATAGCAGGCGCTTCGGCCAATATAACCTGACCTACCTGGACCCTGATGAGACGGCTGAGGTGGACTCGGTAGTCGGGGCCTTCCTGATGGTCAGAAGAGAGGTTGTCGAGCAGGTCGGAGGTCTCGACGAGCAGTACTTCATGTACGCTGAGGATCTGGACTGGGCGTTGAGGGCCAAGAAAGCGGGCTGGAAAGTCTACTACTACCCTGAGGTCACCGTGCTGCACTACAAGAGGCAGGCGAGTGACCAGAATCCGCGGAAGGCGCAGTTCGAGTTCTGGCGCGCGATGTACATCTTCTACAACAAGCACTACGCTGATGACACGCGTTTTTGGCTACACTATCTTGTTCTAGCAGGCCTGGCGCTGCTGGGCGGTAGGGAGATGGTGGGAGAGATCGCTCGCTCCGAACGGGAGCAGGCGGCTTAGGGAGGCTGAACGGTGAAGGGCAAGAGCCGGGTTCTCTTCGCAGGACTGCTGGTAGCGATAGACATACTGATGGTTTCCGTAGCTTTCGTCTTCTCCTATTCCCTTCGCCTGTGGACCGAACACCTATCGCCGGCGGATGTGGGACCTCTTCCGGACTACGCGGGTATCCTACTCATCCAGATATTGACCTTGATCACCATTTTCTTCTTCTCCAAGCTCTACCATCGGCAGAGAGCACAGTCCCATATTGACGAGTTCTACACCATTTTTGTCGCTGTGTCCGTGGGCACCATCATGTCGGTGGCCTTCAACTCCTTCATACTGAGGAACGGACCGGAATACTCCCGCCGGATGATCGTTTTCAACTGGGCACTGACTATTGTGTTGGTAAGTCTCGGACGACTGCTCTACGCGAGGTTGATGTGGGTTTTACAGAGCCGGGGCGTGGGCCAGGCCCGGGTGCTCATCGTGGGCACGGGAGAGACGGGCCGCATGATTCTGCATGCCATTCAGCGTTCCCCCGGTCTGGGGTATGAGGTGGCAGGTATGGTGAGCCAGGATTCTCAGCGTCAGGACTTGGGAGTTCCCGTGCTGGGAAGCACTGATGAACTCCCCTCCGTTATCAGAGCACACAACATAGATGAGGTGATCATCGCACTCCCAGAGGCTCCCAGCGACGTAATACTGCCCATCATCTCCGACTGCCATCGGGCGAAGGTTGCTACCAAGGTCTATCCGAGTGTCTTCCAACTCATCACTTCCGATCTCAGTATCGGGCACCTGGGCGGATTGCCGCTGCTTACAGTGCGTGACACCGTGCTCCGGGGTTGGAGATTTACGCTGAAACGTACGATGGATGTCGTGGTGACCGGCGTCGGGCTAGTCCTTCTCGCTCCCTTCATGCTCCTTTTGGCTGTTCTCATCAAGTTGGATTCCCCAGGCAGGGCTTTCTACACTCAGGAGCGCATGGGCCTGGATGAGAATCCTTTCCAGATGATCAAGTTCAGGTCTATGAGCGAGGGGGCTGAAGACGAGACAGGGCCGGTGTGGGCTGTCAAAGAGGACCCACGGCGCACCCGATTAGGGGCGCTCATACGCCGCTATTCTTTGGACGAACTCCCCCAATTGATAAATGTCTTCATAGGTGAGATGAGTTTGGTTGGACCCAGGCCGGAGCGACCGGTCTTCGTGGAGCAGTTCAAGCAGATCGTCCCCCGCTACGTGGAGAGGCATCAAGAGAAGGCGGGTATGACGGGTTGGGCTCAAGTCAACGGCCTGCGGGGCGACACCTCCATCGTCGAGAGGACCAAGTACGATCTGTACTACATAGAGAACTGGTCCATCCTCTTCGACATAAAGATTCTTATCAAGACGTTCTTCACCTTCTTCCGGGACAAGGCTGCCGCGTGAGGGCTCTGCGGGGCGGGATCTCCAGACGGTGGCCCGGAGGAGGCCATGCATCAGGCCCGAGGCGAGGTGCCTGGGCGTTGACGCGTCAGATCCACGGCCACCAAGAGCCGCTGGGCAGCGTCCTGTAAGAGACCATAGGGGAGGACGAGTAGTGTGCGCGCCGGTGTTGAGTGGTAGCGAGTTCCAAGTTGGTCACGGCCCAGAGTTCGGGTCGCACTTGACAGAGGTCGCGCTTGTACTAAGATAAGTTAACAGGATATCTCGGGTCTGAAAAAGCACACTGTCACGGTTGTGAGGCCGAGCATTGTGCTTTTTGCTTGCTTTGCACTGTTTGAACAGCTTGACGAGAACTGGGATGATCGAGGTTAAGAACCTGACCAAGTACTACGGCACCCTGGCTGCGATCGAAGACGTCAGCTTCAAGGTGGAGGAGGACGAGATTCTTGGCTTCCTGGAACCCAACGCCGCCGGCAAGACGACCACCATGCGCATTCTCACCGCTTTCATGCCGCCGAACTCGGGGACAGTCCGCGTCGCCGGGTTCGACGTCTTCAACGACTCTCTGGAAGTGCGGAAGCGCATCGGATGCAGCGACTGTGCTGAACCAGGTTGAGGGTGTCACGGAAGCAAGCCCTTCGACATGGGTGCATTGGTTCTGAGGCTCCGCAACGTCCTCGAGCAGCAAACGGATAAGGCAGTGCGTGGCAGCCTACGCGACTTAGCGCTGGCTAGCCTCATCTCGGTTAATTGTAACGAAATGAACCAAGCAAAGCTGCAAGTACGGCGTCAGGGTCGGGTGGGCACGATCTATTTTGACGGCGGGACCATTGTCCACGCGACACTTGATGATGAGGAAGGGGAGGGGATCATCTATGAGTTGTTGTCTTGGGAGGACGGGCTTTTCTCATTAGAGCAGGGCGTTCCACCGCCGAAGCGCACCATAGAAGCGGACTGGACGGGTTTGGTGCTCGAGGGCATGCGCCGGATCGATGAAGGGACGGTCGAGTGGGACCTGGGATGGGATGAGGATGAAGCCCAGCAAGAACAGACCATGGATAGGATCGCCAAGGCTTTGATGGCGCTGGAGGGAATCGAAAGTGCAGTCATCTGTTCACGAGGCGGCGAGTTACTGGGCCAAGCGACCAGAGGCGACGCCGTCCGACAGGCCTTGTTGACCGCTTTCGTCGCGCACCAGGCCGCAATGTTAGGTGCCCTTGCGAGTGCCGGTGAACTGAGGCAAGTCGTCGTGGTGCGAGAAGGGCGCAGAACGATCATCGTTCCTCACGGGCAGGACGTTGCCGGTCTCTCGCTTGTTGAGCGAACTTCCCCCGAATCCCTGTCTCAAGACATGCAGACGATTCTACGCAGATACCGGTGGAAGTAAGGAAGGCCACAATGCTTCTTCCCAAGGGGCTAGCCGTGTACGAGAATCTGAACACCTCTTTCACCAACTTCGGCGAGCTTCTTCTGGACTTAAAGGCGAACGGCTCAACTGGCTACGTGCAGGTCAGCTTCTGGGAGTACGAGGGCATCCTGTTCTTGGACAATGGCAACATCGTCAACGCCGTGGAGGAGGCCGGAGTGACGAGAGCCAGTGCACCGGAGGCTGTGAGCAGCATCGCTGGCAAGGTCCAGGAGAAGGACGGCACTATCAGCGTCTACAGTCTCTCGGCGGACATGGTGACTTTGCTGGCGAGTGCGGTGAGAAGCGAGGTGGTTCACAAGGACTTGGGCACAGACTTCACCAGCCTTCAACAGTTGATCGCGAAACTACAGAGCGAGGGACATACTGGCTACGTCGAAGTGGCTATGAAAGACGACAAGGGAGCTGGAATCATCTTTCTCCAAGACGGACAGGCCATCGAAAGCATCCTCTCCACAGACGGCTATGTTATCTCTGGCGCCCAGATCCTGCCGCGGATAATCGAGACGGCGTCCTCGCTGGGCGCTGCCTTCAACGTCTACCGAGTCTCTGTGATGGAAGCTTTTGAGGAGAGCGGAGCGGTGATGGCTGGTTTGGAGATGCCCCAGTTGCTGGAGGTGTGGCAGGAGATCATTGCCTCCGTCGAGAAGACCATCGATGGACACTCAGCCAAAGGGCATTTCCTAAACACTTTCAAGGACATCCTCATCGGGAGAGCCGATGTACTGATAGCCAGCCGTCATCCATAGTTCATTGCCTCCTGCGGCAGAGGCGTGGCAATCATTGACTTGTTGGTCATCCGCGTCGCGGTAAGGAAATGGGAACCGTCTGGCGGTCACCCCCAACTATCCACGACAGCGCCTAGGATTGGTCGGGATGCAGGAGAGGGCCAAGTCCATCGGTGCAGCATTAGAGATAGATTCGCAAATCGGCCGCGGAACCAGCATCACCCTGACTGTTCCCTTGAAGGGCCTGTAGCGATGGTTCACAGGATGTCGTGACCTGTGCGCAAAGCTCTACACAAGGACAAGTCAGCAACAAGTAACCTCAGCCCGACTGAGGAAAGCCAAGCTATGTTCATGTTGTTGGAGACGAGCCGCACCGCCGAGTCTGACAAAGACACGATGGCTACATGGGCCTGGGGGTGATCTTGCTCACGGGTGGGCCCCGCCAACGCGCTACAGTCGAAGCCGGCTCGTAACATGTTTGCAGAATTGGGTACAAAGTACTATTGACCCGGCCGCCACTTGCAAGTATAATTGAGAGTGGTTGGACACTCTGGGAACATGGGGAAGTTTGTGTAGCTGACGGTCAGTTGAGGACACGTGACATCCAGAGAGGATGCTGAGTACCTGTCGGCTTGGCCACGTCTTTGACTATCAATCGGGGCGGGTGCCAAACCTGATGCAAGGTTCCAGCGGATAGGGGTCGGAGGGGTTGTCGGAGTGAGGTCGGGCACTGCCATGCCAGCGCGGCAGGCGATGTGTCCTTTTTTTGTGGGCTCTGAGTGGCCAAGCGTCCGGAGGGCTCTACCACAGGAAGTCCAGGATGACATTCAAGGCAATTGGCCGTTTGGCGAGGTCTCGAGACCGTTGAGCGCCGGTTCTTCTTGACTCAGAGTAGCAATGCAACTGGATAGCCTCCAGGTGCAGATCAGGTGCAACGAAAGAGGACCCAACCTCCTGGGCGTCACCGCCAGCTATTCGCGATGGGGCTCAGTGGTAGCGAGCATGCAGGAGTGAGCCAAAGCCACTGATGGAGCGTTGGAGATAGACTCGCAAGCGCATCGTGGTATTAGTACCATGCTGACTGTTCCGCTCGCAGGTTCGAAGCACTAGCTGGGCAGGTTGCCCATCCAAGGCCAATGACGCCGCCGTCAGAGAAGGTGACCGCGGGCATCGCGGGATCTTTGCGCCGAGGAAGCTGCCAGGTGTTCATCAATCGGAAGCTAGGAGAGCTGAATCTCAAGGTAGTCTACTACGGGCCTTCCCTAAGCGGGAAGACCACCAATCTCGAATACATTCACGCCAACATCGATCCCAAGCTTCGGAGCGAACTGGTATCGCTGAAGACCCATGAGGACCGCACTCTGTTCTTCGACTTCTTGCAGCTGGAGCTGGGGAGAATCAGGGGACTCAAGCCCAAATTCAATCTCTACACGGTCCCCGGGCAGGTCATCTACACGGCCAGCCGGAGGCTGGTGTTGGAGGGAGCGGATGGGGTCGTATTCGTCGCCGACTCACAGGCTGACCGGCTCCGCGACAACTCAGATCTCATGGGGAGCCTGGCTGCGCATCTCTCAAAGATGGGCCACCGGTTGACCGACTATCCCATTGTGCTGCAGTGCAACAAGCAAGACCTGCCTGATGCCCTGCCTCCGGAAGACCTGAGGAGACGCCTTCAGCAGGACGACATGCCCTGCTTGGGTTCGGTGGCCACGGAAGGGGTAGGGGTTTTCGAATCCTTGAAGATGATCATCAATCTAGTCGTCGGTAGGATATTCTAGCCGGCCAATCCCACAGAGGAGCCAATCGCGTGGCGGTCAAGGGCGATTTGAGGGACATGGATCTGACCAGCATCATCGCTGTCAACTGCAATCAGATGAACCAGGCTCGGTTGGTGATCAGACATGAGGACAGAGAGGCTCACATATTCTTCGAAGATGGGAACATTGTGCACATGAGTCTGGAGTCGCTAGAGGGAGAGGATGTGATATACGAAGTGCTGGGGTGGGAGGGGGGCATGTTCGAATTGGAACGGGATGTCCCTTCCCCCAAGCGGACTGTAAACGCTGGTTGGTCAGAGCTCCTCCTCCAAGGGATACAGCGACTTGATGAGAGGGCGGCGCTGGGCGGGCATGAGGACTGGGAGATAGTGTCGGAGAGCCGCGCAGCAAGCGGAGAGAGCGAGATGGGCTCGACCGCACAACGAAGGGACAACGACATGGAGAGTATAGAGGAGGAGATGAACGCACACGAGGACAACAAAGCTGTTGAGGAAGGGGAAGCAGAAGTCCCCGAAGATCCGACGCAAGCAAGTAGCTCTCGTGATACCGCTGAGGAAGCAGAGGGAGCTGCGCATCTCAAGGCCCTGGCTGAGGCCTTATTCGGGATGGGCCTGGACAGTGGCTTGAGCCCAGACCAAGCTGTCTTGCAGGCCAGCGCCACGAGCCTGCCCCCATTCGTCACTGACGAAGGTCGACGGGAGTTCAAAGGATTGTTGGTAAAGGCCTATCGGGAGAGCCTCGATGAGCAACTCGATGAGCAAGCAGAAGAGCTTAGGGCACGGATGATGCTCGAAGAAGACGAGGCGGGCTGAGGGAAGTGACCTTGCGGCAGGAGGGCATCCATTGTCCTTGTAGTGCAGTGGGCTTGAGGTGTATGTACGAATGTGGCTTTCCGAACGGTGAGGACGACCTTGAATCGAGGCCTGCCGCTGAAGGCTGAGGTGTGCGGTTGCCCTAGATAGCGGAGTTGCCGGTCGGAGAAGACGATGAATTGACGGCGTCGGTCAGATTCCGTCGCCTGGTGTGGGCAGCGTTTCGCCTATTATATGGATGCTTGCCTGCTAGGAGTAGCAACCATGAAAGAAGAGCGGAGAAAGACACCCCGCGTCCCCACTGAGCATCTGGTCTCGTATAAGGTCGTCGACGAGCGAGGGGAAACGGACGAGATGGGAATGGCGCGCACCCTCGACCTGAGTGAGGGGGGCCTCGTGTTGGAGATGGCCCATCCTTTGGGCGAGGGGGTGCAGTTGGAGATCAAGATGGTCAGCGCTGACCAGATTCTGGAAGCGAGGGCGCGGGTAGTGTACAGCAAGCTTGTGGCTTCTGGGAGTTGGCGTGTGGGGGTAGCCTTCACCGAGATCACAGAGCGGGATCTAGCCACCATTGCTCGGGAGGTAGAGCAGCGTCGCAGGGAGGAGGTTGGGGTAGATGACTGAGGGTAGAGTCAGCTTTGATGAGGAGCACCTGACAAGGATAGAGGGGTGTCTTGGGAATCTACTGAGCAAGAGCAAGGGGGTGGCAGTACTGTTCGCCAACGCTGAGGGGCAGCCGTTTGGGCAGGTAGGGAGGCTGACTGACAAGGACAGGATGGCGCTGTCGACGTTGGCTGCGGGCAGCTTTGCGGCGACGGTGGCCATGGCCAAGTTGTTGGGGCAGGCGGGAGCATTCGAGCAACTCTTCTTTGAGGGGCGTGAGCATAGTGTTTATACCTCGGCTGTGGGTGATGGGTTTCTTCTCACGATTGCCTTCGGGAGCAGCGCCAAGCCTGGGCTGGTGAGGCTGCTGGCCCAGGAAGCCACAAAGGAGCTGCTCGACATCGTCCACGAGGCTCGGGACCGAGCCATGGAACAGTCCGTCGAGGATCTGATAGACGCTGAGTTCGGCGAGTCGCTGGCTGGCGAACTGGATGCCTTGTTCCCGGGGGAGGCGTGAGGGGTGAAGTAGGGGCGTGGAGATGAGGAGTTTTGATGGCTGAGGAAATCGACCGACAGTTGGAGGAGGCGCTCCGGGGTTTGCGACGGGTTTCGCCGTATGTGGTGGGTTCAGCTGTTGTGACGGCCGATGGTTTTGTGGTGGCCTCGGAGCTACCAGATGAGAACTACGAGAAGAAGGTAACGGTGATGGCCATGGCGATGCTGACCATGGGACAGGAGGCGACTGGAGAGTTGGGTTCCAGCGACGTGGAGCGGGTTCTGGTGGAGGGGAAGGACAGGTACATAGCGATGGTGAACGCTGGGCCCAGCGCAGTTTTGGCGGCTGTTGCAGAGAAGGGGATCGTGTTGGGGCTGCTATTCGTGGCCGTGAAGGAGACAGCGGGGAAAGTCAGCACACTACTATACTAGAGGTAGGGTGCTGGATAATTGATGATAGAGGTGAAGGGGTTGTGAGTAGAGAGGAAGCGTCCTTGTTGCGGATCCTGCGAGCGATGAACGAAGAGGGGCGTTTCAAGGCCTCGGTATTGGTGAGTGGTGAGGGTTTGCCGGTGGCGGTGGTGGCGTCTCCGTTCGACAACGATACCATTGCGGCGATGGTGGCGTTGGTGAAGAACACGATCCAGCAAGCCAGGGAGCAGATCGGGTTGGATGAGATAGATGAGGTTTCGATAGTTCAAGGGGACAAGATGCGGCTGATCTGTCGGTATCTGGTGGCCGGGGATGAAGAGCTGATACTGGCGGTCATCGCGCCACCTCATCAGACGTACCGGCGGCTGACCAATCGGGCTCTAAGGCAGATCAAGCAGGTATGGAAGCGGCTGTCCGCAACTTAGCGGCGCAACGCTGTGGGGTTCTTGGAGGTCTTGAGGCACAGGCCCATTGTGACAACACACTAAGAAGGAGAGATTGCAGATGGCAAAGAAGGACATCGGAAAAGCGCTGACAGAGGTGCTGAGGGGTTTTCAGGGAGCAGCGCCTGGGGTGATGGG
>CAZNMJ010000089.1:0-8100 GCA_964573815.1 uncultured Anaerolineales bacterium
TGGCGTAGGCGTGTCGCAGATACTGTACGATGGCGGCGTGTTCGCCCTTGATGTCTTCGTTGAGCATCGTAATCACTTCCTCAGGGTCTTGTCCACTCATCTTTGCCTCCCTTTCTGTTCAATTGTCGGCGCTTAAGGTGACCTACATTGCCCGAAGATACAATCGCATCAGCACCGAGTCCGCCGCCTTCGCACTAAGCAGGCTACATCGGGCTCGAGGATCGCTCAAGCAAGCTACCATCTGCGTGAGGGCCTATTTTGCTGCTACGACCTTGGTGGATTCCCAGGCTCCGTGCAGGTTGCAGTATGCCACCGCGCGGAGAGTTGCCGATTCCTCCAGGGCGACGTGCAGGGTGGCCTCAGGCTGGGAGACCACCGGCGCTAACCCTACGCGCCCCAGGAGCCGGTCTCCGGCGTACAGGTCCACCCAGTTGATCCAATGACCAAGAAGGTTGGGATGATCCACGCCGTCGATGCCGCCGAGCTTCAGGACAACGGCGAAAGGCTCTCCAGCCTTGACCTTGTCGGGCGCGTCGATCACCGGTGTGTGCTTGCGCATCATGTCGGTCATATTGGCCGGATCAGCGCGGTTTATCTCTGTAAGCGAGAATTCTTCTGCCATGTTCTACTCCTCTGTCGTTCTTGCGTGCTCAGTGACGGGGCCTTCACGTTGTATACTGGCAGCACCTGTGACGGATCCGATGTACTATGAATCCTCTGCCTGCTCCAGGATCAGTTGTCGTTGTCGTAGGGTTCTCTCATGGCCCATCTCGTCTTCCACAAGTCGGAGGAACATCTCCTTCACCGCGGGATCAGTGGCCAGCCCGACGCCCACTGCGTATCTCCGTTGAGAGATACGTTCTTGTTCTATGGCGTCTTCCAGTACCTCCGACAGCTTCGGCATCACAGAATAGGGCGTTCTTGACGTCTCTCGCTTCATGGATGAGGTCTCCAGGGCTGCGATGATTGCCTGACAAAACGCGGGGAGGTCATCCGGTTCGCGGGACGTGATCAGATTGCCATCCTGCACCACCTCTCGGTCCACATAGTCGGCCCCCGCGTTTATCACGTCATCCTTGATGCCGCTGAAGCAAGTGGCCGTGCGCCCTCGTAACACATCAGCGGAGACGAGCACCCACGCTCCGTGGCAGATAGAAGCCACGACTTTGCCGTCCAGGAACATCTGCCGGGCGAAATCGTTCACGGCGGCATAACGACGCAGGCGATCGGGAGCGTAGCCTCCAGGGATCACGACCGCATCGAAGTCGGAGGCCTGCACCTCATCGATGGCTACATCCACTGTCACTGGATAGCCGTGCTTGCCGGTGTAGGTCTCCGCACTCCCTGTCCCGACCACGATGACCTCTGCGCCGGCCTCTCGCAAGCGCAGTACGGGGTACCACAATTCCAGCTCTTGATAGTAGTCCTCAGCCAGAACGGCGACTCGCTGTCCTTTCAAGCTCATGGCGGTCCTCCTGCCCACATGTGCGGGCAACACCTCCTAGATGAGGCGAGGTGGTCTGTCGGATCCCAGGTGGCTGGACTAGAAGGTTCTGATCCTGTCCCCCTTCGCCCCGCACAAGGGACACTTGTCCGGCTTCTCGCCGGTTCCCGTCCAGCCGCAGACCTCGCAGATGTAGATTTCGCCGATGTCGGCGTCCTTACCCTCAGTTACGCTTGCCTTGGCCTGACTGTACAGTTCAGAGTGTACCTTCTCGGCTTCCAGCGCCCAGGTGGTGGAGCGGACAGCGCCTTTCTCTCCCTGCAACTCAGCCACCGCCCTATAGACGGGGTACATCTCTTCCACCTCATAGTTCTCGCCGTCGATGGCAACCTGGAGATTCTCAGCCGTGCCCCCAATGCCATCCAGGTTCTTGAAATGATTGGTGGCATGCACCTGCTCGGCGAAGGCAATGGCCCTGAAGAGCCGAGCTACGTTGGCATCCCCTTCCTTCTCCGCTTTCTCAGCGAAGATCAAGTATCGCGTATGAGCCTGGCTCTCGCCGGCAAAGGCTGCCTGAAGATTGCCCTCCGTCATCTTCTTCATTGTTCTATGCACCTCGCTATGGATGGATTATCTCCTCCAAATCAACATCATCGTCCAGGAGACGGTCTTTGTATCTCGAGACATCGGTTCCCTGCTTGATCAGCTTTGTTACCGCTGGCACCCGTTGCCTGTCGCCCAGCAGGATGGCGCCCACGATGCGCCCGTCACGCAGGACCAGCTTTCGATAAATGCCCGTGGCCGCATCTGCCTGCCTCAGTTCCTCATATCCTTCCTCGTGTGGGTCGATTTGGCCGATGGATGTGAGTTCCAGGCCTACGACCTTCAAAGTTGTGGAGGGTACAGTCCCGCGATAAGTGGCGGACCCTGGCTCCACCATGTTCGCCCCAGCCACCCTGCCTTGCTGCACGGCCGCGGGGATGATGCAGGGCAGCTGCCCCTCATACTCTGCCACGTCGCCGGCGGCATATACGTGCTCTGCACTGGTTCGCAGTCCATCGTCAACGATGATTCCCTTGTTCACATCGAGGCCTGCATCCCTAGCCAAGGCTACATTGGGTCTTACGCCCGTGGTGCAGAGCACCAGACATGCGGGCAACCTCACACCATCCTCGAGCACCACCTCCGACACGGATCCATTGGCCAGAATGCTCTCCGGCACAGCATTGACCATGACACGGATACCCAGTCGCTCGATCTGTTTCTGGAATACGACGGAACCTTCCTCGTCGATCTGCCTGTGCAACAGCCACGGACCGTGCTCCAAGGCGGTAACCTGCAAGCCGAGGGAGGTCAGCGCACTGGAGCATTCCAGCCCCAGCAGCCCACCACCGACCACGACCGTTTCTGTCCAGCCCGCTGCGAGGCACTGCTGAGCGTAGGTCTTGATGTCCAAGGCATCGTCGATGGTGCGGAGTGTGAAAACACCATCTTGCCCTATCCCCGGCAGCGGCGGCTGGAAAGGACTGCTCCCCACCGCCAGCAGCAGACGGTCATAGGATACCTCTGTGCTATCCTCGAGAAGGATGCGCTGGCCCGAGAGGTCAAGTTGTTCGACTCTGCTGCCCAGATGGACCTCGATGCCTCGTGTCGCGTACCATTCGCGTGGGTACGCATAGAGCTTTTCAAGGTTCAGACGCCCAGCCAGGAACTGTATGAGCTTCGGACGCCAATAGAACGGATGCCGTTCATCCGTGTAGATCCCTATTTGCGAACCGGGCGCCCGGCTGGATATAGTGCGAGCGGTGGTTATGGCCGCGATGCCGTTGCCGGCGATGACGAACTTCACCAGCTACAGGCTTTCCGCTATCTTAGCACCGAATTGTCGGCAACTCTCGAGTTCCTCTGCCGTGGGCACCAGGGTGAACCTCAGACCAGGTTCAGAGACTTTGAACTTCAGGCTTTTCAGTCTGTCCTCGATCATGCCCACCGCCTCGCCACTCCAGCCGTAGGACCCGAAGGCCGCACCCACCTTGCCCCTCAGCTTTATCGTGGCCAGGCTGGAAAGGAGATCCCAGACCGGTTTCACTGCGTCGCCATTGATGGTCGGCGAACCGACTATCAGTGCATCCGCGACCTCGATGCGATCCCCAACCTCGCTGGGCGCTGTCTCCGTCAGGTTGAAGACCTCGACCTCGACTCCCTCGACACGGGCGCCCTTTGCTATCTCCTCGGCCATCATCTTCGTGTTGCCGTGGGCACTAGCATAGAAGATAAGGATGCTTTTGGCCTTGGCTGGCGGGAGGGTGCTCCACTGCGCGTACTGGTTCACGTACCTCCACGGGTCGCTGCGCAGAATGGGACCGTGGGACGGAGCGATGATCTCGATATCCAGGTCCCGGATCTTGTCTATCGCCTCCAGCACCTTATCCTTGAACGGTCCCATGATGCCCCGGTAGTAGAATTCGAAGTCCTCGCTGAAGTCGCCCACCAAGTCATCATACATCCGCTCGTCGCAGTGATGACTGCCGAAGACGTCGCACGGGAACAACACCCTGTCCTCCACGGCGTAGGTGAACATGGTATCCGGCCAGTGAAGGAAGGGTGCGAAAACGAAGCGCAAAGTCTTGCCTCCCAGGTCGAGCACATCGCCATCGCCCATCTTGAGGGGGCTGACGTCAGCATTGAGGATGTTGCGCACGTAGTGCTCTCCTGTTCTGGAGACCACAACCTGGGCGTTCTTGGCCTCTCTGAGAAATGCCGCCAGCGAGCCCGAATGGTCAGGCTCCATATGGTTGCAGATTACGTAGTCGACATCCTCTGGACCCACGAGAGACCTGACGTTGGACAGAAACTGGTCATAGCAGCGGCCCTTCGCCGTATCTATGACGGCGACTTTGTCACCCCTGATTAAGTAGGAGTTGTAGGTCGTCCCGTGCTCGGTTGGGAACAGGACATCGAAAAGGCGGAGGTCGGGATCCAGAGCGCCAATCCAGTATATGCCCTTCTTGATCTCAATAGGCTCCATTCCTATCCTTCCAACTTCTGGAACATGTCCTTCTCAGCGCCGCACTCGGGGCAGACCCAATCATCGGGCAAGTCCTCGAAGGCGGTGCCCGGCGCTATGCCATTGTCGGGATCTCCCACAGCCGGGTCATAGATATATCCGCACGCCAGACATTCCCACTTTTCCATTTTGATCTCCTTTCTCTGGAGTTACTCCAGGACAGTTTGCAGATATTCGAAGGCTACTCGTGACAGTCCGGACAGTAGCCGTAGAACACTACGTCACAACGCTCGATTTCGTAACCGCGAGACTCTACAGGGAGTATTTGGGGAGGGTTGGCCGTGCGCGGGATGTCCACAACTTGCCGACAACCCAAACAAACTAGGTGGTAGTGTCCATCGGTGCTCGGATCATACCGACTCTTCCCTTCACCTAGGTCAAGCTCGACAAGTTCACCCATCCTGACCAAGTCGTTGAGGGTGTGGTAGACGGTGGCGAGGGACATGTCCGGCATGGTTTCCCGCGCGGTGTCATGGATCTCCTCAGCGGTGGGATGCTCTTCGCTGTGCTGCAAGATCTCGAAAATCATGCGCCGTTGAGGCGTGATTTTCATCCCGCTCTCCCGCAGGACATCGCAGATTTCTTCGACAGGCCTCATCAATATCAGTTCTCTGATAAGACTAGGTAGTAATTTATACTAATTATACAGTAATTGTTGAAGACTGTCAAGCGAAAGGAGATCCGTCCAGATCCTGGCCGGCACTGTGGAGATTGTCGTTGGCGTCGAACCAGTGCTAAGATTCCGTTTGCACTACAGGCTCGTTGATCTCCCGGGCTCTCGCCATGCCGGACGATGAATGATGCTGTCACCCGCCAGGAAGCATCGTCTTGGCTGCCATCAGAGCATCAAGCTCTCGGGCACGCTGCCCACCTTGGGAGCTCAGTACGGTGTTAGACCAGATGCACCTGCCGTATGGGAAGGAGGTCCTCGTTACTCCCTACAATACGATAGCAGAAAAGAACGGTTCTAAACCGATGGGTCTAGTTGCAACTGCGGTTGAGATGGGTTGAAAAAGTTGGAATTCCGTTGGTGTTGTGCCCTGGGGTACGAGAGGCATGGCGAGCGGCAATAGTTTGGGGGATACTCCGACTCGCTCACGAGCAGCTGCTAGACGAGCGCCGCGCTGCTCCTCACTACCGCGATGACAGATGCAAGGCACTGCATGCCTCACTTAGACCGTGGTCGTGGTGGTTGGCAGGAGGGATGGCGAGACGGTCGTGCCGGACGCTAACACGTCACAGGCCAAGTCGAGTCATCAACGCCAGGAACGGCACAATCTGGGATGACTCCGGCTTGTCCTCTGGGGCGTGGGTTGGAAGCTACTTGGGAGAGTCGGGGACCACGCGATCAGGTCTGGTGTAGACGTTCATCTTGCTGCCACGCACGTAGCCGACGATGGTCATCTCCCAGGACTGGGCCAGCTTGATCGCAAGGTCAGTGGGCGAGGTCAGGGACGCGACTATGGGCACCTCCATTTTGACGGCCTTGTTTGCCATCTCGGAGGATACGCGTCCCGTGGTCAAGAGAAGATGATCCTTGGTGGGGATGCCTCGGAACATGCATTCCCCCCTGATCTTGTCCAGGGTGTTGTGTCTCCCCACGTCCTCGGCCACCACCAAGAGGCCTTCACCGTCCGCGAGGGCTGAGGCATGAGTGCCTCCGGCAATGCGGTGGATTTCCGCCTTGTGGCGTAGCTCCCGCATGAGGGCAGATATCTGCTTTGGGGAGACGGTGAGAGACGAGTCAAGCTTGGCGTGATTGGCAGATAGATCGTCGAAGGTGATGCCTCGACCACATCCAGAAAGGAGGATAAGACGGCTGGGTAAGGTGACGTCACCTCTCTCGCTCAGCATTACCTCAATCACGCCTTCTTGGTCCTCGCACACCTGGAGCAGGTCCACCTCATCCACGCTGTTGATCAGGCCTTCAGCTGCAAGGAACCCCAGCACCATGAAGTTTATCTTGTCGGGGGTGCAGAGCAAGGTGACCAGTTCCTGGCCATTGACGTGGATGGTCCAGGGAGCCTCCCGGACCAGAGGCCTTTCCAGCTCCTCGCTCTCGTCTCCCGAGTATCGGACGTAGGTTGCGCTGTCGATGGGTCTGCTGTTCATGATCTAGGGCTGTGTTAGTGGTATCCTGCTTGACGGGCTGAGATGTCCATCCCTATGGTGATGATCCGCTGTACGGGCAGCAGAGGCTTGCCGGCAGTCTCTCTTCCATCCAAAACCTTCAGGTAACGCTTGCATTTGTCGCATACGTAGAGGCGGTAGACTTCATCGTCGCCGAGGTAGTAGGCGAAGGTATCCTTCTCCGAGTTCCCGCAGAAGGTGCACTCCCCCCGCTTATACATCCATAACGTGTCGCAGCGAGAACACAGCAGCCGAAGCCCTCCGACTTCCTCCTCCAGATAGCCGAAATCCGGCTCACCACCGCATACCGGGCACAGTTTCTGATACCATTTCTCGTCCCTGATCAGCGGGACGAGCACGGCGGCGTGAGCTTGCAGGAAGGGGTGTAAGGCGTTATTCAGGACAAAGGAGAGCAACTCCCGGTCTAGTTGCGGATGGTCTGGCAGAACGAGGTCGCCCTCACTGAGGTAGCGGGCAACGATGCTCCGCGTCTGCTCGGGGTCCTCGGTCAGGAAGGAACGTATCTGTTCCAGCTGCGCTGCAAGTTCCTGTCTGTGGCGGACAACGATATCGCAGATCTGGGCAGCGAGGCGAGTGAAGCTACCTTCGTCCCACTTTAGTTCCCATCGCTGGATGAGCGGTACACGCTGGTCTACTATTCTTGCTACTTCCTGGTCGTCAGGCTCGACGTGGGTTGCCTCAACCTGAACTTTGGCTCGAGCGGCGATGACTTCCCGGTGAAGATCTATTGCCTGTGCCAGTTCGGGGCTCTTCTTCCGTTCCTCCTCAAGTGCCGCCAACAATCCTTCGTCAGTTGCCATGGCCTCCAAGACTCTTTGCCCCCTTTTGGACTGGAACTTTCCGATTCGTAAGTATACTACATCTCAGCCGAAGAGTCTAGAGCGTGACCAGACTTCACTCTGGCGACGCGCCGGGCTGTACACACCCGGCCGGAGCCAGCATGTTGACAAAATCTGGACACTGCGATATAATCCACGCGCTCGGGTAGTTCCCTTTGAACGGCGAGGAGGTGGAGAATGACCACGTTTCAACCGGAGGTGCTCAACGAGGAGGAGGTCGAACAACTACTCACACAGGTCACGGGGGAGGAGATAGCCCAGGCCAGGGAGCTGTCTCTTACTCCTTTGAAGGAGCAGATATTGTTCGAGGGCGTGCCCGGCACCGCTATCGTGCGCGATTCGACAGGCAAGGAATACATCGACTGCACCGCACAGGCGTGGACCCTCAACTCTGGCTACTGCAACCCCGATATCCTGTACACGGTGGCCCAGCAGATGAAACACCTCACCCACGTCCGCTATGGTTATCTCACCATACCCCGGATCAAACTCATCAACCGGTTGAGCGAGCTGTTCCCGGGCAATCTGCGCCAGGTAGCCCTCAACAACGAGGGCGGAGGTTTCGCGTTAGAGGCGGCGATGAAGCTGGCTATGATCAA
>CAZNMJ010000089.1:8200-12427 GCA_964573815.1 uncultured Anaerolineales bacterium
CCCGTGGCGGGGGTGATCATCGAACCGATCCAGGGCCCGGGTGGAATGATTCCCACGCCGGAGGGGTATCTGGCGGGGG
This sequence comes from uncultured Anaerolineales bacterium, assembly GCA_964573815.1. Classification (GTDB taxonomy): domain Bacteria; phylum Chloroflexota; class Anaerolineae; order UBA7937; family B3-Chlor; genus CAYGAW01. Next base: position 8,280 of record CAZNMJ010000089.1, read on the forward strand.
TAAAGGAGTTGTGCCGCCAGTACGGCATCTACCTGATCTACGACGAGGCTCAGACCACATTCGGTCGAGTTGGCGCCATGTCCGCCGCCGAGCTATACGGCGTTGCGCCAGACATGATGGCTCTGACCAAAGCGCTGGGCGGGGGATTCCCCATCGGCGCCCTGCTGGTGAGAGAGGGCTTGAAGAGGTTCACGGAGGCTGAGGAGCATACCACCTTCGGCTCCAATCCGGTGATGATGGCTGCGGCCTTGGCCAGTATCGAGGTCGTCTTGCGCAAAGATCTCGCCGGTCGGGCCAAGAGATTGGGAGAGCAGGTCACGGCTCGTCTCGAGGAGCTTCAAGACAAGTATGAGATCATCGGTGACATCAGAGGCCCAGGCCTCTTCATCGGCATCGAGCTGGTGGAGGATCGAGAGAGCAAGGAGCCAGCTTTCGAGAGAGCCATCGCCTTTCTGGAGATCGCCATGCAGCTGGGGGTCATCTTCGACGTGGACATGCCCGACATTGCTGCTGGTCTGCCAACCCGGCGCAATGTGATCAAGATCAAGCCTGTGCTGACCATCACCGACGAACAGATGGAGAAAGCGATGCAGGTCTTCGAGATCTGCCTGCAGAAGGTCTCCGCCTTGTCGGACGAGGACAAGGGGAACATCATGCAGAAGCTGATGGCCCAGGCGCTCCCGACCTAGCTATCGACCATGTGGCATCCAGACAAGGTTGCTCGCTTCTCGTCCGGCCAAGGGTTCCACAAATGTGCGAAGCCACAGCTTTTGTTGCCCACAGATCCTACCCGTGAGACATCTCCGTCCCAGGAAGCGTAGCTACCCGCATTGCCGTGCGGCTACGGCAGGAGCATTCTGCCCATGTCATAGTAGATGCCACGGGGTGATCAGCAAACTCGACAGACCAGTTTCCTCTCGACGCGAGACCGGTAGGACGTGACGGGGAGGAGATGAGCGGGCGATACATCATTGCCCACGATGTAGGCACAGGCGGAAGCAAGGCAGTCCTCGTAGACACAACAGGACGCATTCTGGGCAGCGCCTTCGAGGCGTATGAGGTCGCCTACCCGCGGTCCCACTGGGCCGAGCAGCAGCCGGAGGACTGGTGGCGCGCGGTCACCGTGAGCACTCGACGTCTGCTCGACGAGAGTTCCACCCGGCCCGGCGAGATCCTGTGCATGACCTTCTCCACCCAGATGTTGGGGGTGGTCCCCGTCGATGGAGAGGGCCAGCCCTTGCGACCGGGGATCATCTGGCTCGACGCACGGGCAGGCAAGCAGGCCCAGCAAATCATGAGGAAGTTCCTCGGGCCCAAGGTCTTCGCCATCATCGTGGGAGCCGAGGCCACCGGCAAAGATGTACTCCCCAAGCTCCTGTGGCTCAAGGAGAACGAGGCCGATCTTTTCTCCAAGACGGCCAGGTTCCTCGATGTCAACGGCTACTTGATACACCGCTCCACCGGCAACATGCTCTCCGACTGGTCCGCCGCCTCAGTGACCGGCCTCTTTGACTTGAAGAAGAAGCGATGGTCCGATTTCCTCATCCGCTTCTTCGGCCTGCCCAGGGAGAAGTTCCCTGAGCTCTGCCGCTCCACCGACGAGGCCGGGCGGCTCACCTCGCATTCGGCTGAGCAGTTTGGCCTGCTGGAGGGCACGCCGGTCATCTGCGGCGCCGGGGACGCGCCGGCGGCCGCCGCTGGGTCAGGGGCCGTTGGCGAAGGCGCGGGCCACATCTATCTCGGCACCTCCGGTTGGGTCGGTGTGGTCATGGAGAAGGCCTTCACCGGCAAGAGTGGCATCGCCAGTATTCAGTCTGCTGATCCCACCAAGTGCTTCCTCATCGCTGAGACGGAAACAGCCGGAGCATGCCTGCAATGGATCGCCGACCAGTTCTATCGTCAGGAGCAGCAGGATCCGTTGGTGGAGAACGTGTTCCGCCTGATGGATGAGACGGTCCGGCAGATTGAGCCAGGTTCCGACTACCTCATCTTCACCCCTTGGATGTACGGCGAGCGTTCGCCTGTCGCTGACATATACGTCCGCTCCAGCTTCATTAACCTGAGCGCGGATCACAAGCGCGAACACATGCTGCGCGCCGTCTACGAGGGTGTGGCCTACAACCTCCGGTGGATGTTGGAAGTGATGAGCGACAAGTTCGGCTACAGCCAAGACAGGGTGCGAGCTATCGGCGGCGGCGCGCAGGGAGACCCCTGGCTGCAGATCATCGCCGATGTCACCGGCAAGCAGGTGGAGAAGGTGGCCAACCCCCAGGAGGCCGGAGCGGTGGGGGCGGCACTTATCGCCGCCATCGGATTGGGCATCTACGATGGCTTCCCGGCGTTGAAAGACGTCGTCCACGTTGACAAGGTCTTCCAACCCGATTCCTCCACCGCCGACATATACGATCACCTGTATGCTGGGTACAGGGAAGTCTACGGCTCTCTGAAGCGGTTGTATCGGGACGTTAACGAAGCAAGATTCCGTCGCATGAAAGAGTAGAAAGGGGGCAAAATGGATATCGAAGCGCTACCAATAGCATTGCCGGACGGCGTGGACTACGGCGAGTCTATTATCGGCACCTATCTGGTGTCCTTCCCGAAGCACATCGACATCCCCAGGCTGGCTCCGGCTCTGGCTATCGAGCAGAGCACGGGCACCTGGGTACCCGTGCCCGGGGAGACGGCCGAGGTGCGCAGGAAGCACGTGGCCAAAGTCATCGGTGTGTACGAGATCCCCGACTACGAGTGGGTGGTCCCGCAGGAGGTTCAGGACCGGAACTATGTGATCCAGGTGGCCTTCCCGTTCATCAACATCGAATCGCAGATACCGATGCTGCTCACGGCCATTGTGGGCAATATCTCCATGGCGGGGAAGCTGAAGCTCCTCGACGCCCGCTTCCCCCAGAAGTTCGTGGAGGGCTTCGGCGGGCCCAAGTTTGGCATCCCCGGCGTGCGCAAGCTACTGGGTGTCAAAGGCCGTCCGCTCCTCAACAACATGATCAAGCCCTGCACCGGCTATCCATGCGAGGTAGGTACCGAGCTCTTCCGGCAGGCCGCTCTGGGAGGGGCGGACATCATCAAGGACGACGAACTGCTGGCCGATATGTCCTTCAACACCGTCAAGGAACGGGTCGAGGCCTATATGGAGGCGGAGAAGCAGGTCTACGAAGAAACCGGGGAGCACACACTGTATACGGTCAACGTCTCCGACGAGATTCCCAAGGTCTTCGAGAATGCCAAGCGAGCGGTGGAATTGGGAGTGAACGCCCTGATGGTGAACTACCTCGCGGTCGGCTTTCCCGTGCTGCGAGCTCTGGCTGAGGACCCGGAGATCAACGTGCCCATCCTCGGTCACATGGACTTGGCCGGAGCCTTCTACCAGTCGCCGTATCATGGAATCACATCCCACATCGTCCTGGGCAAGTTGCCTCGCCTGGCCGGAGCTGACATCTGCGTCTATCCTGCGCCCTATGGGAAGGCGTCCTTCCTTCCCCAGAAGTTCCAGTTGGTGGCCAGGAACCTTACTTTCCACCTGTATCATCTGAAGCCCACCTTCCCCATGCCCAGCGGAGGCATCACTCCGGCCATGGTGCCGCAGGTGATGAAGGATTTGGGACCCGAGATCGTCATCGGCACGGGAGGAGGCATACACGCGCATCCCCAGGGGCCGGTCGCCGGAGCGCGGGCCTTCCGGCAGGCCATCGATGCCACGATGCAAGGTATCCCTCTGGAGCAGGCTGCGGCGGAGCACGAGGAGTTGCGGGTCGCGCTGGAGGAATGGGTGGACCCGTTCAAGGGGTTGGAGATGTAGAACCATCGCTGCGGGACGGCCTGAGGTACGGCTGGGAGAGCCGCGCAGTCTTAGACGTTGTCACTCCAGCATCCAACGCCCGGATCGACCGGGGATAGCGGGTGGACCAATCAGCTGACGGCTGATCTCGGGCGGCTGTGAGTTTGAGCTACTGAGGAATCGCAGGGTCCAAACACACGACAGCCCTCTCCTAAGGACGGGAGAGGGTTTCTGCTCTTCTTGTCACCGTCCACGCGCCTGGGAGTATATTACAGCCTATCGAGAACTGGGCTCCTCAACGGGAAATGAAGCCTCCTGCTCGACAACAGCGTCGGTGGTCGACTCTGGGGCTCGCCCC
>CAZNMJ010000090.1:0-4257 GCA_964573815.1 uncultured Anaerolineales bacterium
CCGTATCGAGGAACTGGTACACACGCTCCTCGACAAGCACGGTCCCAACCACACCTCCCTGTCGCTGCCCAGCCTGCGCATGGACTCCTTCTCCTTGAAACTGGCCGAGATGTTCCAGGGGCAACGGAAGACCGGACTGACCTTCGCTCCCGAGGCGGGCAGCGAGCGGCTGAGGCGGGTGATCAACAAGGTCATCAGGGACGAGGATATCCTGCGTACGGCCGAGGCTGCATTCACCAGCGGCTGGCACCGCATCAAACTCTACTTCATGATCGGACTACCTACGGAGACCATGGAGGACGTGGAAACCATCGCCTCTGTAGTCAAACAGGTGCACAAGATCGGACGCCGGGAGCGGGGAAAGAGGGCCCACGTCAGCGTGAGTGTTGCCACCTTCATCCCCAAGCCCCACACCCCCTTCCAGTGGCAGCCTCTCGAAGACAAAACCTTGCTGGAACAGAAACACCACCTCTTGAGACGTCTGATCAGGGGTCGGGGGCTCAAACTGAGTTGGAACGATCCAGAGACCAGCATCCTGGAGGCTGCCATCTCTCTAGGAGATCGCAGACTGGGCAAAGTGCTCTACCATGCGTGGGGCCAGGGCGCCAGATTCGACGCCTGGAGTGAGTTGTTCGACGCTGGACGCTGGTGGGCAGCCTTCGACGCCCAAGGGTTGCATCCCGCTTTCTATGCCCACAGGGAGAGGTCGCTGGACGAGACGCTGCCGTGGGACCACATCAACTCAGGTGTGAGGAAAGAGTTCCTGATCTCCGAGTACGAGCGCAGCCTGCGCGAGGAACTGACCCTCGACTGCCGGGAAGGTCCATGCCGCACGTGCGGCATACTAGCAACGTTGTCTCCGGGTCCGGAGACGATGCGGCTGGGATCTTGGGGCTGCGCGGCAGCCAGCCAAGAGAAGGGGTAGCGCTGAGTTGAGCAAAGGAACGCCTCCATTGAGACCAGAGACAGAGCGAAGACAACGCCTGAGGGTAACCTTCACCAAGGGCGACGAGCTGAAATACATCTCTCACCTCGACCTGATGCGGCTGTGGGAACGAGCTTTGCGCCGCGCCAACATGCCGTTACTCTACTCCAAAGGGTACAATCCTCGGCCCAAGATCTCCATTGCTGCCCCGCTGGCAGTCGGGATCACGGGGGAGAGAGAGGTTATGGACGTAGCATTGGAGAGACCGATCGCTCCGATGGACTTCGCCACCGGTGTAGGCAGGCAGCTTCCGCAGGGTATCTCGCTAGTGGAGGTGGAGGAAGCGTACGCTAGTCTGCCCTCTCTTCAGTCGCAGGTATGCTCGGCAGAATACCTCGTCACTGTGGAAGCTCAACAGGCAGGAGAGGAGATGAGGAATCGTGTTGCCTCCCTGCTGCGCAGCGAACGCCTGCCCCGCCAGCGCCGAGGCAAGACCTACGACCTGCGCCCCTTGATCGAGAGTATCTTCCTGAAAGAGAAAACCTCAGAACAGTATGTCCTGAGCATGCGCCTGCGAACCGGGGAGCAAGGCACGGGTCGTCCCGATGAGGTGCTAAGAGAGCTTGGCCTTGAAGACTTGGTCACAGGGGTCACGCGCACACAATTGCACTTCGCTCCGTCGGCCGACGACTGAGGCATCTCTTCCTCGCTCACCCCCTGACGACACCTGAAAACCCGCTTCAGGCACCACACGACTGACCATGGATGTGGCTACTGGGCGAAAAGCACCTTCTCTAACTCCTTCAAGCTCTCCACGCCCTTGATCTCGTGGGCAAACAGCGGCACTTCGATCAGCTTCCTGCCATCGGCGTATTCGTCGGACAGCATCTTGATGTACTTGCGCTGCATCTCCATGCGTTGGCGATTGAACTCGCTGTCTGGGTTCATGATGACGTTATTCACCAAGATGTACTGAATCTCCAGTCCAAACCGTTCGAACTCCCCTATGAGCCTCCTGGCCTGATAGACTCCCAAACCCTCCGGGATAGTGACCAGAATGAACTCCGTGTTCTCTGGATCCCTCATGAAGTTGGTGACTTCCTCGGCCAGGGCCTTCCAGCTTTCGATGAGATCGAGAAAGGGCACCTTCTTCAGCTGGAAGGCGTCCCTGATGCGCATGTAGAACTTGGGTGCCGTGCGCAGGTGTTCTATGAACTTGTAGGGCAATTCCAAGAGGCGTAAAGTGTCGCCGGCTGGCGCGGTGTCCCAGACGATTGACTCGTATGAGCCGTCCTTGATACGCTCCAGTACATAGTCCAGCATGAACTCCTCTTGAATTCCAGGCGCCATGGCCACGTAGTCGATGAGCTCATCGTAAGGCATGTCTATCAGCGACGATGCCGCTTCGTATATCTCCGGCCCAAACTTCTTCTTCCACCTCTTCATCACCTCGTCGGGCCCGATCTCCAGAGCGTAGAGGTTCTCAGCGCCTTCCACCGGCCTCTCCGTGGGCCCCACGTCCATCTCGAAGATGTCCGACAGGGAAGGCGTTAGGTCGCTGGAGATGATCAACGTCCTCCGGCCTAGGGAGGCGTAATGCAAGGCCGTCGTGGCCGAGCACGTAGTCTTACCTACCCCTCCCTTCCCTCCAAACATCAGAACGCGCTTGTTGCTGTCATCCAACTCGGAAAGAGACATGCACTACCTCCGAAGTCCGGCTGGTCATCGAGACATCGCTCAGTATTCTAGCATACGTTGGACGATTCGGCACCCCATCTGCACCGATTCCGGCAGCTACGATGAGCTGATTGAACCCAACCACTGAGGATCTCCTACGATGGCACCGCTCCCCGCTGGCGCCCAATTGTTCCTCGAGGAACACGAGTATTCAGGACAGGCGTCGGAGTGGTGCGGGTGGGTGTGCCAAGGGAGTCGTGGCAGCCTCTTGGCGGTGAGCCTACGTTGCGGGAATGACGTCGGATACCCTGAGGAGGTCGCGCTGCAACCGGTGACGAAGCACCCACCGCTGCGCAGAGGCGCCAGGGGCTCGTCTCGGCAATTGTGACCTATGAAGATCTCTTCATCGACGCAGTGCTGTTCAATCGCCTTGCACGGCGGTCGCCAGAGACGACCAGAAGTGCAGTCCCATGCAGCTGCTGCCTAGAGTATGGCCTCCTCTGTCTTCGAATCGAAGACGTGCATGTTGTCCATGTTGAAGGCTATCTCAAGGTCTTCGCCCACTGAAGCGGTACTGCGAGGATCCACGCGGGCGACGAAGTCTTTCCCATCAACTACCAGATACAAGTACCGCTCAGAACCCATGGGCTCTATCACGTCTACTTTGGCAACGAGAGGCGCGGCTGTCACGTCAACGGGCATGAACCTCTTGTCGTGGATGTCCTCGGGTCGGAGCCCGAAGATCACGTCCATGCCCAGATGCTCAGTGAGACCAGTCGCCATGTCCTTGGGAACCTCCACCTGGAAAGCCCTGGTCTGGATCGATATTGCATCGTCGCTGCCCGCCAATTTGGCGTCGAAGAAGTTCATAGCCGGGCTGCCGATGAAGCCAGCCACAAAGATGTTGGCTGGACGATCGTACAGGTTCTGAGGTGTATCCACTTGCTGCAGGACGCCATCCTTTTGGACAGCGATTCTGGTGCCCATGGTCATGGCTTCCACCTGGTCGTGGGTCACATAGATGAAAGTCGTACCCAGGCTCAAGTGCAACCTGCTAAGCATGGCTCGGGCCTCGACACGTAGCTTGGCGTCCAAGTTGGAAAGAGGTTCATCCATCAAGAAGACGGCGGGCTCACGGACGATGGCCCGGCCCAGGGCCACTCGCTGCCGCTGACCTCCTGACAGTTGTTTGGGTTTGCGATCCAGCAATTCCGCGATGCCCAACGCCTCAGCGGAGTGTTGCACCCTCTCCTTGATCTCAGGCTTCTTCACCTTCCGCAACTTTAAGGCGAAGGCCATGTTGTCGAAGACACTCATGTGAGGATACAGAGCATAGCTCTGGAAAACCATAGCTATGTCCCTGTCCTTTGACGACACATCGTTCACCAGGCGATCACCAATGTAGATCTCCCCCTCCGTCACCTCCTCCAGCCCGGCCAGAAGTCGTAGCGACGTAGATTTCCCGCACCCTGAAGGGCCGACGAGCACGAGAAACTCCTTGTCGGCGATCTCCAGGGTGAGATTGTCGACCGCTACCACATCCCCGAAGCGCTTGGTTACGTGTTCGTAAGTCACGCTGGCCATCTCACACCTCTTTCCAAGCCGTATTGTCTGACTCTCAGGCGCATAGCTTCTTGGACAGCTTCGAGTAGTCC
>CAZNMJ010000090.1:4357-12202 GCA_964573815.1 uncultured Anaerolineales bacterium
ACAATCCTGCCGTACAGGACCATCCGTAGAATGGGTAGAGCGACAGGCAGGGCCACCCCAATCTCCAGCTACATTTTACTCAAGATGGGGCTCAATTTCAAGGAAGACTTCATCTTGCGCGCCAAGTGAGAGATCGCATACGCGGCGGAAACGCTCATCACCACGGCGATGACCTTTGTCACCGTAGCCGCTGTCAGGCCCCATACGAACGGGGATAGAGGGTCTTCCTCTTCAGCACTCGTTTGCACCACTGGGTGGTGAACTGGGTGGGAGAATAGGCTGGATGAGGCCTGAAGCTGCGCAAGACTGGCAAGAGCGAGATCGGGAACCGCGGAAACGACGGCAGCTAGGCTCTCGGAATCCGGGATGTGCTAGACCGCAGACTCGGGCGACTCTCTGGCGGATAGCTTCCTGAACAACTCCAGGTAATCCCGCAAGTGGCGAGGGGTCAGGAAATTGCACCGAACGTGTTCCTTGGCAGCGCCCCCCATCATCTTCGCTTCATCTCGATTATTGAGAAGATAGAGTACCTTCTCTGCACATTCCTCGACACTGTGCACCAGGAAACCCGTCTCACCGTCGATCACTTGGAGTGGTATGCCACCGACGGCACCGCCAACCACGGCCTGCCCTTTCCACATCGCCTCGGTGACCACGAGGCCAAAGCCCTCCCGCACCGACTTCTGGATCACCACATCGCAGTAACTCTGGAGGGCATTCACCTCGAGGTCATTGTTCCTCTGGAAACACAGCAAATGGATGTCGGGCTCATCGCCTGCATGTTGCTGGGTCCGCGCCAGATACTCCCAGCCTTCGGGATCGTCATTAGCCATAGAAGCCATGAGGACCAACTGCAGTTCAGGCACGCTTTCCTTGACGATCCGATAGGCATCTATGACACCCAACGGATCCTTCCACGGATCATATCTCGAGACCTGTGTGATCACCGGACGGTCCGTGTCCACCCCAAGCCCGCGACAAATCCTCCTCGCTCGGCGCCGACTCATAGGCCGGTTCTTGCGCGAGAGCGGATCAATCGACGGATGTATGATAGCCAACTCCGGGAAAGCCAACCCATCCCCCGCGTACTCCCTCATGCTGAAGACACCAGCATTGTAGCGCGCAAGAAAGGGCACCACGAATTCCCAGTAGGCGGGATTGGGACGGGACGTGTCTATGTGAGAACGCCATATCCAGTGCTTGGCCCCGCTGTCACCGTGGAAATGCAGCAATCCCGCAGGCTGTGGATCGTGCACCACCACGAAATCGTACGCCCCCTCGAACTCGTCAGCGTTTCTCCTGTTGTACCGCTGCCATGTGTCCTTCAACTCGTCAGTCAGAGCCAAATCCATGCCCTGCAAACCGTTGTGGAAGGCCTTGGTGACCGTGAAGAACTCATCATCACCGGCGATCACCCGCCATTCTGCGTCTAACCCCACATCGCACATCAGCGGCACCAGACTCTGCAGCATCTCCGCAACCCCCCCACCAAAAGCCGTGGCATTGATGTGCACAATCCTGGCCCCCTTCAGCCATGCAGCCAGATCATAAATCTCAGCTATCAAGCCGTCGGTGACGATGCCACGGTACTTTTCGAGGGATCGCTTTCTTCTTATGTTAACCTTCTGAAGCATGTTGGCCGAACCCAACCACCTCCCTTGAGTATTAGCCCTTCACTGCCCCGGCTAGGTAATCCGCCCTGAGCCACCTCTGCATCAGATAGGTGACGATGACCACCGGGATAGTGACAATGGTGGCCCAGGTAGCCACGACCGTAGGGCCCGAACGCCCGATGATGTCCAGAATCTGGATGGGCAGCGTGGGATGCAAGAGGGTCAAGAAGCGAGCATAGGTGACCTCGTCCCAGGACAAGAGCCAGGTAAATATGGCCGCAACGGAGATTCCAGGCGCCGCCAGGGGAATCACCACTCGCAGCAGAGTCCCAATCCGACTTGCCCCGTCCACGGCGGCTGCCTCCTCCAAGTCGCGAGGGATAGTCTCAAAGGCTCCCACCAAGATCCAGGCACACACGGGCAACACCAGGATCAGATGTGCGAACACGAGGCCTATGATGCTCTCATGCAGGCCCATCCGTAGAAACAGCACAGCCACCGGCAACGCGATCCCAATCTCAGGATACATCCTGGTGAAAAACAGGCTCAGTATCAAGAAGTATTTGATCCTGGGCGCCATACGCGAGATGGCATAGGCACCAGGAACACTAATCACCACTGCGACGACGGTCGTCAACGTAGCTACTATGAAGCTCTTCGTGAAAGCCGGATAGAGGGTCTCGCTGTTGAGCACCCGTTCCCACCACTGGGTGGTGAACTTGCTGGGGAAGTAGGCCGGGTCAGGTCTGAAGAACTCGCTCGGGTCCATGACCGATAGCACAACCATGAAGTAGACCGGAGCGATGGTCACAGCAACCACAACCAGTACCAGCAGTCCAAATCCAAGCCTGAGCACGAGTTTTCGCCAGTTGATCACCGCACGCTTCGGCGCATCGTCCACCAAACCTACACTCATCCCGTAATCTCCTCGGTACCAGCAAATCGGATGTATAGTACCACAGTGACCAGGATCATGACCAAGAGGATGGTCGAGGTAGCCGCGGAGGTGGTGTAGTACACGCGCTGGTACTCGTAGTATCCAAACGTAGAGAGCACTGGCACCGTGCGACCAACGCCCAGCCCCATGGGATGGGCGAAGATGCGGAACGCATCTATGCCCCGGATGACAACCGCCGATGTTATGGCAGGTCTCAAGAGGGGTAGTGTGATGTGTCGAAAGCGCTGCCAGGCACCGGCTCCATCCACCTGGGCGGCTTCGTAGAGCTCCGTGGGGATGGACTCCAAGCCAGCCAGGAGGATCAGCATCACCAAGGGGGTAACCTTCCACGTATCCGTGAAGGAAACGGTGAAGAGGGCCTGTGGGTCCTTCAACCAATCTATAGGCTGCTGTATCAGATTCAAATCAATGAGAGCTTCGTTAAGATAGCCTGATGACAGGAAGATGTACCGCATGTTCGAAGCCGCGACGACCACCGGTATGCCCAAAGGCAAGAGCATGATAGCCCGAAAGATGCCCCTTCCCCAAAAGCGCCTGGCCATCATGATGGCCACGATCAAGCCTAAGACCAACTCAAGGCTCACACTGGTAAAGGTGATGATCAGGGTGTTGGTGAAGGCTGATACGAACTGGTAGTCCTGGATCACCAGTTTGAAGCTCTCCAGCGAAGGGAAGCCACCCCCGCGAGGAGGGTCCTGGAAGCCCAAAAGAATAGAGGCGAAAACCGGTATCAACGTCGTCCCGAAGACATACAAGAACAGGGGAGTGATGAGGACGATCTCAAACCAGTGTCTCTTGAAGAAGGCCTTCACACTGTCCAGACGAGCAGGCGTATACGGTCGCACCAGTTCAGCAGTGGTCATGTCGTGCAACTCCAACCAATATGAGAGGGATTGGGCCCTCGCGGGCCCAGTCCCCAGTGAGTCTACCCTTGAGCCTCGATGACCGCGGCCAGCCGGGCTGCCACATCGTTCAGTATGGTCTCCACATCCTCACCGTTGTACACGATGCGGTCCCAGGCCTCAGTGATCAGCGGGAACACCTCCGTCGTCAAGTACGGCACATTGGGCCGCAATACCCCATCCGCAGCAGCTGCCTGGATCGCATCCCACAACTCCTGCTGCTCCTCGGGCACCAGACCCAAAGCGTCAGCACGCACCGACGGCCAAGAAAGCTCGGATACGAATATCTCCTGCGCTTCCTTCGACGTCATGAAGGCGATGAAGTCCAAAGCCTCATCCAGGTGCTCCGTACCCTTCGGAATACCTAGGACCTCACCACCCATCACATGCGCCGATAGCCAACCACCGTACACCGCAAAGTCTTCGAACCCGTAGTCCACCGGCAGCACACTGTACCCGAACGGCCAGTTCTGCATGATGTGGGTCTCGCCCCTCGCCAGATACTCATTCGACGTGTCCCACTTGGCGTCACGCGTCGCCGCCTGGTTCAGCAGCCCCGCGTTCCACATGCCCTGGAAGAACTGGTACGTCTCGATGGACCCCTCGTCGTTCAACACCATCGGATCACCACCATTGGAGACGATCCACTCCCACAACAACGTCGGCAACGGCAGCGGCTGGTCACCACCACCCTTGAAGATGCACTTGCCAGTGCCGTACTCATCGTAAAGAGCCTGGCACACCGCCTCGTACTCCTCAATCGTGGTGGGTGGCTCCAGTCCTAGCTCATCGAAGACCGCCGTGTTGTAATAGGCGATCTGCACATTGCCCCGGTAAGGAACGAACAGCAACTCGCCATCGAAGGTCATCTGCTCGGTCAAGTAGTCGTAGATCTCTGCCGGCAGTCGGACCGCATAAGGCGTCAGATCCTCCATCAGGCCCAGGTCGATGAGCGGCGCCAGAGCAACGTTGTCCTGAGCGATCACGTCGATCTCCACTCTGCCGGCCGCCTGCTGCGCCTGCAGCGTGGTGGGCACGTCCTGGGGTGGGATCTCCACGATGTTGACCGTGTTCCCCGTCCTCTCCTCCCAGATGGGGATCACCTCATCCCGCACCACCGCCAGCTCAGCCTCCGCCAACCGCGTGACGAAGGTGAGTTCAACGGGCTCGGCCGGAGGCGGTGGGGTCGTCGGCTCGGGTGTTGGCGACGCCGCAGGCGGTGGGGTCGTCGGCTCGGGCGTTGGTGTAGGACCGCAAGCCGCCAACAGCAGGGCCACTCCCAGCACAATCGTCAGAAGTATGAGCATTCTCCTCAGCATTTTTCCCTCCTTATTTCAATACAGAGCGTTGCCTCTGCCAATCCTCTTCTCTTCATTACTCTAGGCAACACCTCCTCTCTGTGCCCATTTGCGTCACGCACTGCCTTCTTTGGATCGCATGCCAGACTCTGCCACACTGGGTTCCGTTCTCATCTGGACGGCGGCGCACAGGATTCACGGATGATCAGCCTAGCTTCAAGCTGAGACCGCACCACCCTGGCCCCCAGGCTCTGCAGGCCACGTTGCCGACATGCCCGCACAGTGCCTGCCGACCCGCTGCACCCAGGACCCTCCCTGGCGCTGCCACGCCGTGCGTCGAGCGCCGCGAGCCTGAACACAACAGTTCGTCACTTCTACGCCCAGACCCGCGCAGGCTCTTCTGCCATCCCGACCGCCGCACACGGGCCCAGGTTCCTCCGTCCATTCCATGATAACAGAGGTAACGAATCGCCAACGGCCGGACCCGGTTGGCACTTCGGTTGACATTGGTTGGCTAGGTTTGAATTGGGTTGGATGCTGGTCCATCGCGAAGAATCCCACTCACTCCGGCCGCACTGAATAGGTCGCCAAATACCGATATCCGTGTGTCCTTTCAGTGCCGTGTTGCGTGTTAGAGATCACCTACGGTACATCGGTCGTATTGCGGCACAGACGCTACACCGTCACAGCACGCTGAGTGTAGAAGCATCGACACCCGTATACCTTGACAACACCCTACCCTCGGAGTACAATGCAGTCGTTCGCCAGCCCGCCGTGAACCTCTGGGGGGACGTCTGGCAGCGGAAGGAACTGGAAACATGGCTGCGCCTGGAAGGGCGACCAAGAACCTCTACCTCGGCATCGATCTTGGCGGCACCAAGATCATCAGCGCCATCGTGGACGGCAGAGGCCGGATCGTTGCCCGAGACTACCGGGAGACGGAGGCCCAGGACGGACCTGCCGCCGTTCTGAGCCAGATCACGGAGGCTGCCACCAGCGTCATTGCGGAGAGCGGCGTCAACTCAGCGGGAATCACTGGAGTCGGCATCGCCGCCCCCGGACCCATAGACGCACATTCTGGCGTCGTGACCGCACCGCCTAACCTGCCCGGTTGGAAAGATGTGCCCCTAAAGGAATTGATCAAGGATCGACTCGGTCTGCCCACAGCGCTCGAAAACGATGCCAACGCCGCGGCCTTGGCCGAGCACCGGTTCGGCGCTGGTCGGGGCACGAAACACATGATCTACGTGACGGCCAGCACAGGCATCGGCGGCGGGTTCATCCTCGACGGAAAACTGTACGCTGGAGCCACCGGCAGCGCAGGCGAGATCGGACACATGACCATTCTGCCCCATGGTCCCCTTTGTGGTTGCGGAAACCAAGGCTGCCTGGAGGCATTGGCCTCCGGGAGGGCCATCGCCCGCGAGGCACGGGAGCTTGTCCATGGGGGCGCTCGAACACTCATCGCCGAGCTTGCCCATGGCGACCCCGACCGCATATCCGCCAGGCTGGTGGCACAGGCCGCCGCTGAGGGAGACGCCGAGGCTGGGAGGATTCTGGATCAGGCCATGGCCTACCTAGGAATAGGGATGGCAAACCTGGTCAACCTCTTCAATCCTGAACTGCTAGTCATCGGTGGCGGCTTGACCAAGATGGACGAGAGACTCTTCGGACCCGTAAGGAGCATCATCGATCAGAGAGCCTTTCCTGCAAACGCCCACGCCGTGAGGGTGATCCCTGCGGAACTGGGCGACGACGTAGGCGTCTTGGGCGCAGCAGCAGTTGCCATGCTCTCGCAGCATTAGTACTCAGCATCGCTGAAAGGAGAAGTAGGAGACGTGTCCACTAAGATAGGCATCAATGGCTTTGGACGTGTCGGACGTCAGATTCTGAGAATCGTCCGCGAACGGTATCCTGACAAGCTAGAGGTCGTCGCAGTAAACGACCTCTTTGACGCAGCCACCAACGCCCACCTGTTCAAGTACGACACCAACTACGGCAAGTATCCAGGGACAGTGGTGGCAAGGGGCGATGGCCTGGTGGTCGACGGCCAAGAGATCCGAGTCTTCGCCGAACGGGACCCCTCCAATCTTCCGTGGGGAGAGCTAGGTGTCCAAATCGTGATGGAGGCCACAGGTGTATTCCGAGAGGGTCCGCTGGCGGCGGCGCACCTGGAGGGAGGTGCCAAGAAGGTGATCATCACCGCCCCGGCGAAGAAGGAAGATGTGACCATCGTCCTGGGCGTCAACGAGGACTGGTATGACCCCGAGAAACATCACATCCTCTCCAACGCATCATGCACCACGAACTGCCTGGCGCCAGTGGCCAAAGTGGTGAACGACCGGTTCGGCATCATCAAGGGTCTGATGACCACGATCCACGCCTACACTGGCGGCCAGCGCCTCTTGGACATGGGTCACAAGGACCTGCGTCGAGCCCGGGCGGCGGCGATGAACATCGTACCCACCAGCACCGGAGCAGCCCGTGCCATTGGAGTAGTGCTTCCAGAGTTGGCCGGAAAACTCGACGCTTTCGCCATACGAGTGCCCATCCCCACCGTGTCCCTCATCGATCTCACCGTAGAGGTGGAACGCGAGACAACGACAGACGAGTTGCTAGAGGTCTTCAAGGAAGAGGCAGAAGGCCCGCTGGACGGCATTCTGGGCTACAGCGAGGAGCCATTGGTCTCTGTCGATTACGTGGGTGATTCACGCTCCAGCATCGTCGATGCTGATTACACTCAGGTAATGCAGGGCAACATGGTCAAGGTAGTCTCGTGGTACGACAATGAGTGGGGCTACTCGGTACGGCTTGCAGATCTGGCCAACTACATCGCCGAGCGGCTCTAGTGGACCCCATTCCAGGATCGACTACGTGGGTTGATTCTTCCATCCCCATACCCCGCCCGGCAGACAGACTGACCTTGACCAGCTAGCTCGCTAGGAGAAGGCGATGGGCAAGAAAACCGTGAGGGACATCGATGTCAGGGGTAAGCGCGTCCTGCTGAGGGTGGACTTCAATGTGCCCCTGGCCGACGGCCAGGTGGCCGACGACACTCGAATCGGGGCCGCCCT
>CAZNMJ010000091.1:0-12201 GCA_964573815.1 uncultured Anaerolineales bacterium
GTGGAGCCTGTGAAGGGCTGAGCTGGGGCCTCAGCGTCTGGTTCGAGGACCGGTAGCTGCCATAGAGAGAGACCCACGACCACCAATAAGGCCGCGTAGACCCAGAAGTACGTGCGAGTGGCAGCGACAGCGATTCCGAAGTGGATCTCGATGAAGTGAGCGACGATGGCAGAAAACAGGGCGATGAGCAATATCTGATCTCTCGAGGAGATCCTGGGTCCTTCCTCCTCCTCTCGAGATAGGAAGAGGGCGTGAATGACCAGATACGCAAGGAAACCGAAGGCGATTCCAACCGCGAGAGCCACCCCTGCGAAGCGCCACGTGCCCTCCAATAGTCGAGTGCCTAGGGCGAAGGATACTCCACCCAGGATCCACAAGACGACGTAGATCGTGCGCTGCAACCGATCTCTCGCGAACCCCAGCCATTTCAGACCGTAGTAGAAGAGACTGCCAAAGAGGAACATGTAGGCGACAAACCCTATCCACCCCGTCATCGCCAGGGCGTCGAAGGTCTCATTATGGGAGCGATCTGGAGAGGCATTACGAGCCTCGTAGTGGGCCAGGTCGGGCGGATAGTATCTGTTGTAGGCCACGTACATCGATTCTGGCCCGTAGCCTACCAGTGGGCGTATGATATTCAAGCTATCCAGGTCGTCCGGGGGCAGGCCTATCGGTTCGTGTCGGCCAATCAGATCGAGGACCCCTTCCCAGATCAGGACTCGCACCTTACCGGTACCACCCTCTGTCTCGAAGACCCTGCCCAGGCGGCCAACGTAGGGGATGTTTCGCAAAGGTGCCAGCGGACTGGTGGGCACATTCAGGACTGCCAGGAGCAAAATGCCGGCCAGGGCTGCCCCCGCGGCTCCCACCCAAAGCCATGTCAGCCTGCGTCTCACGCCGAGGATGAACACGAAGACGAATAGCCCCACGAGCAGCCCCAGCCAGGGACCACGGCTCTTGGTGAAGAAGATGCAGATCACCTGGATGGTAAGGATGAACCCATACAGGACCCCCAGTAGATGGGAAGCGATGGCTTCCTCACGAAACGTGAACCAGAAGGAGACCACGAAGAGGAGCATCAAGCCCCCCAGGGCCACGAACTCTGCGAACACGCCACCGGTCAGAACCACGTAGTTCAACCGAAAGATCAGGAGCAGGAAGTAGGACAACGCCAGGGATTGGCCTGCGAACAGCATGACATGTGCAGCGGTCCACGCCGCCGGTGGCAGCTGTCTCCTCCCTGCAATGAACAGGAAGAATAGCACCATCAACAGAGATGCCACCAGGCTGCTGGCCAGAAGTAGATAGTAGGTCACTCCGCCGGCCACATGCTTGACATCGGAGACGAAGAAGAGTTGATAGGCGAAGATGTACGCCAGACAAAGGGCCTGGAGGGCAAGGATCACCACATAGGTGACGGCGTTTGAGAGTTGCGAGGGGCCGGCCGTGCTCTCTTCTGGACGTGCCCTCGGCGTGTCGAAAGACCGAAGGTTGATTATGAACCGGGCGATCGTGACGGGGACAACCATGATCAGGTAAGCCGCCACGAAGATGGCATTGCCCATATTCGACGCCACCCGTGCGGTGACGTCACCGCCCCAGGGCAGGGGGTCCAGCTGGAAATGCTGGATGATGCCGTAGAGGCTTATGGGGAAGCTGGTGATGATGATGATGGTTAGCAAGCGTTCCAACTGCTGGCGCGATCGGAGCGTGTTCAGCATCAGCAGGAAGATAACCACGTAGCACAGGAAGGTATACGTGCCTTGCAGACGCTGATAGGATCCCCAGAAGCTCACCCTGGGAACAACTGAGGTGAGGGTGGTCAGGATGTAGACCCCAACCATTACCAAAGTGGGAATCACCAAGGGCAGGCGAACGAAGTTCAGCAGTCCTGAGCCCTCCTTTGCCGGTGGGCTGCTGCTTCTCCCAAGCCGCTCCTCCAGCGCTTTCACCAGCCAGGCGACGGCCATCACCAAAGCGATGGAACGCAGGATGCTGAGCTTGTCAGGCTCGAACACCCGGCTGCTGTAGACGTTGAAGAACAAGGGCACGACAACCACCGCAGCCAGCCAGCCAGCCTCGATGAGTCGCTCGCAGAAAACGGCCAGTTTGCTCTGCATGGTCAGTCCTGTCTACACATGCACTTCGTCCGCTGAGAAGAGCTCCTGAGAGGCTTCATCTCAAGCTCTCAGCTTCAACACAATCTCTGTGAAGTCCGGGCGCTGGTTGTGGACTAGATTGCCTTCTCATAGTGGGAAAGCATCAAGCGCAGACCCTCGTCCATGCTTACCTTGGGCTCGAACCCCAGTACCTTCCTGGCCAGGCTGGTCTCTGCGACCAGACGGGACACACCACCGCTTTGGGTTGGGTTGTGCAGAGAAAGCACCCTCTGGTCCAGGAGATCCTCGATCTTCTTCAGCAGCTCGTTGATGCTTACCTCTTCGCCCGACCCGATATTGATAATCAGGCCATTGACGTCGTCTGAGAGTCCCGCTGTGGTGAGAGCGGTGACGACATCGCTGATGTAGATGAAATCTCGAGTCTGCTTGCCGCTGCCGAAGATGATGGGAGTGCTCCCGGTCAGGGCTTGGCTCACGAAATGTGGGATCACTGGTGGGTGTGAGGGAGGAACCGCCTGTCCTGGCCCATAGGCATTGAAGATGCGCAGCATGACTACCTCGATATCGTACAGAGCGCCGAGGCCGGAGAGATAGTATTCGGAGGCAATCTTGGTCACGGCATAAGGGTTCGGGGGGCGGACGGTGGCCGTCTCCTTCACGGGCTGCTCCTCCTGCTCGCCGTAGACGGTCCCCGAGGAGGCTAGGACGACCCGGCGGACACCGGCATCGCGGGCTGCGGTCATGAGGGCGACAGTCCCGCCCACGTTCACCTCGTTGTATTCCACTGGGTACAGTATCGACTCGGAGACTGACACCCGCGCCGCCAAATGAAATACAACCTCCACGTCTCGCAGCAGGGTCCACAACTTGGGGATATCACGCACATCCCCTCGAGTGAAGGACACAGCACTGTCCAAGGCGGATGGATCTCCGGAGCTCAGGTCATCCAGCGCTCGGACACGGTGTCCCAGTCGGACCAGGTGACTGGCCAGGGCCGCGCCTATGAAACCCGCTCCGCCCGTGACCAAGATCTTCATCTCTCACTCCTGAACCAGTTGATAGTCTGCTCCAACCCCTCCGCCAGCGACACTTGGGCCCTGAAGCCAACTATCTGTTCGGCCTGACCCACGTCAGGCACACGACGCCTGGTGTCCTCGAAGTGATCACCGTACTCCTGCTCGTACGGCACGAGAACCACTTCCGACGAAGAGGTTGTCATCTCCTTGATCATATACGCGAGGTCGAGAATCGCCGTCTCTTCAGCCCGCGCGATGTTCAGTATCGCCCCGTTGGCATCGTCAACTGTGGCGGCCAGCACGGTTCCCTCCACTGTGTCATCGACGTAGGTGAAGCAGCGGGTCTGTCGTCCATCACCGTGAACGGTAATGGGGCGACCGTCCAGTGCCTGGTTGACGAATTTCGCTACCACGCTGCCGTAGCCCAGGGGATCCATGCGGGGCCCATAGGAGTTGAAGTAGCGGAGGATCACCACGGGGAGTTTATTCTGGCGGCGATAGGCCAGAGCCAGGTGTTCGTCAAGGGCTTTGGCTGTGGAATAGCACCATCGAGAAACTCGCGTCGAGCCCAAGAGGCAGTCGTCGTCTTCGGCTAAGGGAGACTTCGCACTCTTGCCGTACACCTCGGACGAGGAGGCCAATACCACTTCTGATCCAAGGCGAGAGGCGAAGCGGAGCACGTTTTCCGTTCCCCACACGTTGGTCATCATGGCTTGCATGGGGTCAGCGAGGACGTATTTGACGCCCACCACTGCCGCCAGATGATATACCAGATCACACTCGCCTATCAGTTCCTCCATCAAGCGGTGATCGAGGATGTCCCCTTCGACGAAACGGAAACGTGGCTCGTCGAGATTGTGCTCGATATTGGCTAGCTTGCCCAGTGAGAGATTGTCCACGACGACAACTTGATGTGCATCGGCCAGCAATCTATCAACCAGATGTGAACCGATGTAACCTGCTCCACCCGTAACAAGAACGCGCATCCTATCTCAGCATTCAACCTCCGTTGTCAGGCTGGCTACGAATATCGTGGCTAAGCGTGGTTGCCCCATCGTGCCTCCACGCCCCGTGACAGTCATTCTGACTTGATAATGATAGTGCAGGCGACATCGAAATTCAATAGCCGGGTTTCCGGTTCCTGGCACAGGACTTCAGTCCACTGCCTGAACCTATCGCAGTAACCCACTCCGACGTCACTCAGCTTAGCGCAGGGGAAAAGCGTTGGCCTTCTTCACGATATCAACACGCTCATAGGAGGCTCTCGTAGAGAGACACTACTCTGTCTATCATGGTTTCGTGGGAGAACTCTTGCACCGCTCGTTGCCTGCCCTTCTCACCCATCTCCGTTCGTAGTGCCTCATCGCTCAGGAAGCGATTGATGGCCTCGGCGAGGGCACTGGCATCCCGAGCTGGCACTACCAGGCCCGTTTCGCCGTCAACATTCACGTGGGAGGTTCCTGTGCCCAGTTCGGTACATACCACCGCCTTGCCACAGGCCATCGCTTCGACTTGTACCAAGCCGAAGGCTTCGCTGCGGTGAGAAGAGGGGAGCACGAAAAGGTCACAGGCTTGATAATAGGCGGGCAAGTCCTCTACGTGCTGACCGACGAAGAAGACCTTGTCCGCTAGACCCAGTCTGACTGTCAGGTTCTGCCATTCTTCAGCCATTGGCCCTTCACCTACCACCAGGAGCCGGGCATTCACATGTCTCATCGCTGTGATGAGGTATTCCAGCCCTTTGTAGTAGCGGAGTATGCCCACGAAGAGTAGCAGAGGAGGATTGTACTTGTTCCTCAGGTCTTTCACTTCCTCTCTTCTGGCTTCCTGGAAGTGTGCCAGGTCGATCCCCATTGGTATGACCACACACTTGTCCGCTACCTGGCTCAAGTGCGGTGAACTCTGGATATACTGGGGGCTGGTGGCGATTATGCGGTCCGCTCTTGCCAGGATGCGCCTGAGGAATGGGCGGTACAGCTTAAGGAGGCTTTTCTGGCGAACGATGTCGCTCTGGTAGGTGATGACCGTTCTTTGACTGTGACCGAGCATCAGATGGGCCATCTCTCCCCAGGGGTAAGGGAAGTGCAAGTGGGTGATATCGGGTTTCAAACGTCTCACCCACATGAAGAGAGCGGAGCTCAGGGGGGTGGAAGCCATGGTGACCAGCCTTCCAGCCTTGATGATCGTGACTCCATTCATGCTCTGGATTTCGGTTGAGTGAGTGCCGCTGGTGACCAGGACGGTGACTTCCAGTCCCCGTTTCACCGCCCCTTCAGCCAGCATCCTGATATGGTTCTCCATACCTCCCACAACAGGATAATAGTCTTTGTAGATGTGCAGTATATTCATGGGTGTTGCCTTTCCCCATCCAGCCGGCGCTAGTAAGCTCTCACCTCGATGCCCGTTCTCTCCTGTGAGTTCCGAGCCAACCGTTCCAAGGCTTCTCTGGATACTGTCTCTATTCCCTCCGCGGCCACGGGCCGCTCGGTGCTGTATATCTGCACCTTCTCCGGAGAGAGCCGAGACAGCGTGCTCAGCCACGCTTCGTAGGCTTCACCTCTCACGTTCTGGATCTCGCCATCAATGATCAAGCTCTGGATCACGAGTCGGGGCATGGCTGATAGACCGGCGAGGATCTCCTCCAGCGTAAGCCCCGGCGCGGGCCGGTTGACTTGAGCGAAGGTCGCGGGATCGCCTGCGTCCAGTTTCATGATCGGGTCATCCAACTGCTCTATCGCCTCTCTAATATCGGCACGATGGATTCGGGAGGAGTTGGAGAGGATAGCCAGCCTCACACCGGGACACATCCGATCCCTGAGGCGGCGCACCTCGGCCACGATGTCCGGGAACTCAGGATGCAGCGTGGGCTCGCCGTTGCCCGAGAAGGTCACGTAGTCTAGAAGCGGTTGCTGCTGCAAGGCCTCCTCTATCCTTCGTAGGACGGTCTCCGGCGATGGGAAGCCTTTGTGTCTCTCAGCCGCAGCCACTGGGTCGAAGCTCCCGTATTGGCAATAGATGCAGTCAAAGGTGCACAGCTTGCGCTTTGTGGGAAGCAGATTGATGCCCAGGGACCGACCCAGGCGCCGCGAGTGGATGGGGCCGTAGATCACGCCGCTCTGTAGTTCCAGAACAGACATTCTCTCCTCCGTAGGGCAAGCGTCGCTCGCTCTTTCGGGGAATCCTGGCTTGGGTTGGTCAATTCGTAATGGATGCGATATAATCCGCGGGTGCGGATGGTGGACCAAACCCCTTGGAGAACTGCGCGGGACCCATCCCTATCGCCAGGCGTGATTATAGCATAACTCGTAGGGGACGAAAATGGCTCGCCAAATAGAGATAGAGGCCGGTGATATCAGCGTCCGAGCTGAGCTCAAGGACACGCACACGGCCCAAGCTGTGTGGGATGGACTGCCTATTGAAGGTGTGGCGAATACCTGGGGCGACGAGATATATTTCTCGACCCCCTTGGCCTTGCCGTTGGAGGCGGGCCAGGAAGTGGTGGAATTGGGCGACCTAGGGTACTGGCCTCCTGGGAGAGCCTTTTGCATATTCTTTGGTCCCACTCCCTCCAGCACGGGCGACGAAATACGCCCCGCCAGCGCTGTGAGTGTCTTCGGCCGGGTAGTTGGCGACCCCACAGTATTGAAGGCAGTTAGAGACGGGACACGGGTCGCGGTGCGGCGAACTGAAAGCTAGGCGATCTGCCTCCTGGAAGTATGTCAAAGTCGAGTCGGCGCGTCCATTGCTTGACAAGTTTTGCGAACTACACTAGAATACTGCGGTTCTCACGCAGGACGCGCGGCTCTGACAACACAATCCCTGTGCCATATGGTGACGGAGAACGGCCATGTACAAGGGAGTCAATCTACGCCTCCTGGGCTTGGTCGGCCAAGTAGGGGTAGTGACTGTCGTCTTCATCCTGATCGGGCTTTTCGCGGGCCGGTGGATAGACGGCAGACTGGGTACCTCGCCGACCTTCACCCTGTTCTTCATCTTCCTGGGTATGGGTGTCGGGCTTTGGAGCGTCTATCGCCTGACAGTGTGGGCCCTGCAAGCGGGTGGAGACGAATCCGTGGAGGGGAAAGACTGAGGAGGTAGATCGTGGAAGTAATGCAGGATGTGATGGACGACGTGATGGGTGGCGGTGAAGAAGGGTGCGCATCGGGGTGCATCACTCGCACCGGATGTCTGGGTCTGATCATCCTGATAGTAGTCTTAGCGTTTTTGGCGACCAAGTTCCCTGTGGCTTTGCCAGAGATAGCCCTTCCCGCTGAGGCCATTTTCAGCATTGGGGGGTTCGCGATCACTAACACGTTGTTGGCTACCTGGTTGTCGATGTCGATTCTGACTGTGGGGTCTGTCCTTGTCACTCGCAAGCTCAAGATGGTTCCCACTGGCGTGCAGAATCTGGTGGAGTGGGGCCTGGAAGTCCTCCTGAATCTGGTGCAAGCGGTGGCTGGGAAAAGAGGAAGACAATTCTTCCCTCTGGTAGCCACAATCTTCGTCTTCTTGGTGGTCTGCAACTGGATGGGGATCCTGCCTGGATTTGGCACGGTGGGGCTGATCCATGAGGCCGAGCACGGCGGCCACGAAGTGGAAAGCGTGTCTGTCCTGGGATTCGATGTCCACTTTCTGCAGGCTGAGGAGGTTGGCGAGCATGGAACTGGGTGGACCGTCGTATCTTTCCTGCGTTCGGCGGGCACGGATTTGAACACATGCCTCGCCCTCGCTCTGATCTCGGTCGCCATGACCCAAGTTGTGGGGGTCGGGGCTCAGGGTCTGCGATACTTCAGCAAGTTCATCAATCTGAGAGGGCCCATGGGCCCGATAGACATGGGAGTCGGTCTGTTGGAATTGGTCAGCGAGTTCGCCAAGATTGTTTCGTTCTCTTTCCGACTCTTCGGCAACCTCTTTGCCGGCGAAGTATTGCTGGCCGTCATGGCGTTCATCATTCCGTATCTGGTTCCATTACCTTTCATGGGCCTGGAGATCTTCGTAGGTTTCATGCAGGCCTTTGTTTTCGCCTTTCTGACTCTGATCTTCATGTACATGGCTACTGTGGGTCACGGTCCAGAGGCGGAGGGGTAGTCTCACCAGCGGTGTTGAGGATATGTAACAAATGAATTGGGAGGGTTAACAGATGGAGATTGATCTCACACCATTGGCGGCAGGTCTGGCCATAGGGTTGGGGGCTCTCGGTCCTGGCATCGGTATCGGCCTCCTGGTCGCCGGGGCAATGCACGCCATTGGACGCAATCCAGATGCGACGCCACAGATCCAGACGAACATGATTCTGGGCATCGTGTTCGCTGAGGCGATCGCCATCTACGCTCTGGTCGTCGCCTTGATCCTGACGTTCGTCTAGGGGGGATGGTGGGCAGCACAAACGCGCCTGTACCAATTGGAGTTGATGGGCTGCGACGATGATGGAAAGGAGGCACACTTTTGGAAGGGTTGGGAATCAACCTGGGATACTTGATCTCCCAGATCATTAACTTCGTTTTGTTACTGTTCATCTTGCGGCAGTTCCTGTACAAGCCGATAGTAGGGATGCTCGACAGGCGTTCCGAGAAGATCAGGACCGATCTGCAGGAGGCTGAGGAAGCGAGGAGTAAGGCAGAGGCTGCCAGGCAGGAATACGAGCAGCAACTTGAACAGGCCAGGGACGACCGTCGCTCCATCGTCGCTCAGGCCAGTGAGCAGGCTGAGAAGGTGAAGGAGGATATCCTTTCCGAGGCTCGAGTGGAAGCTGCGGAAATCGTGAGCAAAGCTCAGGATGAGATGGAGTATGAGCGACGACAGGTCTTGCTGCAGGCGCAGAACCAGATAGTAGACCTGGCTCTTGCGGCCGCGGGCAGGGTAGTTGGTGAGTCACTAGATGAGAAGGCTCATCGACGCTTGATACAGGAGTTCATCGCCGAGGTAGGTGAGCTGCAGTGACGAAGGACACAGAACCCACGTCTGCAAGCCTGAAGGTAAGGATCAGCAGCGCTGTTCCTTTGACTGAGGACGAGCAGGCGGCTCTGCGCAAGAAACTGGAAGCTAGATTCAATCAAACTCTGGACGTGCGTTTCGAGGTGGAGCCCTCGCTGCTAGGTGGCGTCGTCGTTCGAGCGGGCGATCAAGTCATCGATGGGAGCGTGAAGGGCAAGCTGGAAGCGCTGGCGCAGACCGTGGCTCCGGCACGGTGACCCTCACCGTCTAGCCGGTGAGTCTGCGGAACACAACAGCGCCTTCTACCTTGCAGGGATCTGGATTGGCTCTCGGGTGTCGGCGAAGGGTTATCTTCTCGCATTAGGAACGCTGTCTGGGAACCGAGGAGGTGGTAATGGCCTCACAAGTGGATGAACTAACCGCTGCTTTGCGGCGGCAGATCGAGGCCTACGAGGCTCCCTTGAAGGCCGTGGATGTAGGCACGGTCGTTGAGGTGGGTGACGGCATCGCGAGGGCTACCGGGTTGCCGACTGTGATGGCCAGTGAGTTAGTGGAGTTCACCAAGACGGGCGTCATGGGGATGGTCCTGAACCTGGAGGAGACCCAGGTCGGCATCATCATCCTGGGTGACTACACCGACATCGAGGAGGGGGATGAGGTGCGCCAAACAGGGCGCATCGTATCAGTGCCGGTGGGCGATGCCCTCGTCGGGCGGGTGGTCAACGCCCTTGGTATGCCTATTGACGGCAAGGGACCCATCGAATCGGATGCCTTCCGCCCCGTCGAGAGAATCGCACCCAACGTGACGGTTCGAGAGTCTGTGAACAGACCAGTGCAGACGGGTATCAAGTCCATTGATTCCATGTTCCCCATCGGCCGTGGTCAGCGGGAGCTCATCATCGGTGATCGGCAGACGGGCAAGTCGGCGCTGGCTATCGATACCATCATCAACCAGAAAGACAAGGATCTGATCTGTATTTATATAGCCGTAGGCCAGAAGCGAGCCAACGTGGCGCAGGTGGTAGCGACATTGGAGCGGTTTGAGGCCATGGATCACACCGTGGTCGTGGTAGCCTCTGCGTCGGAGCCAGCTTCGCTACAGTATATCGCGCCCTACGCCGGCTGCGCTATGGGCGAGGAGTTCATGGAGCAGGGCAAGGATGCCTTGATCATCTACGATGATCTCACCAAGCACGCCTGGGCCTATCGGCAGGTATCGCTACTGCTCCGCCGTCCGCCTGGGCGAGAGGCCTATCCTGGCGATGTGTTCTACCTTCATTCCCGTCTCCTGGAGAGGGCGGCGAAGATGCACCCTGAGTTTGGGGGCGGTAGCTTAACAGCCCTACCCATTATCGAGACTCAGTTGGGCGACATCACTACCTACATTCCCACGAATGTCATCTCCATCACCGATGGACAGCTCTATCTGGAGAGCGACCTCTTCTATGCCGGCATTCGACCTGCCATCAACGTGGGCCTCTCGGTCTCCCGCGTGGGTGGCAAGGCGCAGACCAAGGCCATGAAGGATGTGGCTGGCAGACTAAGGTTGGAGCTTGCTCAGTTCCGCGAATTGGCCGCCTTCGCGCAGTTCGGGTCAGACCTGGACAAGGCTACGAGAGACCAGTTGGAGCGCGGCCAGCGGTTGACCGAGATACTGAAGCAGCCTCAATATGAGCCCGTGCCCTTGGATCACCAGGTCATGCTAATCTACGCCGTGACCCACGACTATGCGGATGATGTTCCTATCGAGAAGATGAGGGGATGGGCGGATGGGTTCCTCCGCTTCATGGATTCGGTCCATCCCGAGATCGGGCGTCGGATCATGGAAACGGAGCAACTGGATGACGAGACCGAGAATGGACTCTGCGAGATCATTCTGGAGTATCAGGAAACCGTGTCCTAGTAGCTACGGAGTACGAGGGACTAAGGGGCAGACAGGTTGTATTCCCCAGTCACCACAGAGAACCAGCTAGCGAGGAATTGATTTGGCTACAGCGCGTGAGATACAGAGACGTATTCGCAGTGTGACCAATATCGGCCAAGTAACGCGGGCCATGGAGGCGGTATCTGCCTCCAAGATGAGGCGTGCTCAGGAGCGGACCCTGGCCTCACGGCCTTATGCGGAAAGGGCGTGGGAGATCCTCACGTATCTTGCCAGCCAGCCAGCGGCGGGAAGGGTCCTGCATCCGCTGTTGGAAAAGCGGACTATGAGGAACACCGGCCTGCTTCTCATCACGCCTGACCGAGGGCTGTGCGGAGGCCTGCCCACCAATGTCCTACGCGAGGCGGTTGGGTTCATGAATCGCGAGCCGAGTGCTGTGCGAATCATCACTGTTGGACGAAAAGGCTTCGATTTCATGATCCGTTATGGGGCCGATGTCTATGCAGACTTCTCGGGCATGCCTGACCAGCCTCCACTAGCGGAAATAACCCCTATTGCGCGCTTGGTGATTGATGAGTTCCTGGACGGAACCTTTGATCAGATCTGCATGATCTATGCGCATTTTGTCAACACCATGGTTCAGCGTCCGGTCACCAGGCAATTGCTGCCTATCCAGCCCGCCGTCCTCGAGGGAGCCGGGGCGATAGCATATACCATCGAACCAGACCCTGAAACGGTCTTGAATGAAGTCTTGGAAGGGTTCACGGTATTACAGATCTATCAGGCAATCCTGGATGCTCAGGCGAGCGAGCATTCGGCGCGGATGGTGGCTATGCGCGCGGCGTCTGAGAACGCCACAGCCTTGGTGGATGACTTGACCCTCACATACAACCGGGCTCGCCAGGAAGCTATCACTAAGGAGTTGCTGGACATCGCAGGAGGCGCGGAGGCGCTGGCTAGAGCGCGAGCGATGGCCGGATAGGATGCTGGCGCAAGAGCCCAGATCGTGAGTACTGTGCTGTTGCTAGGAGGATGAGATACTGATGGCAGAGAAGGTGAGCGGCAGAGTCGTGCAGGTGATCGGGCCGGTAGTGGATATTGAGTTTCCCCCCGAGCAACTTCCTGAGATATACGATGCGGTGGAGATTCCGCAAGACGGCAAAGGGAAGCTGGTATTGGAGGTGCAGCAGCACCTGGGCGATGACTGGGTACGCTGCTTGGCCATGGATTCCACCGATGGTCTAAGTCG
>CAZNMJ010000092.1:0-12090 GCA_964573815.1 uncultured Anaerolineales bacterium
AGAAGGAGGGAGAGGAATGAGAAGACTCGTCGCTCTGTGTTTTCTTCTGACTCTTGTCACCTTAGTGGCCGGAGGCTGCGGACCAACTGCATCGCCAGCCGCGCCATCTGTTGAGCCGTCGCCGACCACAGCGCTACCCACGGCAACTTCGGTACCGAGCACACCAACCCTGGAAGCCCCGGCGGAGGAACCGCCATCGCCTGCGCCCCCGCCCGCAGCAGCTCTGCATATCTCCAGCAGCGCCTTCGAGGCCGACGGAGAGATCCCCGTGCAGTACGCTTGTGACGGCAACAACCTATCGCCGCCACTCCAGTGGTCCGGAGCCCCCGCAGAAACACAGAGCCTGGCCCTGCTCGTCGCCGACCCAGACTCGCAGCCACCAGGCTTCGTCCACTGGGTGATCTACAACATCCCTCCCACGGTTACCAGCCTGCCGGAGGGGCTGCCCGCGGAGGCCACGCTGCCCGATGGCACCCTTCAAGGCACCAACGACTTCGCGCTCTACGTGGGGGAAGGGGAGACGTTCCCAAGCGGGGCGCCAATCAACCTAGTCGGATACGACGGGCCCTGCCCACCTGACCAGCACCGCTACGTGTTCACGCTGTATGCCCTCGATACCCTGCTCGACCTATCGGCGGGGGCGACTATGGCCGAGGTACTGCAAGCCACGGAGGGACACGTGCTGGACCAAGCGGAACTCGTAGGTTTGTACACTCCCCTGCGCTGACGGACGTCATCGAACCAGGGCGACTCAGAGTTCGGACTGAACGGTCAGGACCCGACGCTGGCCAAACGTGGGTCAGATAGACCTGAAAACAGCCATGCGAAGCGGGAGAAAAGACCGTCGCCCGGATGACTCCAGCTTCACGCTGCCAACTCCCCACTCAGTCGCCGCGCCAACTCTCGCCTTGCGCCCACAGATGACTCCATGGTTCCTGGGTCCCATCCACCGGCCTGGGAACTGAGTGCTGTACCTACAGTCGGCTTGCGCGTGACAAGACCTCTCAGGGCAGGCCGTACGTGAGTCCGATTCCTCGTCGCGACACTGCGAATCAAGAGCAGAAGCTGATAGCACGATTTGACAGAATCCTGCTTTTCTGGTATCATTATACTAGAATTAGCACTCTCTATGTTAGAGTGCTAATTCCGTGCATACGGACGATTGAGCCCCGTAGCAGGATACTAAAATGGAGCGATTGCCCGAACGACAGGAACAAATCCTGGATTTCGTTGTCCGACAATATATAGACAGGGCCACACCGGTCAGTTCCAAGGCGACCGTGGAGAGGCGTGACTTGGGGGTGAGTGCGGCGACCATCCGTTCCGAGATGGCGCGTCTCGAAGGGCTGGGGTATCTCACTCATCCCTATACCTCGGCCGGTCGCGTGCCAACTGCCTTGGGCTATCGGTACTTCGTGGAGTACCTGATGGAAGAGATGGCGTTGCCCGTGAGCGAGCGACGGATGATCGAGCATCAGTTCCATCAAGTGGACGTGGACCTGGAGCAGTGGATAAGGCTGGCAGGAGCCATACTCACCAGCAGAGCCCGGACCGCCTCCCTGGTGACATCACCCAGAACGCGCCGGTCCCGATTTGGGCGGCTCGAGTTGGTGTGGATTGGAGAATCCAGCGTCCTCTTGTCGCTGCTGCTGCAAGAGGGCTCGGCGAGGCAGCGTATCATACGCCTCGAATCCATGCGAGTCCCAGGCACCTTGAGGAGTCTAGCGGATGAACTAAACGCCTTGCTGCTCGACCTGAGCAGCGAGGAAATCCGAGCCAAGTCTTCACAGTTGAAGCCTGCTCAGGAAGAACTGACGAAGCAGGTAGTGGAACTGATGAACGAGGTGGACCTGGGTCATGGTCTTGAACTCCACCGATATGGCTTCGCTCACATCTTGAGACAGCCCGAGTTTACGGAGGCTGAGCAGGTGGAGAAGGTGGTCGGGATTCTTGAGCAGCCAGGCCATCTGGAGAGCATCCTGTCTGAGATAGCTCTCTCACACGGTGGGGTCCAGGTGATCATCGGCGGCGAAGAGCGTTGGCCGCAGATGAGCGATTTCAGCCTCGTTCTCGCACGCTACGGTGCAGCCTGGCGGACAGAAGGAGTGCTTGGCGTCATGGGGCCCATCCGCATGCCCTATGGCAGGAATGTACCGATGGTCAACTACATGGCTGACCTGATGAGCAGACTGGTCCGAGGCCGGTTTGCTCAGTAGCTGACCATCGAGCACATACGGGTGAGGAGGTAACGAGGCAATTGGAAGAGAAAGTGCAGGACAAAGCAGAGGAGCAAGCTGTAGAGGAAGCTCTCGAAGAGGAAGTTGATGAGTTGCAGAAGGCGAAGGCTGAAGCTGCCGAGTACCTCGAGCAGTTACAGCGCTCTCAGGCACAGTTTGCCAACTACAAGAAGCGTGTTGAGCGGGAACGAGAGGAGTTCGTAAGCCTCGCCAATGCCGCGCTCATCAGCAAGCTAATGCCCATCCTTGACGATTGCGAGCGCGCCCTGCAAACCGTGCCCAACAACTTGCAGGGCTTGACCTGGGTCGAAGGCATCTTCCTCATCGAGCGTAGGCTTCGCATGACGTTGGAGCAGGAGGGTCTGGAGGAGATCGAAGCCATCGGCAGGAAGTTCGACCCAGAACTCCATCATGCCGCGGTCCGCGAAGAGACCACGGAGTATGAGGAAGACACAATCATCAGCGAGTTACAGAAGGGATACAAACTAAAAGACAGAGTGCTGCGACCCTCAATGGTGAGAGTGGCAGCAAAGCCAAGAGACGAGAGCAAGGAACGGACTGAGTAAGAAGGAGGACACTTGAGAACATGGCTAAGATAATTGGCATTGACCTAGGAACTACAAACTCTGGAGTGGCGATCATGGAGGCTGGAGAGCCTACGATCATCCCCAGTTCGGAGGGTGGTCGATTGACTCCCTCGGTGGTGGCCGTATCCAAGAGCGGAGAGCGGTTGGTGGGCACTGTGGCCAAAAGACAGGCCATCACGAACCCCGACAACACCATATTCTCCATCAAGCGGCTCATGGGTCGAAAGTACAGCGATCCGATCGTGAAACGTGACATCGAACTGCTACCGTACAAGATGACAGAGGCGCCCAATGGGGACGCGAAGGTGGTCATGGGCGGCAAAGAATACTCCCCGCCCGAGATCTCGGCCTTCATCCTGCAGAAACTCAAGGCGGACGCCGAAGCCTATCTGGGCGAGACTGTCACTCAGGCGGTAATAACTGTACCTGCCTACTTCAACGACTCTCAGCGGCAGGCCACCAAAGACGCC
The DNA here is from genome assembly GCA_964573815.1 of uncultured Anaerolineales bacterium. Lineage (GTDB taxonomy): Bacteria > Chloroflexota > Anaerolineae > UBA7937 > B3-Chlor > CAYGAW01. The sequence goes on from CAZNMJ010000092.1 coordinate 3,295, forward strand.
GGCCGGATAGCTGGGCTCGACGTGCTACGCATCATCAACGAGCCCACGGCATCCTCGCTGGCCTACGGGCTGGCCAAGGAGCAGGACGAGAAGATCGCCGTCTATGACCTGGGCGGAGGTACCTTCGACATCTCCATCCTGGAGATAGAGGCGGGCGATCCTCCGGTGTTCGAGGTGCTGTCCACCAACGGCGACACCCACCTGGGCGGCGATGACTTCGATCAGCGCATCATCGACTACGTGGCTGAGGAATTCAGGAAGGAGCAGGGTATCGACCTGCGCGACGACCGGATGGCTCTGCAGCGCTTGAAGGAGGCCGCGGAGAAGGCCAAGGTAGAGCTCTCGACGGTGATGCAGGCGGAGGTCAACTTGCCCTTCATCACCGCCGACGCCAGCGGGCCCAAGCACCTGACCATGACACTGACCAGATCCAAGGTGGAGCAGTTGGTAGGCGATCTCATCGAGAAGACGATTCCTCCCTGCCGGCAGGCGCTGGAGGATGCCAAACTGACGACGGCCGACATTGATGAGGTTATCCTCGTCGGTGGCCAGACGCGAATGCCCGCGGTACAGGAGGCAATAAAGAAGTTCTTCGGCAAGGAGCCTCACAAGGGAGTCAATCCCGATGAGGTAGTTGCCCTGGGCGCGGCCATTCAGGCCGGCGTGCTGGGGGGCGAGGTCAAGGATGTGCTACTTCTCGATGTCACGCCCTTGACGCTGGGCATTGAGACCCTGGGTGGCGTGGCTACCCCATTGGTGGCCCGCAACACGACGATTCCGTACCATACGTCGCAGATTTTCTCCACAGCTGCGGACGGACAGACCCAAGTGGAAGTGCACGTCGTGCAGGGAGAGCGGCCTATGGCGGCCGACAACAAGACCCTCGGGCGGTTCAATCTAGACGGCATACCGCCGGCCCCCAGAGGGGTGCCGCAAGTAGAGGTGTCTTTTGACATAGACGCCAATGGCATCTTGAACGTCTCTGCCCAGGACAAGGCCACTGGCCGCGAGCAGCATATCACCATTACCGCGTCTAGCGGCCTCACCGAGGACGAGATCAAGCGTATGGTGGACGAGGCCAAGACGCATGAGGCCGACGACCGTAAGCGCAAAGAGGAGATCGAAGCGCGCAACTACGCCGACCAGGCCGCCTACACCGCCGACAAGACGCTACGTGACCTGGGCGACAAGGTGCCCGCCGACGTGCGCAGCGACGTGGAGGCCAAGGCTGCCGAAGTGCGGGAGGCCATGAAAGGCCAGGACGTGGACCTGATGCGCCGCAAGACCCAGGAACTGACAGAGGCCATGCAGAGGATAGGGGCTGCCATGTACGAGCAGCCTGGTGCCACGCCTCCTCCCCCAGGTGGAGAAGCTGGCCCTTCGGAGCCAGAGGACGAGGGCACCGTCGAAGGTGAGTTCAGAGAGGTGTAACAGGAGAATCTGCGAGGGCAGGGGCGAGACTGTCCCTGCCCTCTGCCTTGCCTTTTGCCCCGCTGTCAGATAGACTGTGCTGTCCAAGCAGAGTAGCCACAAGGTTCATGGTTCATGACAGCCAAGAGAGACTACTACGAGATCTTGGGCGTCAGCCGTTCAAGCAACGATGCCGAGATTAAGCGGGCCTATCACCGGTTGGCCCGCCAGTACCATCCCGACCTCAACAAGTCCCCCGACGCTGAAGAGCGTTTCAAGGAGATCAACGAGGCCTACGAGGTCCTCGGCGACCGCAGAAAGCGGGCCGAGTACGACCGCTGGGGCCGTGTCGGCGCCGGGGGAGGCTTCGCCACGGATTTCGGAGGGTTCGGGTTTGGCGACATCTTCGAGGACTTGTTCGGATTCGGCGGCGTGAGGACTGCCGCTAGAAGGGCTCCTCAACGTGGTGGTGACCTCCGCTATGACCTGACCCTCACCTTTGAAGAAGCCGCCTTCGGGTGTGATAAGGAAGTAGAGATCACCAAACTGGATACCTGCCCCGTCTGTCGGGGCACCGGAGCCGATCCGGGCACGGACCCCATTCGCTGTCCCCAGTGCAATGGTACAGGGGAGGTGCGCCGGGTTCGGCAGTCCGTCTTTGGGTCATTCGTCAATGTGAGCACCTGCGGACGGTGCGGAGGAGAGGGAGAGGTGGTTAGCACCCCCTGCAGCGAATGCCGTGGCCAGAAGCAGGTGCGCGTCACCAAGCAACTCTCCATCCACGTTCCCGCCGGAGTTGACGATGGTACCCAGATACGTCTGTCCGAGGAGGGTCAGGCAGGCCTGCGCGGCGGTATGCCGGGAAACCTCTACGTGGTCATCTCCGTGCGGAAACACCCCTACTTCAAGAGGCACAACAGCGACGTCTTCCTGGAACTGCCTATCAATGTCGCCCAAGCAGCACTGGGCGATGAGATAGAGGTTCCCACTCTCGACGGCTTAGAAAGACTCGTCATTCCTGCTAGCACGCAGACCGGTGAGACGTTCCGCCTGCGCAAGAAGGGCATACCCTATTTGAGAGGTGAAGGGCGCGGGGATCAACTGGTCACCGTCTACGTCGTGACGCCCAAGAAACTAACGGACGAGCAACGTCGACTCTTCGAGGAGCTGGCCGGGACCCTGGGCACGGAAGTCATACCTCAGGGCGAAAAGGGCTTCTTCGACCGACTGAAGGACGTCCTGGGGTAGGAAGAATCATCCCCCGTTGAGCGACTGCTGAGCTACTCCCCGAATCGAGTCGCTACCGTGAACAACGATGCCCAGGTCTTGAGCGCCGGCTTTGAAGAACCACTGGGCATCAGCCATACGACTACTTTTTCGGCACCCTTGTCAGAGCTTCGTGGGATCTCAGATAAGGGAAAGGCAGTAGTGCATTCTCAGTGAGGGTCAAGCCTTGAACTGGCTAGAGATCAGCGTAGAGGTTGACGACGACGAGTCTGCCAAGGTGGTCGGCGGATTGTTCGATGACTGGGGCCAGGGTGGGGCGGTACACGAGCAACTACTCCTTGATGAGCAGCGCGTGGCCAATGGCGGCAGCACTGTCACTACGGTCAAGACTTACTTACCGTTGATCCATGGTCACGAAGAGAGGCGTCTGTACCTCGAGAAAGAACTCCTCAGGCTCGCCGAGCACTACCCTCTCACGCACCCTCAGTTCAGAGAGTTGGAGGAGCAGGACTGGGCCACCGCCTGGAGATCCTACTTTCAGCCCCAGCGCATCGGGGAGCGCCTGGTGTTCAAGCTCCCGGAGCAGAACATACCGGCCCTGAACGACCATATTGTGATCGACCTGGAGCCAGGGATGGCCTTTGGTACTGGCCTGCACGCCACTACCCGTATGTGTCTCGTCTACCTAGAGGAGCTTGTCAGGAATGGGGACAGTGTGCTCGACGTAGGTACTGGCTCGGGGATCCTTGCCATCGCCGCCGCCAGTCTGGGCGCTAGTAGAGTCCTGGCGCTGGATAGCGACCCCACAGCAGTCCAGGTGGCGCGCAACAACGTCTCTCTGAACGGCCTGATGGAGATCGTTGAGGTACAAGAGGGTTCCCTCGATTCCCTCGCCGGGATGCCGAGGCCCAGTGGGGATGGCATCACCATCAACATTGTCGCCGAAGTCATCGCGGATATGTTAGAGAAAGGCCTCACCACCTGGCTGAAACCAGCAGGATGGCTAATAGCAGGGGGGATTGTAGATATCGCCGAGCCCACGGTACGTGCTGTTCTCGAGGGGTGCGGCATGCAGATCACGGCCCGACATCAGGTGGAGTACTGGGTGAGTTTGTGTGCGACCAAGCCTCAGACAGCCGGCAGATTGCAGCTGACGGGGAGGCAATCTTGAGCCTGCACCGCTTCTTCGTCCCTGCGTCTTGGCTGGAGCAAGAGGAAGTCACCATCACCGGACCGCTGGTGCACCGTTTGAGGAACGTGTTGCGCGTGAAGGCTGGAACTCACATCGTCCTATTGGACAACTCTGGATGGGAGCATGAGACCGAAGTCACTAACGTCACCAGCCAGAGGATTGAAGGGCAGGTGGTCCACAAATCTCTGGCAACGGCGGAACCGCGCACCAAAATCACTCTTTACCAAGCTCTGCTCAAACTGGACAATTTCGAGTGGGTCCTCCAGAAAGGGACGGAACTGGGGATCGTGGGTTTCGTCCCCATGATCTCCGCGCGCTGCATCATCGGCAGCGTGGAGGATATCAGCAAGACCAAGACCGACCGATGGTGGCGGATACTGATAGAAGCCGCTGAACAATCGCGGCGTGGTCGGTTTCCCACTCTGCGCCCAGCCGTGCTCTTCCCCGCCGCCTGTGAAGAGGCAGCCCGTGGAGGACTGACCCTCATCCCCTGGGAGGAGGAAGAGGAGCGCAGCCTGCGCTCTGTCCTCAGGGCAGCCGAGCGCCTTCCCTTCTCCATAAACCTCTTCATCGGGCCCGAGGGCGGCTTCACCCCGCAGGAGCTGACTCAGGCCCAGCGTTATGGAGCAATCCCCGTCACTCTTGGCCCCCGCATTCTTCGTGCGGAGACCGCGGGGATGGTGGCAACGGCCGCGATTCTATACGAACTAGGGGATCTGGAGTCGTCTGGCTCTGAGGCCACGGGGTAGCTCTCCGCGCCCCTGCATAGAGCTCCTTGGCTCGCTCTGGCATCACCTCACGCTGGGGATATGCCGCACTGCGATGACGATCCCCACGGCAGCCCCCATGGCCACCAGATCCATAGGGCTGCCCGTGATCCAGAGCGCCAAGGGTGTAGTCAGTGCCGTCGCTGCGGACGCCCGATAGCGATGCCGGAAGATCAGGTACCAAATCGGCCAAGCAGCCACCAAGACGAGCAGCGCAAGAGGGCTAAGGTAGAGGAGAATGAAGGCGGCGCTCGCGAGGCCCATGCCGCCCTGAAAGCGCGTATAGAGGGGCCAGCAGTGTCCAATAACGACCGTCGTAGCGGCTACCGGAACCGCCCATGGGTGGGGGCCGAGGATCTCAGCCAGTTTCACGGCCACGATGGCCTTGGCCGCATCGCCCAGCACAGCGAGAACGGCGGGTGCCAACCCAGCTACCCGCCGCACATTCATGCCCCCTGTGTGTCCGGTGCCTACCTTGCGCAGGTCCTTTCCCGTCCGTATTCTGACCACCACAACTCCGGAGGGAAAGGAACCCAACAAATACCCCAGGGCGCCGATCAACAACAGGGAAAGGAGCGTCATTTGGGGGTACCGGCGCGGTTCAGCCTGTGGCTACTTCTGCGCTCTATCAGAAATCCTGGAGATCAAGTGAGTGATCACGACTCCCAGGTCATAGATGTCTAGCACGCCATCCATGTTCGGGTCCTTGAGATCAAGTGTGCCTTGGGTTTCGTGAAGGCGGTAGGACAGTTTCAAGAACTTGGAGAGGACCAGCTTCGGGATTTCGGCCACACGTTTCGCTCCATACCATTCGAAGACATCCTTGCTGCCTTTGCTCGAATTGCAGACCTTGCAGGCGGAGACGCAGTTGTCGGATGAGTCCAGCAGGGCGACGATCCTTGGATCCACTCCCGCTCTTGAGGTGGGGACAATGTGGTCGGTACTGAGGCGGGTCGTCGAACTGCAGTAGACGCACACTCTGCCCTTGTCCAACTCCTTCTCATAGTCACGGACGGAAGAAGACCAACTCATCTCCCCGGACTCGAGCTTCTTGTAGCGGGACACCACGAAACCGTAGTTCCCCTCGAAACCTGCAGACCTTGCGATGAGCACGGCGTAGTGCCAGTGGATCAACCGCCGCACCGTATCGACGTACTTGGGGGGTTTCATGGGCGATGGTCCCGTTCTCTTGTCACACTACCGTTCGATGACAGGTTTCTGCCACAGGTCTAGGGTTTGGCCGAACAGCCGCTCGGCGGAAACGGGAAGGACCGAACAGAGGGACCGGTTCGGGACAGAGCGTAGGCCCCACAGAGCACTCCCCGTACCCCTATGCACCGAAGCGGTCGTCGGACATGCGGGCTAATCTCATATCCAGAGAGCCTCTGCGAGCTGCACTATGCAGCTGACGGCAACGGACAACCTGCGTCCAGTTGATAATACCCGTGGGCGCCTCTGGTGGTGCGGATCAACAACCCCTCCCGTATGCCCGTCTTGATCATCTCCCTTATCTCGGCGTTGGAGAGGTCGATCACCTCTGTGTTCCGCAACCCACGCAAGGCGTTGTAAATCTGCACGAACCTCACCGGGTCGTCGAACTGCTTCATCATGTCCCGGAAGATCCTCCACTCCTTGGGACCGATTCCACCTACGGCCTCCTCTTCCTCCGAGACCACCTCCGACACGAAATGGCTTAGCTCGTACGGGTCTTCGCCCGGCAGGAAAACCTCGTGCACCGTGCCGCTGGTGAAAATCTGTACCAAACCGCGCTTCTCCGCTTGTCTCACGAAATCCTTGAACTTGGCGAAGGGCTTCCCCTCTGAGTCGCGATATTCCTTCTCGTCGAACCCTTCCAGAATCTCCATCATCAACAGCTTCAGGGTAGCCATGGTCGATACATTGTCCCTCTGCCGGGCCAGATTGATGGCCTCCACCAGCGCATCGTAGATGTCCCTGGGCGCCTCTTTGACCTCCTTGTCCATCAGGTGCTGGTACAGCATGAACTCGTCGGCGCTTTGCGCCAGGTGGGAGGAGGCTGCTCCCCCCACGCCGATGACCACCACCCATTTGCCATACTGACGAATTGTGTTCACCACAGGGATGAAGTCCCGATCTCCGGTGACCAGTATGTAGCTCCTTATGTTGGGATAGCCGTACAGAGTCTTGATGGCGTCGATGCAAAGGTGGATGTCCACGCTGTTCTTGATGGCGCTGGCGGTGTGGGCTTTGTCGCGCTCATAGTAGTACGTGGGGACGTACATGGGCTCGATACCGTGGGCATAGAGGGCACTGGTCACTCTCGGATACCGATACCAATCGGCGTACGCCCGAGCGATGGTGATACGCCCATATTCGGCGCACTTATCCATCACGTACTCGAAGTTGGGGTCGGCATCGTACTTGTTGTGCACCGAGATGTATATGTTCTCGAAGTCTATGAAGACCGCTACATCGGTCCTGCTCTCATCCATAGTACACTTCCTCTCATGCGCTCGAACCGCGATGACCGCATTGGACACACGGCCAAGAGCAATGCTAGTCGAGCTTCATAAAATGCCGGACGGATTCCAGATACTCTGCTGCGGAGAGACGCACCGGGTGAATCCTCCTGGCGATGGTGTATCCTTTCCAGAGCTTATGTACCAGCCAGAAGGCCCTGTTCTTGGGCAGTCTGATCAGCTGGCGCACGAGGGGCAGGAGCCACGGCCATTGCACAGTGACGGCGAACAGTTTCTGCAAATTCTCGATCTGACGCTTTTCGTCAGGAGGGAATCGGAGCACCGAGCTGTCCCAAGCGGACACGGAGATGTCATCCAGGGTGCCCTCCACCAAACCCTCGCGGCGGGCCAACTCCCCTAGCTGCGTACGAGGATAGGGCTGGAAGATGAAGGCATTGGCGAAAGCAGGCCGACACTCGATGTTCAATCTCAGGGTCTCCAGGTCATCCTCAAGACCACCCGTCGGCAGACCCACCATGTTGGTGCTCATCACATTGATGCCCGCTCTCCTCAACATCTCGCAGGCGTTCACTATCTGCTCTTTGCTCATGTTGCGGTGCAAGACCTCGTTGCGGATACGATCATTGGCCGCTTCAATGCCCATGCCCACGCTTACGCAACCTGCATGTCGGAGTTGCTCCACCAACTCCTGTGTCACTAGGTTGGCTCGCACGTTGCAGAAGAATGGCAGGCCGACCCGGCTGGGGTATTCTTCGGCGAACTCGGCCATCCAGTCCGTGCGTATAGTGAAGGTGTCGTCCAGAAAGACCACGAAGGCCAGAGGATATCTCTCCCCTACCTCATTAATCTCAGCCAAGACTACGTCCACGCTCCGCTTCCGAACCCGCTTGCCCAGCCCCCGATATATCTCAGACAATGCGTGATTGAAGCAGTAGGTGCAGTCATAGGGGCAGCCTCTGCCGCTGAAGAAGTGCTTGATCTTGCTGTTGCGAGTTGGCCGATGTTGTTCGTAGACCAGATCTCGGTCGGGAAAGGGCAGGGCATCAAGATCTGCGATGTAGGGTCGCAGCGGGTTGCGCACGATCTCCGCGTTGAGCTTGAACCACCAGTTGCGGATGTTGGGCTGTAAGGCTCCGTTCTCCAGAGCCTCCGCAAGCTCCAGCATGGCTCCTTCTCCCTCGCCGATGCAGATACCGTCCACCCCTTCCTCCTCGATCATCTCCGGGAAGAAGGTGGCGTGAGGACCGCCGAACACGGAGAAGACGTCGAATCGCTCCTTGATCTGCCGGTTCAGATCCAGGTAGTACTTGTGCGCGCCAGTGGTCACGCTATAGGCCAGTATACCCGGTTTGAACTCCTGCATCGCGTCGAAGGGATCCTCCTGGCTGACGATGCACAACTTGACTTCGTGCCCGGCCCTCTTCAAGACGCTGGACAGGTGAAGGATGCCTTGAGGCTCGTAGTCCACCTGTTTCAAGATGAAAAGCACACGCATGCAATGCTGCTCCTGCGCTCCGGGGTCACGGCTTCGGGCGCGACCCCGCCCCACAAGACAATCATAGCCCTGAACGGTGCCGAGTGCAAACAACTCAGCTCGTTCTCGGTCGCACACGGAGCGGTTCTGCCGGGGTGTGTCTGCTCTCAATAGCAAAGTCGTCCCATGCACGTGTTGGGTTCGGGGCACTCCCGATCCTCGAAGCGTAGGACAGGTTGGCAACCTGTCCTACAGATGCCGGTGACC
>CAZNMJ010000093.1:0-11832 GCA_964573815.1 uncultured Anaerolineales bacterium
GCTCCTGGCCGCGATTCAAGATCAGGCGCGTCTTTCGAGGCGTGACCTACCGTATCTCAGTGGAACGCGTTGGCGACGGAAGCATGGTTTCGCTGACGGTGGATGGCCGACCAATCGAAGGAGTCATTGTTCCACCGCCGCCTGCGGGCCAGACTGAGGCGGTGGTCGAGGCGATTCTCGGCTGATCGGGATTCGCATGGGGTGCAGTCCCGGTCGGCGAGATCTGGGTTCGTGGTTGCGAGAATGGGACCGGCAGTTTCTTTTCCAAAGGGCTTCTTGTGGGGTGCCGCCACTTCCGCCTATCAGATTGAAGGCGCGTGGGACGAGGACGGCAAAGGGGAGAGCATCTGGGATCGCTTCTGCCATACGCCTGGCAGGATAGCCAACGGCGACACAGGTGATGTCGCCTGTGATCACTACCGCCGCTGGCCCGAGGATGTGGGCCTGATGACGGGGCTCGGCCTGAAGGCCTATCGCTTCTCGATATCCTGGCCGCGCTTACTTCCCGAGGGGCGAGGCCGCGTCAACCCCGCCGGGCTTGACTTCTACAGCATGCTCGTGGATGCGCTTCTGGAGGCGGCGATCGAGCCCTTCGTCACGCTCTACCACTGGGATCTGCCTCAGGCTCTTCAGGATCAAGGCGGCTGGCCTGCTCGGGTCACCGCCGAGGCGTTCGTGGAGTACGCGGACCTGGTCACCCACTCGCTGGGAGACCGGGTCAAACACTGGATCACGCTCAACGAGCCTTTCGTCAGTGCTATCGTTGGACATCTTGAGGGACGCCATGCCCCAGGTCATTGCGACCTCGGGGAGGCGCTGGCCGCGGCCCATCATTTGCTGCTGGCCCATGGGTGGGCCGTTCCCGTCATCCGCCGCAACAGCACGGAGGCGCACGTGGGGATCGCGCTGAATTTGAGTGGCCAGACCCCCGCGTCCCTCAGCGCGGCCGATCGGGCTGCAGCTTGGGAGGGAGATGGGGTTGTCAACCGGTGGTTTCTTGATCCGATCTCGGCACGGGGTTATCCGGCAGACATCGTGGCCCACTACGGACAGCCCATGGACTTCGTGCAACCGGGTGACATGGAGGCGATAGCCGTTCCCCTCGATTTCTTCGGAGTGAACTACTACACCCGCGCCATCGTGCGGAGCACCAAAATCGCCGAGGCTGACAATGCCCCCCGCACAGTGTTTCCCAATTCAGACCAGACTGAGATGGGGTGGGAGGTCCATCCGGAAGGGCTCTACGATCTAGTCGGCCGATTGCACTTCGACTACCGCTTCCCGGCGCTCTATGTCACCGAGAATGGCGCCGCTTATCCGGATCGGATCGGTCCCGATGGGCGGGTGGATGATCCGTTGCGCATCGCATATCTCAAAGAGCACTTGACGGCCGCAGCACGAGCCATTGCTGCTGGAGTGCCGCTGAGAGGCTACTTTGCCTGGTCGCTGCTGGACAACTTTGAGTGGGCGCACGGATACTCGAAACGCTTTGGCCTTGTCTATGTGGAGTACCCGACGCAGCGGCGGTTGTTGAAGAGCAGCGCGCACTGGTACGGTCGAGTCATAGCCGCCAATGGTGTGGTGGATTGATACGCGTCTTGGATGCCTTCGAGATGTCGAGCCGGGAGGGCTGGCAGGTGAGATACGGGTACTTTGATGACGAGAACCGGGAATATGTAATCACGAATCCAAAAACGCCGGTCAAATGGATCAACTACGTTGGCTCCCTTGACTTTGGCGGGATTGTGGACCATACCGGCGGGTCGTTGATTTGCAGGGGAGATCCTGCTCTAAATCGCGTCACCAAATACATCCCTCAGCTTCCAAATTCGGACTTCAAAGGCGAGACCTTGTACCTGCGCTTCAAGCAGGGGAAGGAGTACAAGGTTTTCTCACCCTATTTCGTCCCGACGTTGGACACATACGATCTCTATGAGTGTCACATCGGCTTGGGCTACACTCGAATCGTGTCCGAATTCTACGGCATCAGGACCGACGCGACGATCTTCGTCCCCCTGGGAGAGAGCCGGTTGATCAGGGATGTCCAGATCACCAACGTGTCCGAGCAGCCCCTGGAGATCGACGCGATCCCCGTGGTTGAGTACACCCATCGGGACGCTCTCAAGCAGTTCACCAACGCAGATTGGGTGCCTCAAACAATGCAGAGCAGAGCTCACAGTGATCAAGAGGGTATGGTCATCTTGACGCAATACCCTTTCATGAGCAAAGATACCCAGATCAACATCTTCGCCTCAAACCGGTCGGTATCCTCTTTCGAGACGGACCGCACGCGATTCTTGGGCGACAACGAATACGGCACCTGGGCGAACCCGCTCAGCTTGCAGGGAGAGGAACTCAGCAACTATGAAGCCCTGCGTGGGGACAACATCGGCGCCCTGCTCCACCATCTGGGAACTATTCAGCCTGGCCAGACCACCAGACTGATCACACAACTGGGCCAGGATGAAAACATTGAGAGAGCTCTTCCCTTGATCAACCGCTATCGGGACGCAGAGCGTGTGGAGCGGGCGTTCAAGGAGATGGCCATGTACTGGGACACCTACCTATCCAGGCTACAGGTCGAGACTCCTGACGCCAATATGAACAGTCTGCTGAACATCCATAACCCCAGACAGTGCCACACTACCATGATCTGGTCCAGGTACCTGTCGCTGTACCAAGTTGGTCTGGGCGCGAGGGGCATCGGCTTCAGAGATAGCTCTCAAGACGTGATGGGCATCTTGGTGAGCATGCCGGAAGAGGGTAGGGAGTTGATCAAAAAGCTCCTACATGTGCAGAAACGGGACGGCTCCGCCATGCATCAGTTCAACCCGTTGACCATGGTAGCCACCGAAGGCGACTCTAGAGAAGTAGAAGGGGCCCCTCGATACTATAGTGACGACCATCTCTGGATCGTTCTTGCCGTCACCGCATACCTCAAGGAAACGGGCGACCTGGCTTTCTTGGACGAAGTGGTCCCCTACTACGAGAAGGACAGGGAGGGGCATCCCATCGAGTCGGACACGGTCATCGGCCACATGCATCGCGCTATCAAGTTCACCCAGCACGACATGGGAGTCCACGGGCTGCCGTTGCTCGGGTTCGCCGACTGGAACGACACCGTCAATCTGCGTGCCGGTGCGGAGTCCTTGTTTGTGGCCAATCTATATGGCAAGGCCTTGCTGGAAATGATCGAACTCGCCCGGCATCTCGGCGACAGAGAAGCGGTAGCCCAGTACACTGCCTACTACGAAACGATGAAGCAGAGCGTAAATGAACATGCCTGGGACGGCGAGTGGTACGTGAGGTATGTTGACTGGGACGGGAGCCCGCTCGGCTCTCGCTCGAACGCACAGGGGCAGATCTACGCCAACGGACAATCATGGCCGGTTATCTCGGGTTTTGCCGCTCCGGACAGGGCAGAGGTGGCCCTGGATGCAGTATACCGACTGCTCAACACTCGCAATGGCATCAAGCTAAGCACACCAGGATACGACGGCTTTGACCCGGCGAAGGGAGGGATCACCACGTACCCTCCTGGAGCGAAGGAAAACGGCGGCATCTTTCTGCACGCCAATCCCTGGGTTATCATCGCCGAGACGGTTGTCGGGAATGGTGACCGCGCCTATGAATACTATGACCAGATCAACCCAGTTACCAAGGACGATATCATAGAGCAGTTTGAATGTGAGCCCTACGTCTATCCCCAGAACATCCTGGGTGACGAACATCCTCAGTTCGGATTGGCCCGCAACAGTTGGCTTACAGGCACGGCTTCCTGGGCTTACCAGGCAGGCACCCAATACATCTTGGGAGTCACGCCGACATATGAGGGACTCCTAATCGACCCGTGCGTTCCCTCAGGCTGGGATGGGTTCAAAGTAACAAGACAGTTCAGGAATGCAGTGTACCAAATCGAGGTCAAGAACCCCGATCATGTCTCCAACGGAGTGAAGTCGGTGAAGATCGATGGGAGAGCAATCAACGGCAATGTTGTACCTGTTGCTGGAGACGGCAAAACCCATCAGGTCGAAGTCCTACTGTGAGAGGGAATACTGGGCGGCCACAGATCTCCTGCTCGAGAGGCTTCATCCGGGGCGCGGCATAGTCATGGATAGACCGCAAGATTCAGCGGCGCATTCCCAATGATGGCGCGGTCTGCTGCGGAGAAGCGATGGGCCGCTGGTTCGACTAGTCTCCCACTATGACGTCGTATATCCCCTGTAGCTCCTCGTCGGAATAGTAGTAGATCACTAGCCTTCCGCCCTTGCCCGTGGGAGTGAGGCTCACCTTGGTGCCCAGGGCCTGGCGCAACTTGTCTTCCAGGGCTCGCAACTCGGGTGATTTCTGGGGCGGCTTTGGCTTGGCCCTTGGCTCCTCCACCATGCGCCGAACCAGCTCCTCAGTCTGACGCACGCTCAGTGCCTTGTTGATGATGGCTTGTAGAACCTGTAGTTGTGCGTTTTCGCTCCTGAGGCGGAGCATGGCCCTCGCATGCCCCTCGCTGATCTCGTCGGCCAGCAATGCCCTCTTCACTTCTTCCGGGAGTTTCAGCAACCGGAGAGTATTGGTCACAGTGACGCGGTTCTTTCCAACCTTGTCCGCGACTTCCTGTTGTGTCATGCCGAACTCTTCCACAAGCTGCTGGTAAGCAGTCGCGGTCTCCAAAGGGTTCAGGTCTTCGCGCTGTAGGTTCTCCACCAGCGCCAGTTCCACCATCTGCTGGGGCGTGGCCTCGCGAATAACCACCGCCACCTTCTCCAGGCCGGCGAGCTGGGCCGCTCGCCAGCGTCTCTCACCGACCAGGATTTGATATCCTCCCTCGACCTCCGTCACCACCAGGGGCTGGACCAGACCCTGTTCTTCGATGGAGGTAGCCAGCTCTTGTAAGGCCTCCGGATCCAGAGCCTGACGGGGCTGCCGTGGATTGGGGACAATCCTGTCCACCTCGACCTCCGTGACCCCGGCCGGGCTTGGCGCGGGGGGAATCAAGGCTTCCAGTCCCTTGCCCAGTCCTCGTCTCTCGCTTGGCATCTACCTACCTCCTGTCTGTCTGGTCCGTTCTTTGCAGGAACTCTTTTGCTAGGGCTTCGTACGCCAGCGCACCGCTGGATTTGGGTGCATACGTGAGGATGGTCTCGCCGTAGCTGGGAGCCTCACTGAGGCGCACGTTTCGCGGTATGATGGTGGAGAACACCTTGTCGGAGAAGTACCTGCGCACCTCGTCCACCACCTGTTGGGCGATCTTGGTGCGCACGTCGTACATGGTCATTATCAGGCCGGTGATTGTGAGTCTGGGGTTGAGGTCCCTCCGCACCAGGTTGATGGTACGAATCAATTGGCCCAACCCTTCGAGGGAGAGGTATTCGCATTGCACAGGGATGATCACGCCGTCGGTTGCCGTCAGGGCGTTGACGGTTAGGATCCCCAGGCTAGGGGGCGCATCAACGAAGATGTAGTCGTATCGCTTATCCAGGCTGCCAAGGGCCTTCTGCAAGAGATGCGCGCGCTCGGGCACGCGCACGAGTTCCACTGTGGCGCCTGCCAGCGAAGGTGACGAGGGCACCAATTCCAGCTTGGCTTGGTCAATGGACAACACGATCTTGCTGAGGGGGATCTGCTGAATGAGGGCCTCGTATATGGAGGCCGGAAGACGGTCCTTGTCTACTCCCAGGCTGCTGGTGGCGTTGGCTTGGGGATCGATGTCGACGAGGAGCAGCTTCTTGCCCCTGGCAGCCAGGTATGCTGCCAAGTTGATGGCGGTGGTGGTCTTTCCCACTCCGCCCTTTTGGTTGGCGAAAGCATATACGCGGGTCATGGTACGTTTCTCATCACGTCCTCGATCTCCGCTCGGCCTGGGGCCGAGGCGATGCCGACCTTCGTCACCGATATGGATGCTGCCGCAGTCGCGAACCTCATAGCCTCGTGGGGATCATCGATCTCTGCCAGTCTGACCAGGAAGGCGGCGGCGAAGACGTCTCCGGCCCCCGTCGGATCTACGGCCTTGCTCTCAACGGCGGGATGGTGGTAGCTCTTGCCCTGTAAATGCAGAGTAGCCCCCTTTGGTCCTTCGGTCACCACGGCGAGCCGAGAGAGCCCCAGTTGGCTGTGCAAGGTGCCAGCTTCTCCCTCCAAGTCCTCCTGGCTCACAATAACCGCATCTGCCCGCGAGAGAAACTCCCTGGACTCCATCCATCGACAGGGTGATACCCGACCCTGCTCATCCCATCGTCTCAACCAGCCCTGTGGTGTGAGGCCCACGAAGGAGGAGGGGAACAGGTTCATCAGGTCCGCGTCGAACTCACCGGCTATTGGTCCCAGGTGGACAATGGGCGCCTGTCGCCAGTGGGAGGGCACGCTGTCTGCTTCGATCCTGTCGGCCACTGCATGGACGTACTGACGTCGCCGTCCCTGCTGGTATACGTTGTGAAAAGTAGTCGTGACGGGTGAAGGAAGACAGACGACCTCAACATCCTCCAGGAGCTGGCTCAGGTCCACGTCAGGGCTGGCGCTGGTGATCATCCCCGCGCTCCGTCCCAGGTTCCTGGCGGTGAGGGCCGAATAGAGCGCGGTGCCGCCCAGCCGGTATCCTCCATTCGTCAAGTCCTTCGCCACGTGGCCAATGACCAGGAAATCGGGCCGCCCCATGCCTCAACCCCCGACGCCTCTCCGCTTAAGTGACTTGGGCCTTCTGACGCGGTACCGACGTCTGTTGCCTCTCAGTCCTATCTATGACTTCAGAGAGAAAGGAGTAGAACAGAGGATGCGGCCTATTGGGGCGAGACCTGAACTCTGGATGGAACTGGGTGGCTACCATCCAGGGGTGATCTTCCAATTCCACGATTTCCACCAAATCGCCATCCTCCAGCAGTCCGGACGCCGTCAGCCCGTGGGAGGTGAGGGTCTGGCGATACCGGTTGTTGAACTCGAAGCGATGGCGGTGGCGCTCTTTCACGACTTCTTGGCCGTAAGACTCACCGGCGCGAGTGCCTGCCACCAGACGGCAGGGATAGCTGCCCAGCCGCATGGTGCCGCCTTTGTCGAACACCTGTCGCTGCTCCGGCAGGAGGTCGATCACAGGGTGCGGAGTGTGCGGGTCGAATTCGGTACTGTTGGCCCCCTCCAGTCCCGCCACGGATCGGGCGAATTCGATGACCATCATCTGCAAGCCCAGGCACAAGCCAAGGTAGGGAGTGCCATGCTCTCGCGCGTATTGGGCGGCCTGTATCTTGCCTTCGATGCCCCGGTAGCCAAAGCCGCCGGGCACCACAATGCCGTCGACGTCCCTCAGTGGCTGATTCCCATCCGCCTCCAATAGCTCCGATTCCACCCACTTGATGTCAACTCCAGCATCATGATGGGCGCCAGCGTGGTACAGGGCTTCTCTCACGCTCATGTAAGCGTCAACCAATTCCACGTACTTGCCGACGAGCGCGACTTTCACTTGACGTGAGGGATTCTTGATCCGCTCCACGACCCTGCGCCATTCATCCAGGTTCGGTTCCGACGCCGATAGCCCGAACTTCTCCACGATGAGATCTCCGAGGCCAGCGTCCTCCATGATCAGAGGAACCTCGTACATCGTTGTGGTGCTAACCAAAGGCAGTACCGCTAACTCGTCAACGTCGCAGAAAAGTGACACCTTAGCCCTGATGCCATCGGCTAGCAAGGAGTCGGAGCGGAGAAGGATGAAGTCAGGTTGGATGCCCATACCTCGCAGTTCCTTGACGCTGTGCTGCGTAGGTTTGGTTTTCAGCTCGCCCGTGACTGCCAACCGGGGGAGCAGCGTGACGTGGGCGTATAGCACATTCTCCCGCCCGATGTCGCTGCGCATTTGACGGAGGGCCTCGATGAAGGGCAAGCCTTCGATGTCGCCCACCGTGCCGCCCACTTCGACGATCACTACCTCGGCACCACTCTCATGAGCTACTTGATGCACGCGCCGCTTTATCTCGTCTGTGATGTGGGGGATGATCTGCACGGTGCTGCCCAGGTAGTCTCCCTTTCGCTCGCCGGCAATAACTGCGGAATAGACCTGCCCCGTGGTCACGTTGCTGGAACTGGTAAGGTTCTGGTCGATGAAGCGCTCGTAGTGGCCCAGGTCGAGGTCCGTCTCGGAGCCATCTTCGGTGACGAAGACCTCGCCGTGCTGATAGGGGGACATGGTGCCTGCATCCACATTGAGGTAAGGATCCAGCTTCTGGATGCACACTGAGATGCCCCGGCTCTTCAGAATCCGGGCGATAGAGGCTGCGGTGACGCCTTTGCCCACCGACGATACGACCCCGCCGGTGCAGAAGATGAACTTGGGCACAGTACTCATCCCCTCCTCATCAAGCAGGCACTCCCGAGTGTTGCGACTCACAGTGACCTGCGGTATTATAGCACGCTTGGGTCGTTGCGGCAATCGTTCCCTGTACAATTGTCTGCTGATGTGTTAGGATTTGGCTGCTTCGTGAGGAGGATGATCCTGTGGCTGAACAGATTCCCCCAACTGAGATACGTTTCAGCCGCGAAGTTGACTCCGTACGCGCCACATCGAGGGCCCTCGCAATTCTGATGGCGGCGGCCGTCTTCGCGCTACATGGACCGGTCCTCGCGGCCGCCGGGCCCGCCTCAACCTTTTCCTATCTGCTGATGGGTGTGGTTTTCCTGCTCACCCTGGTGTGCTACGTCGAGCTGCTGCTGAATAGTGGCCGGGAAGGTTCGGCCTACGACCTCGTGCGTGAAGCCACTACGGGGCCGTTGGCATTCCTCTGTGGTTGGTGCGTGCTGCTGGGGGGGCTTCTTCTGTGTGCGGTGCTGGCCTTCGGCTTCGCCTCCGGCGTGAGCGCCGTCTTCGAGGCATACCTTGGCGTGCAGTTGCCCACGCCCACGATAGCTGCAGGCCTCGTCCTGGGCATGGCGCTGTATAACATGTTGCGGGGACGGAGTTTGCGGCGTGCGCGTGACGCAGTCACCTGGGGAGTGGTGTCCACGTTGGTGCTGGTCTGCCTGGTTTGTCTGGCTCGGGTGCAACTGGACAACTACAGACCCTTCTCGCCTCATGGTGCTCCTGGCATCCAGGAAGCTTTCTCCTTACTGTTGATCGGATTCTTGGCTTTCGAATCCGCGCCCCTCACTTTTGCGGAAATCCGCGAGCCCAGAAGAGCGATTCCACGGGCTCTCTTGGCCACGTTGTGCGTGGGAACCGTGCTGGGCATGATGGTCAGTCTGGTAGCGGTGGGTTCGGTTGCGGGCTCAGAGTGGAGCCGGGCCGGAATTCCCGTGGCGGCGATGGTCCAGCAGTGTGTAGGCAGGTACGCGGGGCTGCTGGTACTTGTGATCGCTCTGGTCTTCATACCCTTGGCCCTGAATTCAACCGTTCTGTTCGTGCTGCGGCAGGCCGAGTCCATGGACCAGGATGACCTCCTCCCCAGCGTGCTGAGACGCCGGGGTACTCGATTCGGCACTCCTTACGTCCTCCTGCTGCTGATCGGTGCGGGTGGTGCGGTTCTTTGCCTCTTGGGTGGCCTGGAGGTCGTGGCGCGGCTCGGAGGGTTCTGCGCCCTCGTCGTGATGAGCGCCATAGCCCTGGCCGATGTCTTCCGGCAGCGTAGTCTAGAGGACGCGCCCGGCTTTCGCTTGCCTTTGTGGCCCCTGATGCCAGCGCTGGCGCTGGTGGTCAACTTATTTTTCTTGCCGACATTAGGGGTTGTACCGTTGTTGGCTGGGGCGGCCTGGCTCGTGGCGGGGATGGTGATCTACTTCACGTATGCGAAGGAGAGATACATCGCTGCTCAGGAAGGCGTGGTCGTGTTCAAGAAGAAGAGGAAGCCGGTGGAGGCCGAGTACCGCGTACTTGTGCCCTTGGAACCGGGCAAGAGGCATTCCCAGCTGATCAGATTGGCCGTCGCTCTGGCGGGTGACAAGGGCGGGGAAGTAGTCCCTCTGAGGGTGGTGACCCTGCCAGCCCAGGTGCCTCTGCGGGAGGGCTCTAGAATGGCGGAGGGGATAGAGTCGCTGTTCACCTGGTCGCTGGCTGCCGAGGATACGGGCTCCGTCTCCCTCGCCCCGGTCACCAGGGTGGCCCGCAGTGTCTCGCAAGGCATACTGGATGCAGCCGCCGAAGAGAAGTGCGATCTGATATTGCTCAGTTGGGAAGGGTACTCTGAAGCCCAGGGTCGGGTAATGGGTCGTGTGCTGGATCCGGTAGTCGAAAATGCTCCGTGCGATGTTGTGTTAGTCAAGGGTGATGAGCTGAGCACGGTGGAAAGAATCCTGGTTCCAACAAGTGGTGGCCCCCACGCCCCTATCGCGGCTCGGGTGGCTCTCAAGCTAGCCAGGTTGTATGGCGCTCAGGTCACGGCACTGTATGTCTGTCGTGAGGGTGCTACGGCCGAGGATCGGCAGCACGGTCTGGAGATGATCGCTCAGACAGTGAAGGGTCTGGAAGCCGATGGTTTGATCCGGCCTAAGGTCATCACGGCTTCTGGCGTGGTAAGCGGCATCCTAGCGGAAGCTGAGGAGCATGACCTGATGCTGCTCGGTGCCTCGGGGGAGGGCCTCTTCGACAGATTCCTCTTCGGAACCATACCGGAGAGGATAGCCGCGCGATCACCGGTGCCGGTAATGATAGCCAGGCAGCGGGCCCCGCTTCCGGAATTCTGGCTCCGAAGGGTCTGGGGCGTACTGTATCGTCTCTTTCCCACCCTCGAAGCTGAGGAGCGATCGACGGTCTACCGCCAGATCCGAGAGGGGGCCAGGGCGGACATCGATTTCTACGTAATGATGTCCCTGGCCGCCACTATCGCCACCCTGGGTCTGCTCCTCAATAGCGCCGCGGTCATCATCGGTGGCATGCTGGTGGCCCCGCTGATGAGCCCCATGATCGGCATCGCCTTGGCCATCGCCCTGGGGAACATCAGACTCCTCCGGGATGCTGGGGAGTCAGCTATCAAGGGCATCTTCGCGGCGGTTGTCGTCGCCCTTGTGCTGGCCTCTGCTCTGCCGTTTAGGACTGTGAGTGGGGAGATACTGGCGCGCACCTCGCCCAATCTGTTGGATCTGTTGATCGCGCTGGCCTCTGGGGCGGCGGGGGCCTATGCTGTGTCCCGCAAGGATGTATCTGCTGCGCTACCTGGCGTGGCCATCGCGGCCGCTCTGGTGCCGCCTCTGGGGGTTGTCGGTGTCGGGTTGGCGGGACGTCAAATAGCAGTGGCCGGTGGAGGACTGCTGCTGTTTGGCACCAACTTGGTGGGCATCACCCTTGCAGGTGGCGTCACCTTCCTGCTCCTCGGTTTTCGACCGGCGAGGGGGGTGAGGGAACGAGAAAGCAATCTCCGCCGAGGGCTGGTCGTCTCCATGCTTCTCCTCCTGGTGCTGTCTCTGCCCTTGGCCTTCATCTCCGGCAGAACAGTCCAGGCTACCCAGGAACGGGAGGTGATGACCCGGGCGCTAGGTCGAGAGATAGATACGTTGGAAGGCGTGTCTCTTGTGGACTTCGATCTCGAGCAGCGTGGGCAGATCACAACCGTCACAGTGACCGTCTATGCCGCCCAACCGCTCGAGGAAGGGGCCGCCGAGCATCTGAACGAGGCCATCAGCCAGGAACTGGGTCAGCCCATCACTCTGCGCCTGATAGCCATTCCGGTGTCAGAGACTACCGTGCCGTAGATGGGGGCTTGACGGCGGGTGTGGCGAGGGGCGGCTGCTTGAAGGGTGCCTGAGGCCGTCGGCGGTGTGTTTCGATCCCTGGGGTAGAGAGCACGTTCACGGGTTCAGTAGGATCTGCGAACGGTGGCTCCTAGCCTGGGTACAGGAAAGACGCGCTGAGAACTGAAAAGGCGCCCG
>CAZNMJ010000093.1:11842-12049 GCA_964573815.1 uncultured Anaerolineales bacterium
GAGGGGCGCCTGTGGTGCCTAGGTGTTCGGGGTGCAGGATGTCTACAGTTCCCTGCGCCAGATAGCGATGAAGTCGGCCTGGCGAAACGTTACCTGGACCAACTCCCAGCCTTCTTTCCCCTTCTCGTTGAGGATGTGGATGATGGCCTCGACGTAGGGGTTCGGCGCCTCGTCGAAGAAGCACACTCCCTCGGTATCACAGTAGAC
>CAZNMJ010000094.1:0-2599 GCA_964573815.1 uncultured Anaerolineales bacterium
GTGCTTTGGGTCTATTGGGACGGAACGAAGATTGCCACACATTCGTGGTCTGGAGGCTCAAACACGATCTGGACTGTAGAGAGCCCGACGGTGACCGCCTCGAGCGAGTCGACCCGCCTGGAGTTTGTGGAGAAGGGTACCAACGACTCACTGGGCATGTTCCTCGATGCCGTGAGCATCACCATGTGCGACTCCTGTCCGTAGATCGCAGCGCGGGACCGGTCGATCCGCGCAACCAACTGAATACACGGAGGGGGTGGGGCTGTGCGCCCCGCCCCACTCTAGCCTTGTGTGGTGGCACGATAATTCGGGCTTGGGCTCGCTGGGCCAAGCCTGGCGAGCCCGGGCTACCCCACAACCTATTTGCCCGTGCAGCGTCAAGTAGAAAGGAGGTGATGCGCACCGATAAGTCAGAAGGTAACCACCACTGTTGTTGAAACGAAAGGAGAAAGGAGAGGAGAAATGAAGAGGACGGTATCGATTACTCTCATCGTAGTGCTGCTCTTGGCAGCGACCGCGACTGCGGTGTGGGCGGCCAAGCCCATCGAATTCGATGCCAACGGCAACGAAAAGGGGTGGGAAAAGACTACCTGCACAACGATCCAGTCTGGCGAATTGTACACCTCCGACGGTGAACAGATCACGACAGGCTACAATGTGTGGGGCTACAACTATCAAGCGCACATCTTCAACGGTATGTACTGTGACTACCATCCTAGCGTTAGGCCGGGCGGTCCCGACCACGAGTGGTGTCAGACCTACTATGGCAATGTGGAGCTCGTGATGAAGTGGAACGACGCCTGGCTGGCCAATACGGACTGCGAGGAAAATGGTCTACTCGATAGGCATCACGGCTCGAGTTCCTACATCGGCTCCGGCGCGTGGGAGACAAATCACATGTGGGGCTCGTATGAGATGAACGGCCAAGTATGCGAGTGGGACTACTTCGTCAAGATCATCGCTGTCCCCGCGGATGCGAACAAGCTCGACGCTGTGTGGTACAACGTGGATGGAGTGGAGATCGGCCCTGACATCTGGGGCCAGTTCGCGATAATCCAGCAGGTCGAGAACGACCCCTGTGCGGGGATCGGTGGCATACAGTACAGAAGCCCCGACCACCCTGGCTTTGGAGGGTGGTAGCCTCTGGGAGCGTAGCACCCACTGTAATCCTGCTGGCCCCCAGAGCTCGGTGCTCTGGGGGCCGCTTTCTCTTGCCTCTCCTGCCAGACTGTGCTATGATGACTTCTGGAGAGCAGAGATGAAAGCCATCAAACAACGGATCATCTGGGTCTTGGTGCTCGTCCCCCTACTGACGGCGTGCCAGCCCCTGGAGGACCTGGGGAAGACTATCGAGGACCTGCTCAAACGGTTCACCGGCTAGGCATCTCCCTGTAGGCTAGTCCTCAAGGGGCGCATGGCTCGCCACCGGTACGCCACCGCACTTGGGGGCATCACAGGGGACGCGGCATCCGTTCGCCAGGCTCTTGCACCATTCGGAGGAGGAGCCAAATGCGAGTCAAGAAACTGCTACTGGTCATACTGTCAATTGGCCTCCTGGCAGGCCTGGTGCCGCCTGTGGTCACCGCCGCGCCAATTCCTTCAACCCCTTCCCAAGAGGATGAGTGCACCCACCCCATGGCTCTCATACTGTCCGAGTGGATGGAGGACGCCAGCTGCAAAGACCTCATGGCGTTGCACGATGAAGGCGTGGGCTTCGGCGTGATTATGAAAGCCCACTTCCTGGGCGAGATGTTCGGTCTCAATTGGCGGGACCTCGTGGACAGGCATATGGGCGAGGAAGGTCTCGGTTGGGGCCAGATCATGAAGGCGCACGTGCTCGCTGACGCGCTAGGCGTCAGCGCTGACGACTTACTAGCAGAACGTGCCGAGGGCAAGGGTTGGGGAGAGATACTCCAGGAGTACAGGGAGGGACCAGGAAAGCCACCTTGGGCCAGCAAAGGCAAACCACCCTGGGCTGGCCAAGGCAAGCCGCCGTGGGCCCAGGGCCGCGGCAAGCCCGACTGGGCCGGCCCCCCTGAGCCCGAGGACTAGCCAGGCCGACAATCCTGACCATCCATTTCGAAAGGACGTTCAGCCCCCGGAGTCCTGACCTCGGGGGCTTTTCTTCTTGCAGCCCTCATCGAAGCTCGCGAAGCAAAAGCCTCGCGGGTGCCTGTGCCGAAGGCAGGAGTTTGACTTGTGACGCCAGGCGAAGGCGTGTATCATCTGTCGTCAAGGGGGCGAGAGTGAGAAGCCAGATATTGCCTCTGATGCTGATCCTTGCCTTGGTGCTCACGGGCTGTGCCCTGGCTACCAAGGCCCCTCCCGTCGCCAACGCCGGTCCCGATGTCACAGTAAGAGTCGGCGAGACGGTGACATTCGACGGTTCTCAGTCCGTGGACCTGGATGGCGGGCAAATCGTGTACTACCGCTGGTACATCATGGGCACACCCGAAGGCCGCGAGGACCAGGTCGGCCGCGTGCTGCGAGAGGGAGAGGATGCGGCCCTCTGGACCTCAGACGAGCCGATGACAGAGGAAGGCCTGGGCCAGTGGATCATCGAACTCAAGGTGACCGACGACGAGGGCCAGTCAGCCAC
>CAZNMJ010000094.1:2699-12012 GCA_964573815.1 uncultured Anaerolineales bacterium
GGCAAGACCGGCAATATCTGGCCATCCATCGAGGAAGAATTGCGCTCCCTGAATACGTCCTTCGATCATCGCTTCACCGAGGCCCCTAATCACGCTACTAGCCTAGCCAGAGAGGGCGTCGAGGCAGGCTACGAAATGGTGGTGGCCGTCGGAGGAGATGGAACCGTGAACGAGGTGGTGAACGGCCTGATGGCGCCAGGGAGTGAAAAGGCCGGTGCCATCCTGGGGATCGTCATCACCGGGCGCGGCAGCGACCTGGCACGCACCATAGGCGTACCAGCCGATAACGCAGAGGCTTGCGCGCGGCTCGCGGGCGAGCGGACTATGACGGTGGACCTCGGCTTGGTAGAGTTCTACCATGAGGGAGAAAAGCGAGAACGGTATTTCGTCAATGTAGGCGGCGGCGGGTTCGATGGAGAGGTGGCAGTAAGAGCCAACCGCGCCCCCAACTTCATGGGAGGGACGATTCCTTATCTCTCCAGTCTGGTTACCACCCTCATCACCTATCGAAACAAGCCCATCACACTGATCATGGATGACCGAGACCCGATAGAAATGGTCGCCAACTCTGTGATTGTGGCCAACTGCCAGTATTTCGGCGGCGGCATGCGAATCGCCCCGGACGCCGACCCCAACGATGGGCTCTTCGACGTGATCACCATCGGCGACGTGGACAAGATAGACTTCCTGATGACGGTGCCCAAGGTTTACGACGGCACGCATCTCACCCATCCTCAGGTGGATGCCTATCGCGCCAAGCGGGTGGAATTGCGTTCGGAAGAACCCTTGCTGCTCCAGGTGGAGGGGGAGGTTTGTGGACAAACTCCTCTCACCTTCACCATCGTGCCCTCTGCGCTGGAAATACGTGTATAGAGACGCTCCTCAGCCTGCTGGGAACCTTCGGATGAGCATCACCATTCGCAACTACCGCGACGATGATTTGGAGGTCATCGTGGACCTGATAAATGCTGCCGACGCCGTTGATCAGCTGAACGAGGGTACAGGCATAGCAGAGCTCCGTGAGATTCTGTATCGGCCTGGTCTCGATCCCCATCGCGACGCCCTCGTAGCCCTGGATGAGCGCCAGCGCATCGTGGGTTTTGCCCACGTGGAACTGAAGAGTGGTCCCCAGCAAAGCCGATTCTACGTCCACACCACGGTGCATCCTCACTGGCGTGAGAAGGGCGTGGAGAGAGTACTCTTGCAGCGATTCTGGGACACGGCTCAGGAGCGTCGCCAAACTCTAGAGGGCAAACCCGTCCAGTTCCGCACCTACTGCGCGGCTCATCAACAGGAAAGAATTGCCCTCTTCGAAAGATTTGGCCTCCGCCCGGTGCGCTACAGCCCGCACATGGTCTGTCATCCCCTCGATAACCTGGCGGAGCCCCGTTTTCCACCAGGGCTAGAAGTGAGACCGTATGTCCCTGGTCAGGATGACCAGTCGGCCTTGGAAGCCGTAAACGAAGCTTTTGCCGACGTCATGGACTACGCACCAGCGACCCTGGAGGAGATGAGGCATTGGGTTGCGTCTCCTTCTTTTCGCGAGGAACTCAGCCCCGTAGCCTTAGACGGGGAGGTAGTGGTGGGGCTTTGCCTGTGCACAGTTAGCGAGGACCGTATGAGACTGATGGGGCGCAGAGATGTCTACGTGGACACACTAGCCGTGCGCCCGCCTTATCGCCGCCGTGGCCTCGGTTCGGCCCTGCTCCTGGCCTCCCTCCACGAGATGGAAGAAGCAGGCATGGCATCCGCCACCTTGGACACAGACACCAACAACCCTACGGAGGCGATCCGGCTGTACGAGAAGATCGGCTTCCGCGAAGCGTGGCGCTGGGTCACCTACGGTAAGGACGTATGGTGACGTCCTCCGATGGCCAGCATCCTTCGGTAGGACCTGCGCGCTACTCAGGATAGTTCCGTGGCGATCACGCGCGCCTCGACGAAGCACAGCTGGCATGGATACCCACCATCTTGACTTGGCAGGAGGAACCGTTCAGACCTTCTACGACCGCCTTCTCCGCAGGCGACTGAAGAGAGAGCGCATCTGGTGAGTGAAGCGGGGTCGCACATTGAACCCCCTCGGCAAGCGCCGCAGCTGCCCGTACATCTCACGCATCTGGGATCCAGAGAGCACCTTCCTGCTCTCGAAGTAGGCCACTGCCACCTGCCCCATGGCCCAAGTGCCAGCAGCAGCTATGAAGCCTGAGATGATCCAGCCCGGACCGGGCAAGAACTTGACCGCCTCGTGGGTGGCGTAGCGGAGCAGAATGCCTCCACCAATGGTGGAGAGGAGTTCCTTGGCGCGTTCGGGTCCCATGGCCTCGCCGTAGATGGCGGCGAGGCGCAGCGTCAGGCGGATTTGGGAGGCCAAGAGCAAGGGTATGTCCAGAAACGGTATGGGTTCCATCCCGATAAGTAGATTCAACATGCTGGTGCGGCGGATCACGCTGCGAGTCATGCGGCGGCGATAGAAGGGCAACTCCCTACCCAGCGCCACCGCCAGCGCGGGACGCATCTCGATTATCCGAGGCAGGAGGAGTTCGCCCACGTTCGTCCCCTTCTTGGCAGAGATGGGCACGACGGACGTGCCCAACTTCGCCTTCGCATCCGCCACCACCGGCCTCAGCTCTCTCTTGATCAAGTCTATCTTGTTCAGGGCCAGGATGAGGGGCTGCTTCTCAGCTCGCAACTCCTGGTAGAGTTTGTAGTCCTCCTGGCGCAGGCCAGCCGCGCCATCGAACAGAAGAACGGTCAAGTCCGCCTGGCGCATCGCCTCCAAAGCCATTTCCCCCCGATCCACGCCACCCACTTCGCCGAAACCTGGCGTATCGACAAGAGTGAAAGGACCCAGGTGCTGCGTCAGCACGTCTTTGGTCGTGCCGGGTACCGCCGCCACAGGCGACACGCGCCTCCCGACCAGCATGTTGACCAGAGTGGACTTGCCCGAATTCACTGGCCCCACTATGGCCAGCCGGGCGAGGGTCTCTTCTGCTATGTCTTGTGACAGGCTTTCCCTGTCGAAGCTCCTCAAGAGACCCCTTAGTTCATTTAGAGCCACCGGAATCCTGAGCATGGCATCTCCTACGGTTCACTGGTATGTCGAATGATAGCAGACCGACATTCACTGGGGCAACGCCTTGCCTCCCCTTGCCCTCACATGCAAGAGCGCCCCGACTTGTGTATAATCTGACAGCCTTGCGGGCGCGTACTTGATTCACCGCCCCTGGAGGGAAGAAGCATGATTCTGCAGACCGACCGGCGCCTCCAAGCACTCCTTGGTTTCCTTGTTCTGCTCTTAGCCTTGTTGCTGGCTACGGCGGCCGGATGCGGCATTGCACCATCTCCGTCCTCCAGCGTGCCTCCGCAGGACTCGACGCCTGTTCCAACCGCGACGATTCCTGCCCAAACAACTCCCTCTCCCGTGGTCACTCCCATAGAACCCGCCCCTTCGTTCGTCACGCTGACCATCTGGGGGCCCGAACAGTTCTCACCCGGCGAAGAGGACAGTGGTAGAAGGGTCCTGCAAGCACAGTATCAAGCCTTCGCCGATCAGAATGAGGACATTGGAGTGGAATACGTCCTCAAGGCTCCCTACGGAGAGAGTGGGGTGCTCGACTTCCTCCTGGCAGCCAGCTATGCTGCTCCCGGCGCGTTGCCAGACATAGCGATAGTGGATGCTTTCGAACTGGGCCCCCTGGTACGAGCAGGGCTTGCGCGTCCCCAGCATGATCTGATCGACGAGGGTTTGAGAGCAGACCTTTTCCCCTTCGCTCAAGAGGCCTGCACCTTCGACGGCGACCTGATGGGCATGCAGTTCGAGGCCGACATAGAGCATCTGGTCTATTACACCGAAGCTCTGGAGCTTCCCCCTGCCACATGGGCCGACCTTCTTACCGGCCCCATCAGCTACACCTTCCCGGCCGGCGGCCAAGAAGGTCTGGTCAACGACGCATTCCTGCTCCAGTACATGGCTCAAGGAGGCCAGTTGTTCGATGAGCAAGGCCAACCCAACCTTCAGTCCTCTGCCGTCCAACGGGTGCTGAGGCTGTACGACGCCGTGCGCGACTGGGAAGTCAGCCCCATGAGGGTGCTGGAGATCAATAATCTGGAAGAGTGCTGGGAGGCCTACGCTGAAGGCAACATCACCGTGAGTCACATCAGTTCCTGGCGATACCTCACCACCCGTGACCTGATGCAGGATACGAGCTTCGCCGCCTTGCCCACAGAAACTGGCGAGCCGGCCACCATGAGTCGAGGTTGGGCCTTCGTGATCATCACTGAGTCGCCGCATCGACAGGCGGCCGCCGCCCGCCTGATAGAATGGTTGATGGCTCCCCAGAATCTGGCGGAGTGGAGCCGGGAGGCGAACCACATACCGACGCGTACTTCCGCTCTAGAACGCACCGGCTGGCCCGCAGACTACATGAGTTTCTTGCAGACCCAGTTGCAGAACGCTTTCTTCCGGCCGTCTGCAGAGGGGTTCGAGGGCGTGGCCCGGGCACTCCAAGGCTCCGTAGTAGATGTGTTGACGGGCGTGCGCACGCCACGTCAAGCCACCAACGAGGTCATGGAAGGCTTCCAGGAGCCGCGCTAGCCTTCCCATCCAGCCTTGCTTCGCACTGCTCTCGATGCCCGCAGGCACCGCATCGGCGCGGACTATTGTGGCTAGGGCCAACCTGCAGCGCCCTCAGATCGCCCCGCATCTTCTCCATCGCGCCCAGCAACTGGCGCCGAACCCGCGAGTCGTACTCAATGCAGTACGTGTCTCGCTGATACCTGAGGAGGCCATACGGAGGCGCTTTATTGAAATTCTCCTCGACAAGAAGACAATAGGCCGCCAACTGCAACACATCGGAAGGGTAGGGCTTCGCCGCAGTGCGGCTCGGCTTCACCTCCACGGGAATGAGGTAATCCCCCTGAGCGACAATGTAGTCGGGTTTGCCGGTCAGCAGGTGACGACGGGAGAATAAGGGGCGAGGGCATTCCTGCCAGGCACCGGTATCATCATAGATGACTTGTCCTTGAGGAAGGCCCGTTTCCCTGTGTTTGGCTCTGGCCCGCCATAGGAGCAACGAGCCCACAGCCAGCAAGACCAGAGCAAGAGACAACAGTAGTAGCGCCGGTGCCTGTGTCGTCATCTCGCCAAGCCGGCAGCGAGCCACCACCAGCCAGCAGCGAGGGCCAGCACCCCGCCCACAAGCAGCAGCAAGTATCCGAGGCGTTCCAGGCGGTGAGAAGCCACCACGGCACGGCCGTGACTTCGATGTTCTTCCTCACCCACCATCATCCTCTCCAGGTGGGCGGAAGGTAAACCGCGCACGCGGGACAGCCACCAACTCCGCGCACAGTAGGCGTAGTTCCCTATTTCACTAGCTCTGAGTAGATTGCTCTCGCCCTTGTTGACCAAGGACTTTCTCCTCGAACTCCTTGAGGGTGTCTTCCAGTCTCTGCTGCCGCACCGCCATGGTCAAGTCGCCCCTGGTCCTCTCCAACACTCCGCGGACCATATCCGTTCTGCGACGCAAGCCGCGGGTTATCGCATCGGGGTAGTCCACGGTGACCAGTACGTCGTACACTTCGTCCATCGTTCGTAGCAACTCTTCCGCCCTGGACATGTTGCCAGCACGGATGAGATCCAGTATGTCACGCCTCAGCTCGCCCATCGCCTCGCCCAGGCCGTTCAGATACGCGGCGTGGTCCATATTAAGCTCCTCCGGGCCCGGAAGAGGCTGCCCCCTGATCAGGGCGTACGTAATGCTCGCCTCGGCAAACTCCTTAAGTGCGTCCTGGACATAGCCAGCCTCATAGAGGCCGGGTTCGTCAGCCAAGTCCGCATGGAATTGCTCTACTACAGCTCTGCCCTCCTCCAGCATCTCCTTTGCCCTCTCCAATTCGCCCCTGTGGACTGCTCGTATGGTGTTGGCTGAGTGACGTATCAGACGGCGCGAAAGCCCCAGCATCTTCTCTCGGGTTTGGTGCCTCGCCTCCAGCGCCTCTAGAGCCCGCTGCGCGATGTCGTTCAACTCATCCACTTTTTGCCTCCTGTATCCCCTAAACCCCATCACTCGCCTGCTATGGTCTTGCACGTTACCACAAGGCGCAGACGAACCGCATATGCTGATTCCAACGTCTCAATTCTAGCATACCAAGATACCTCGCACAACGAAACCTTGACAATCAAGGAAGCCAGCGCTATACTCCTTGTCGTCTAGGTGGATGGAAGGCCACCACTTGCCCTTCACTGATCTCCACGATATTGCCTGCAAGGGGGCTACTGTAGGCGGCCCCTCACGCAGCACATGACCTGCGCCAAAGTACATAGGAGCGACGCCGATTGAGTGCCTCCGGGGATCAACAGCGCGTTGTCCTTGTTGTCTGTCTTCTTCTCGCAGTGCTGCTCATGGGCTGCGGAGGCACTCCCTCAGCCACCCCTGACTTCGCTGCACAAGAGACCGCCATTGCGCACAGAGTCCTTGCTACCCTAACGGCCGAAGCACCAACCCCTACCCCCATACCAACACCAACTCCAACCTCAACGCCGGTGCCATACAACATCTACTTTGGCGACCTGCACGTCCACACATCGAGAATACACACCACGGCTGCCTTCCACGAGGAGTTTGGCCGTGGCGCAATACGGCTCGCCCACCTTTATGCCAGAGAGGTGATGGAGCACGATTTCGTAGCCGTCACCAACCACGCACGGCTGCTAGAGGACTGGATGTGGGAAGTCACGAAGGAAGTGGCCGACGAGTTCACTCTAGACGGTGAATTCGTCTCCTTCCCGGCCTTCGAATGGACCGCCAGCCACGGCTGCGGCAGCCACTGCTCTCCCGCACGGCCGGACTACCCCGATTGGGGCCACCGAAACGTCTATTTCAGGAATGCGGAGGTGAGCCCGCCGCTGCTCAGATGTAATGATCCCGACTATGACACCCCGGAGGAACTCTTCGAGGCACTTCCTGGACCCGATGTCGCTACGACCATCCCTCACCACACCGCCGCTGCGCGGCATCCCTTTGACTGGTCAACCATCAATCCTGAATACGACCGCTTGGTGGAGATAGTTCAGCGCAGGGGAAGCTACGAGACAGATATCATCCACAATGGTTGGGGCAATGGCCAGATCCTAGGTGTGGTGGGAGGAACCGACAATCACATCGGCGCCCCCGGCTGGCCCCAGGGCGTAACCGCCATATTGGCGCCCACCTTGACGCGCGACGCCCTTTTCGATGCTTTCCTGGAACGCCACGCGTATGCCACCACCCATGGCGACATCATCCTTCACTTCTTCGGCGACGGAGAGATGCAAGGAAGCATCCTTGGCCGAAGAAGTTCGGTGAAGCTGAGTGGCGAGGTGGAAAGCAAGAGCGAAGGCATTGTCCTTATGGAACTGGTAGACAACGGCGCGGTGATTCAATCGTGGCGACCTGAGCAAGCCGCTTCCTTCAGGTTCGAGATGACACAGGACATCGAGGATGCCCCCCACTACTTCTACATAGGGGTCACTCTCGCCAACGATCACCGAGCCTGGTCGAGCCCCATTTGGGTGAACCACCCTGGCCCGGCACCTTAGTCTGCAGTTGGGAAGACGCGGTCATCGTCTCCCGAGTGGCCGCCCTCGACCACGGGGCAATACTGCCTCCCCCTGCTACTCCACGGTGATCAAATCCCATATCTCTCCAAACAGCCCCTCACCGATGCCCCGCACATCCATGATATCCTCGATCGACGCGAATGAGCCGTGAGCTTCGCGATGGTCAATGATGCACTGGGCCAGGGTGGGGCCGATGCCCGGCAGAGTCTCCAGTTCGCTAGCGCTGGCGGTGTTGATGTTGACGAGGCCTCGGCTGGAGGTGCTGCCAGATGGCACCGGCGGGCTTTCCTCGCCCACCTCAGGCACGTAGATTTGGTCCTCATCATGAACCCTCTGTGCCAGGTTGACGCGCTTGAGGTCCGCCTCTGCCGCTGCACCCCCTGCGGCCTGCACGGCGTCCGCGACCCTGCTGTCCTCTGGCAGGTAGTAGACTCCCGGTTTGATCACCGCACCAGTGACGTAGACGGCCACCTGGGCAGGTGTTGGCTCGGGCGTAGGTGAAGGCTCGATGATCTCTATCGGTTCGGGCGTGGGGCGACGGAGGAAGATGACCCCCGCAGCCGCGAGGAGCAACAAGGATAGAGTTCCAACTATGGGGAGCCGATACCTCTCCAGCAGCTCATTCATCACCAGTCCCGCATCATCTCCTCGATGGGGAAGATGGGCTCGACGTCCACTGGGATATCCGCCACGCGCGACATCGCCTTCTCTACTGGGGGCGTCAGGTCGCTGTAAGTACCCAGGAACTCTTTCACACCTTGGTAATCTCCCCGGGCTTGTAGCAGCAGTACCCTTCTTGTGAGGTCACGCATCGCCTTCAACATTGCGTCGAAATCCACCCTGAATCTGCCCGTTCCCTCATCGTAGAGCAAGCCGCCTCGCTCCAAGAGGTAGTTGAGCTGCACCAGCGAGGCCCTCCCGTGGGCCGTGTCGACTCCAAAGCGAATGGAACGAAGGGTGGCGACAGCACCGCTGACGCACGCCTGCTGCAAGCCTGAAAGCACCCCCTTGTCAACCAAGTGAGAGAAGGCGCACACGCCCGCCACGTCGGCCTTCGCCTCCTCAATGGGGGGATACAGTTCCTTTAGTGCCAAGCCGACCGTCGCCTTCGAACCGTCGGGACGAGTGACAAAGCCCGGGCCCATGCTGTGGGCCAACTCGTGCATGAGGACGACATTGAACAAGGCCTCGAAATCCACCATCGGCAATTGCTCTTCTGCCATGATGCGCTCGGCGGTGGGAAGCGTGCAATTGCGGAACTTGGCTTCGGCGATGTTCTTGAGCATCACCTTCTTGCTGCCCTTCATCTGCCTCACCTTCTCGTCGTTGGGAAGGACGAACGCGGCGGCTTGGACGCCCGGTTTGATTTCGCCCGCGGAGAACACCACGCTCACCACACTGATGGGGGAACTCTCACCCCGCTCCATAGCCTCGTACTCGCCAGCACCTGGCAGATTGTCTTCTATCTCTCCCAGGTAGCCAGTTAGGGTCTCCAGCTTCTCGCTTTCCCGGGGGTCCTTGAGGGCGACCACCGCCTCAAAGGAAGCCTTATAGCTGAGCAGCCGATCCTCGTAGACCTCGTACGGTCCGATAGTCAAGTCGATGAGACTGTCTTTGACGTCCATCCAGTCTATTTCGCTCTCGAAATAGTCGTTACTCCTGAACGCCTCAGCTCTACTTCTGAGAAACTTGGCCAGCGAAGGGTTGTCGCTTATG
>CAZNMJ010000095.1:0-11976 GCA_964573815.1 uncultured Anaerolineales bacterium
CTGTCCATAAGACCATTGCGTAGCACCTCGCGTATGATCTGCCTGAAGGGGGCGTACGGTATGCCACCCTCCGCGTAGCTGATGCCAACGAGGGCCTGCCCACCCGAGACCTCAGCTTGGGTAATCAGTTCGCGCACCAGGCGGGTCTTGCCGATACCCGCCTCGCCGCTGATCAACAGGAGTTGTCCCTCACCGGCAAGCGCCCTATTCCAAAGAGCGCGCGCTTCCTGCATCTCGTGCTGGCGCGCCACCATGCGGCCACGTTCGATTCGCTCCAGCACCGAGAGTTCCTCGGCGGGCACGCCGTCCTTGTCCAAGATCCCTGGCTGTTCCAGCGCATGCAGCACCTCGGTGGCGGAGGCCGGGCGGTCCTCCCGCGCTTTGCTCAGCAGGCGCACGATGAGGGCATCTAGACCTGGGGGGATCTCAGGGTTCTTGGCCCTTGGAGGAACGACCGGGGCGTGGAGGTGCTGGGAGATGACGGCCAAGGGATCGTCGGCGGTGAAGGGCAAGCGGCTGGTACTCAACTCGTAGAGTATCACGCCCAACGCGTAGAGGTCGGCGCGGCCATCGAAATCGTGACCGAGGGCCAGTTCTGGAGCCAGGTAGAATACGCTGCCGATGATGATGCCTTCGCTGGTAAGGCGGGAAGCTACGGAGCGCGCTAGGCCAAAGTCGGTCAACTTGGCCGTACCGTCTGGCATAAGCAGCACATTCTCGGGTTTGAGATCGCGATGCACAAGATCGTGGGCGTGAGCGTGCTCCAGGGCGCTGCACACCTGGCCCGCGACGGCGACAATGTCCTCCAGCGCCTCCGGCCGCTCTTCATGCAGCGACTCGCCTTCAACCAGTTCCATGACGATGAAGGGCAAGCCATCTGCCTCTCCCACATCGTGAACGGATACGATGTTCGGGTGGTTGAGTTGTGCAGTAGCACGTGCTTCCTGCCGGAGGCGAGCCCGGCCCTCGGTGCCCAGACCAGAGGCCTCCGACAACACCTTGACGGCTACATCGCGCTGGAGAGCGGTATCGTGAGCGCGAAAGACCATACCCATCCCGCCACGGCCGATCTCAGCGTCGAGGCGGTAGCGTTCGTTCAAGACGGTGCCGATCATTCGAGGGTCCCCTCGCTCCTATGGCCTTCCACGATTTTGCCGTGAGATTAAGGTCGGCCCAAGTCTTGGATGGGAGACTACGGCCTGAAGGTCGTAGCCTGGTCAACCGTATCCATGACGCTGTGGCCTGAAGGCCACAGCGTCCGAACACAAGACGGCGACGCTCAGCCCACAGTGTGGCAGTGTGAACTCACGCAAACGAATTGTCAGAGTTCAAGATGAAGCTAGTGGGACTCGATGATGACGTCCTTCCAGAACCAGAACACCATCGGTGACAAAGGGTACTTTCTCACCCACGGCTTCTGCCACTGATGATTGCGACCATATGTCAGGGGCAGGACCGGTGCCTCCTGCACCAAGGTCGCGTCCGCCTGCTGGTACATCCTGATCCTTTCTTGCTGGTCGGTGACTCGCCGGGCGCCCTCAACCAGCCGATCATACACTTCGTTCTGCCACCCACCTGTAATCCTCCATTCACTGGCGCGCAAGAAGCTATCGGGATCAGGGTAGTCGGGCAACCACCCCATGTTCCACATGTCGGGTCTCTGCCCGTAGAGGCTGTCTAACACCTCCCGAAACGGTAACCGCCTCCACTTGATCTCCACCCCCAGTATCTCCAGCCACTGCTCTTCCAGGTAGTCCGTCAGAGGCATGTCGCCAGGGTCATCGCCAACTACGCACTCCACCGATGGGAAACCCTGACCGGCTGGATGACCCGCCTCGGAGAGGAGTTGGCGAGCTCCGTCAGGATCGTAAGGGAGGCCGATCCCAGGCGAGTGGCCCGGCATCCCAGGCGGAACCAGGCCGCCCGTGGCGGGGAACGCATATCCCCTAAGGGTGATGTGCGCTAGCGTTTCCCTATCTATGGCCAAGGTGAAAGCCCTGCGCACTCGTGGATCGTTGAAGGGCGGCCGAGTGACACCGAATCCGATGTACTGAGTGTACAACGTAGGCCCAGAGACGTATTCACCAGCGTACGTGTGCCGGGCGCGGTCCATTGCTTCCGGTGGAAGGCCCCACAAGATGTCAAGATCGTTCTCATCATATAAGAGCAGCACCGTGTCAGTCTGTCCCGCTAGGAAGGAACATTCCACACGCTGTAGGTTGCCCGGGAAACGCGCATGATACGTGGGATTGCGTTCAAGAACCATACGTTCGCCCGCGTCCCAACACACCAATCTGAAGGGTCCATTGGTCACAAGATTGCCAAGCTGCGTCCAGTCTGACCCGTGCGCCTCCACCACATGCCTCGGCACGGGATAAGTGGCACCGTAGGTCAAGAGGTGGGGGAAGTAGCTCGTCGGCCCTTCCAGTTCCACCACGAGCGTACGGCCGTCCCGAGCGTGCACACCCAGCAGGTTGGGATCCGTCTCCTCGCCCTGATGGTAGGCCCTTGCCCCCTTGATGTCGTACAGGAGGCTCGGTGTATGAGGCTCGAGTCCCGGAGCCAACAGCCGCTTCCAGGCGTATTCGAAATCCCCGGCCGTCACCGGCACTCCGTCGCTCCAGCGCACATCGTCCCTCAGGTGAAAAACGTACTTACGACCGCCTTCGAGAACCTCCCAAGTGCGGGCCGCGTCTGGCACAACGCCCATCTCAGGGCCGTGCCCTACCAGCCCGCTGAAAAGCTGCTCGATCACCTGAATCGAAGGAAGATCCGCACCCAAAGCCGGATCAAGAGAAAGTGGCTCCCCCACAGCTATCCTCAGCGCGTGAGGAGCAGTAGGAAGCGATTCCGCAGGTCCCACTTCGCTCGCCCGCTGCCATAGGATTGAACCCTCTTCGAAGGCTTGTCGGGCCGCCCCGAAGTCAAACGCATCATGGTACGCCAAGCCCAGTTTCATCAAAGTGCGAGCAGCGCGTTCCGTGTCGCCCGCCTCTCTAAGAAAGTCCAAAGCCTGCTGGTAGTTGTCGGTTGCTTCCTGGTGAGCGTATAGGGCACGCGCACGGTCTCCCGCCAGCAGCAGGTATTCCGTGGCCTTGTTGAGGTTCCCCGCCTGATCATAGTGATAACCCAAGGCCTCAAAGTTGTCGGGGTGAAGAGCTTCCATGGCGACCGCAACCCGCCGGTGTAGTCGCCTGCGCTGCAATGTGCGCAGGCTCTCCACGAGTGTCGTTGGGATGAGCCGATGAACAAAGGCGAAGGTCCCTCCCTCCTCAGCGCCAACCTCCTCAATCAACTGAGCCCTCTCGGCGCACTCCAGGTCATCAAGCAGTGAGTCCTCATCGTGCTCGCTCGCTTCGGCAAGAGTGCGGAAATCAAACTCCCTCCCCAGAACCGCCGCCAGATACAGCGTCTCCGTGCACGCGTCGGGCAGCACCCCCACTCGTGACTGGATTGCCATGCGCACGCTCTGTGGTATCCCGAGTTCAGCCATGCTTGGCTGGTGCCATCGGCCGTCCTGGTAGTGAAGTCTTCCGCTCTCCACCAGTGCCTTTACGACTTCCTCGATGAAGTACGGGTTGCCTTCTGTTTCGCGGTAGATGCCATCGACGAATTCGGGCGAGAGCTCCTGGCCAAACAGTGTGGTCACCAACTCTCCGGTCTCCTCGCGCCCCAGTCGGGTGAGCTTGATTCGAGTTGCCAGTCGCTCTCGATCCAGGTCAGCCAGCACCTCGTGTAGCGGCTTGGCTTCATCCAACTCCACTTCGCGGTAGGTGGCGACTAACATCACCCTCTGCCGCCGGGTGTGCCGGGCCAGGTGGCGTACGAGTGACAGCGTGCCACTGTCAGCCCAATGCGCGTCCTCCAGAACTACCAACAACGGGGCGCGATCACTCAGCGCCGCATGGAAGATGACCAGATTTTCGAAGAGACGTTGCTGCTCGGCATGAGAATCGAGGGGCGGGTTCTCTGGAAGGTCCCGATGCCGGGAGCGCAACTCGGGCGCAAGATTGAGCAGATCAGCCAGCACAAACTCGGGCAGATCGGACTCGATGTCATGACCATCGCGGAGCACCTCGCGGATCATCTGTCTGAAGGGGGAGTACGGTACACCACCCTCTGCGTAGCTGACGCCAACCAAGGCCTGACCTCTGGAGACCTCAGCCTGGGTAACGAGTTCCCTCACAAGGCGCGTCTTGCCGATTCCTGGCTCGCCGCTGATCAACAGCATCTGCCCCTCACCGGAAAGTGCCTTGCTCCAGAGGGATCGCACTTCCCGAGTCTCGTGCTCACGGCCCACCATCCTGCCGAGCTCGATCCGCTCCAGCACTGAGAGTTCCTCTGCGGGCGTGGCGTCCACGTCCAAGATGTTCGACTGCTCCAGCAGCCGAACCACCTCGGTGGCGGAGGCGGGACGGTCTTCGGGCGCTTTGCCCAACAAGCGGGCAATGAGAGTGTCGAGGGCAGGGGGAATGTCGGGATTCTTCGCCCGTGGAGGTACGATCGGCGCATGGAGGTGTTGGGAGATGACGGCGACAGGATCGTCAGCTGCAAAGGGTAGGCGACCGGTGGTCAACTCGTACAGCATCACTCCAAGAGCATACAAGTCTGCGCGCCCATCGAAGTGTTGACCCAAGGCCAGTTCTGGCGCAAGATAGAACACAGTCCCCATGATGATGCCATCGCTGGTCACCCGCGTAGCAATGGAGCGGGCTAGGCCAAAGTCGGTCAGCTTCGCAGTACCATCCGAGGCAAGCAGCACGTTCTCGGGCTTGAGATCCCGGTGCACTACCCCGTGAGCGTGGGCGTGCTCCAGGGCAGCACACACTTGGCGAGCGATCGCCACGATCTCTTCCAGCGCGTTTGGCCGTACCTTGTGCAGCGCCTCGCCCTCCACGAGCTCCATGACGATGAAGGGCGAGCCATCTGCTTCCCCTGCATCGTACACGGAAACGATGTTGGGGTGGTTGAGGCCGGCGGCGTTCCGGGCTTCGTTCAGCAGCCGAGCGCGCCCCTCCGTGCCGGGGGCGGCCGCCTCGGAGATAACCTTGACGGCGACCTGCCGCTCGAGCAGAGTGTCGTGGCCGCGGTAAACGACCGCCATCCCTCCGCGTCCAATCTCCGCGTCCACACGGTAGCGTTCGTTCAGCAGCGTGCCGACTACTTGAGGCATTTGACCACCACGATTGCCACGTCATCGAACTGAGCCATCGGGCCGACGAAGTCTTGAATGGACTGCTCCAAAGCGGATACTATCCCCGGCACGGTGGCCCGCCTGTTCTCGAGCACAACCGTCCGCAGCCGGTCCATCCCGAAGCTCCGCTCATGCGCGTCGGTCGCGTCGGTCACTCCATCGGTGTAGAGCAGGACGAAGTCGCCTGGATTCAGATGTAGAGTGCGTGCTTCGAATGGCGAGTCCTCGACCACGCCCAGCGCCATCCCGGTGCGCGTCAGCGTCTCCAATTCATCCTTGTCCGCGCGACAGAGCAGCGGTGGATTATGCCCCGCGTTGACGTAGGCAATCTTGCCAGTCACGGGATCAAGTAACGCATAGAACATTGTGACGAACATGCCGCGCGTTGCGTCGGCACAGATCAGCCGGTTGGCCTGAGCGATTCCGTCCACCGGCGAATCTGTGCTGGCCAGGCTGGCCCTGATGATGCTACGGGTGAGAGCCATAAAGAGCGCAGCGGACATCCCCTTATCGCTGACGTCGCCGATCACCAAGCCCAACCTCTCCCCGCCGAGGGGAATGAAGTCATAGTAGTCACCGGCTACCTCACGCGCCGGCTGCCAGTGTGCGGCAAACTCCCAGCCCTCAATCTGCGGCGTCTCCTGAGGGAGCAAACTGGCCTGCACCTGCCGCGCCATCTGGAGCTCTCGCTCCATGCGGCCCTTCTCGACCGCCACCTGATATAGCCGTGCATTCTCTATGGCAATCGCCGCGCTGGAAGCGATGGCTGCCAGCAGGTCGAGATCGTCCTCAGTGAAGAGACCAGTCTGGAGTCGATTGTCCACATAGACAACTCCCAAGATCTTGCCCTTGATCTCCAGCGGCACACAGAGGATCGATCGCAACCCGAGGACCTTAACGCTGCGGCGCATGCTAAAGCGCTCATCGCTCTGGGCATCGCTGGTGAGAATCGGCTGCCCCTCGCGGGCTACGCGCTCCACCACACTGCGAGAAACCTGAAACTGGGGATCATCGATGGTCTTCTGGTCCATCCCTCGCGCCACGCGGAAGATCGACCCTCCGTCAGCTTCAAGCAGCGTCACGAAGCCACGCTCAGCGCCCGTGACTGAAATGACCTCGTCCATCACGCTATTCAGAACCTCGTCGAGATCGAGCGACGAGTTGAAGGTCTGCGACAGGCGATACAGCAAACTGAGCCGATCGCTGGAGGCCGGCGAAGGATCGATGCTGGTCATGAACGCTCCTCAGTTTCCTCTACGGCGCGGAAAAAGGCTTCACGGAATGGCAAAACTATGATATACCACGGGCAGAGATTGGTCAAGCGCGGATACGAGAATCGCTGGACTTCACCTGAGCGGGAGAACCACACCGGTCTTGGAGACGCTCGGCGTAGGAGCAGGGCTGTGATGAACATACCAGGCTGCGCAGGCCAACTCCAGAGAGCCAACACAACCCGGTCTGTCTCTCGTCCTTGACTGGGTGCAAAACTCGTGGTATACTGAACATCAGTTCTATTCTTGCCGCGTCAAGAGCGACAATGAATCTTCGACAACTCCTCACCCAGATGCAAAGTAGCCCAGAGTTGCGCGACCGTGTCACCGCCTGGAAGACCACGCAGTCCACGGATGGAGCTTTCGTCGACTTCCCCCCTAGCGTAGATCCTCGCCTCATCGGCGTGCTGAAAGACCGAGGCATCGAGCGTCTCTTCACCCATCAGGCTGACGCTATCGAGGCTGCCGAGAGGGGAGACAATTTCGTCGTGGTCACCCCTACCGCGTCCGGCAAGACACTGTGTTACAACATTCCGGTGCTCGATTCCCTGCTGGAGAACCCAGATTCGCGGGCTATATACCTCTTCCCCACCAAGGCCCTCTCCCAGGATCAACTGGCCGAACTCCACGGGTTGATCACCGCTCTCGACGTGGACATCAAGACCTACACCTATGACGGCGATACGCCTGTTAATGCCAGAAAGGCCATCCGCGCCGCAGGCCACGTCGTGATCACCAATCCCGACATGTTGCACACCGGTATCCTACCCCATCACACCAAGTGGGTGAAGCTCTTCGAAAACCTGAAATACGTAGTCATAGATGAAGTCCACCAGTACCGCGGGGTCTTTGGGAGCCACCTGGCGAATGTCATCCGCAGGTTGAGACGCATCTGCAACTGGTACGGCACCGACCCCACGTTCATGCTCTCGTCTGCTACCATAGCCAATCCGCAGGAGTTGGCGAGAAAGCTCATCGAGGAAGACGTGGTCGTTATTGACGACGATGGGTCTCCAAAGGGAGAGAAGCACTTCCTTTTCTACAATCCGCCTGTCGTGAACAGAGAACTGGGCATTCGGCGCTCCTCGGTCCACGAAGCTCGCTCCCTGGCCAAGAACTTCCTGGTGAACGACATCCAGACCATCGTCTTCGCTCGTACGCGCAACACAGTGGAGATCCTCCTCTCCTACCTCAAGGAGGATATGAAGAGGGGCCGTAAAGGCGACGACAAGGTGAGAGGCTATCGCGGAGGATATCTTCCCAAGCAACGGCGGGAGATCGAGAGAGGGCTCCGCGAAGGAGACGTGCGGGGTGTGGTGGCCACC
The DNA here is from genome assembly GCA_964573815.1 of uncultured Anaerolineales bacterium. Taxonomy (GTDB): domain Bacteria; phylum Chloroflexota; class Anaerolineae; order UBA7937; family B3-Chlor; genus CAYGAW01. The sequence continues at coordinate 7,791 of CAZNMJ010000095.1, forward strand.
AACGCCCTCGAGTTGGGCATCGACATCGGCCAGCTGGATGCCTGTGTGATCACGGGGTATCCGGGCACCATAACCAGCACCTGGCAGCAAGCGGGCCGCGCCGGCCGACGGGCCGATGTCTCCTGTGCCGTTCTTGTGGCCAGCTCCGCCCCCCTCGACCAGTACATCATCTCCCATCCAGAGTACTTCTTCTCCCAACCGCCAGAGCATGCCCTGGTCAACCCGGACAACCTGCTCATTCTCCTGAGCCACATCAAGTGCGCCGCCTTCGAACTGCCCTTTGAGGAAGGCGAACGGTATGGTGAACAGTCCATCGATCAGATACTGGAGTTCCTGGAAGAGCAGGGCGTTCTCCATAAGGCAGGCGACACCTATCACTGGAGCGCAGAGTCCTACCCGGCCGACGAGATCAGCCTGCGCACGGCGGCCAGAGACAACGTAGTGATCATCGACACCACAGAAGCTGAACCCCGAGTCGTGGGCGAAGTGGACAGCTTCAGCGCCCCCACCATGGTGCACGAAGAGGCGATTTATCTGCACGAGGGCGACCAGTATCAGATCGAAAAGCTCGACTGGGAGGGGAAGAAGGCCTACGCCACGAAGGTCGACGTCGACTACTATACCGATGCCAACCTGGCGGTGCAGGTCAGGGTAATCGACCAGTTCGAGTCCGAGAAATCGGAGCGCTGTAGCAAGGCTCACGGAGAGGTCCTCCTCACCGCCCTGCCCACCATCTACAAGAAGATCAAGCTGTGGACCCACGAGAACGTGGGCTGGGGAGACGTTCGGCTTCCAGAGCAGGAGATGCAGACCACTGCCTATTGGCTGAGCTTGCCCGAGAGTGTGACGGGGATGTTCATGCCCTCCGATCTGGAGAGCGGGCTCGTGGGCCTGGCCAACGTGCTGGTCAATGTCGCCCCTCTCTTTCTCATGTGCGACCCGGGCGACATCGGGGTGAAGCCAGAGGTGCGGTCACCCCACACGAGAGAAGCCGCCATCTTCATCTACGACCGCGTACCCGCAGGCATAGGGTTCGCCGAGAAGCTCTACAGCATTCACGATGAGCTTCTGCTCACTGCGGAGCAGCTCATCCACGACTGTGACTGCGTCAATGGTTGTCCTTCCTGCGTGGGTCCCGAGGGCGAGATAGGCCCTCGGGGAAAGATCAGTGCGCTGCGCCTTATTAGTGAAGCCAGGAAGGGCACGTGAGACCATCCTATGGGGCGCAGGCGAGGGAGCATGCAAGATCTACGTCAGCAACTGGAGCGCCTGGCGGGCCGACTGGGAACCACCGGCTATCAGCCTTCCACTAGGCAGACGTCTAGGCCCGTTGAAGAGTTGGTCGGTGGGGTGACAGTCGACACCCAGTACGGCCCGTGCGTTGTTGTCGATGAGGTCTATCCCCAAGGCTACCGCCACGGGCAGATCGACATCGCCACCGCGCTGATCCATCGTCCGGAGACAGTAGCCGGGATCGGGCGCGACGATAGCCTCAGAGCACTCAAATTGGGTAGAAGCGCCTTCCTCGACGTAGAGACTACAGGGCTTGCCGGTGGTACGGGGACATACGCCTTCCTGGTGGGCATCGGATGGTTCGAGGGAAGGGATTTCCGCGTCCGCCAACTGTTCATGCGCGATTTCACGGAGGAACGAGCCCTCGTTTCTCTTGTTGAGGAAACGCTAGCATCCCTGTCCGGTATCGTCTCCTTCAACGGCAAGGCCTTCGACGTCCCTGTGCTGGAGAGCCGCTTCATCATGTCCCGGCGTCGCTTTCCTCTCTCCTCGGCTCCGCATCTGGATCTCCTCTTCACGGCTCGTCGCCTGTGGCGTCTCCGGCTTGAGAGCTGCAGTCTCTCCAACCTGGAACCTACGATCCTGGGCCTGTGCCGGGAGGGGGACGTGCCCAGCTATCTGGTTCCTCAGATCTACTTCGACTACCTCAGGCTCGGCCGCGCAGATCCCCTCAAGGGGGTCTTCTACCACAACGTGCAGGATATCCTCTCCCTCGCGGCGCTCATGGCGCTGTCGTGCCAGTTCTTCGAAGATCCGCTTGGCAGCGAGGTAGAGCACGGGGAGGATCTGTACAGCCTCGGCAGGCTCTACCTCCAAACGGGAATGAGTGAGCGCGCGGAATCTGCGTTGCGATCTGCCCTGGATGCCAATCTGTCCAATGGGCTAATGCAGGCGACCCTCCGTGATCTCTCATTTCACTACAAGCGGCAAGCCAGATGGGACCAGGCGATTGAACTTTGGCATCAGGCTATCCGTGAGAACCACGCTAGACTCTACCCCTATGTGGAATTGGCCAAGTTCTACGAGCACAGAGCGAAGGACTTCGAAAGGGCCGAGGAGCTTGTGCTGACAGCCATCGAGCTCGTCCAATCGCCTTCTATGAGGCGTGATGCCTGGTGGACCCAGCGGCGGCTGGCAGAGCTGGAGCACCGGCTCCGGCGAGTTCAGCGCAAGAAGGCCTCGCCCGAAGGAAAGCAGAGCTAGAGACCCAGGGGTGTCGAGCTCAGCTAGTTTTGAAAAGGATGATGTTCGAAGGAGAGGGATCAGCTCAAGGTGGGGTGTCTATAGATCGATGCGTTGCTGAGTATTCGCGGAGGAAGCATTTGCCCACCGAGGATTGTAGACTGGAGGAAGGAAGATGCTCATGCAAATAGCATACATAACGATCTTGGTCCGTGACCAGGATGAAGCGCTGGGCTTCTATACCGAGAAGCTAGGGATGGAGAAGCGCGAAGAGGACACTTCCATTCCAGGTGCTCGCTGGTTGACTGTTGCGCCCAAGGGTCAAGAGGGTGTGGCGTTTGTCTTACGCAAGGCGGAGGGAGAAGAATTGGACCGCGTGGGCAAGCAGACCGGCGGCGAGTTCTTTTGTATCCTACTTACAGACAACTGTCGAAAGGCGTACGGGACTCTCCAGTCTCGCGGAGTCAGGTTCTTGAAGCCTCCGGAGGAACTACCCTTCGGTGTGGTGGCTACCTTCGAAGACCTGTACGGCAATCTGCTCGATCTGTGGGAGCCGCGCCAAGCTTAGTGTCGCAAGCTCATTCGCTAGGAGACACATAGCACAGATGAGGATCCTCCGGGGAGTAGTCCTCGACATGCTGGTCATCTTCCTGCTGATAGTCGTCCCGATAAGAACGCTTTTCTTCGGGGTACTGGGTCAGAGTTCTCCAGCAGTATTCGGCGTTGTGGCAGCAGAATTCACGGGCCTATTGTGCTACTTCATTCTTGTAAGGCCGGCGGTGTTCCGCCGCTTTCCGTCTCTCAAGCGGTGGTTCATGGACTGCTAGCACCGACCACAGGGCGAGGGACTTCCACTCGGCCGAGGACGTGGTGCTGAGCGCCGTCGAATTGGCGCAATCTGGATCCTTCCTCGCGCACGCCTTGTAAAGGCAGCGGCGCTTGGCGGACCCGGACCACGGCCTTCGCCGAGTCCAGCGTTGAAGAAGGCACGCCTGAGCAGGGCGAAAGGTGACGTCCCAGTGTGAGGGAGGCCTGCCAAGAGCAGGGAGCAAGCGCGGCCGGCCCTCAGGGGCGAGGCTCGCGGCAGCAGAGTTCGATGGCCACCTGGACGATACCAGGTACTGACTTTGCGACACGTGGCAGGGTTTGCTTACACTCTATTGACCCAGCCGGATGCAGAAATGTCGCGCTGTCAGCGGACTGTTCAACCACATCTCAATGCTCTTGAGGTTGGAGCTACAACTGGAGGTAGAACTGAAGCACGATGAGTCGGAAGCAGCTAACACTGTCCTTTGAGGAAATCACGGAGGCGGACGTGCGGGAGCTCACAACAGTCATGAAGCGAGCCTTCGATGACGATGCGCAGAAGCACTTGGGAGTCGAGAGCGGAGGACCAGAGGGATATGACAACGGGGATTTCTTCCGCACGTGGCTATTCCCCTATCGCGAAAGCATCGGCTACAAGATTCTCTCAGAGGGCAGGGTCATCGGCGGTATCATTGTCTGGATACTCGAGCAGGGGCACAACATATTGGGCACCATCTTCGTCGACCCGGCCTACCAGGATCGAGGAGTTGGGACTCAGACCTGGCAGTTCATCGAAGCCAGTTATCCCGACACCAAGAGTTGGCGGCTGGCGACCCCGACCTGGGCCACGAAGAATTTCCATTTCTATGAGAAGAAGTGTGGATTCCTCAGGGTGGAATCAGAC
>CAZNMJ010000096.1:0-3876 GCA_964573815.1 uncultured Anaerolineales bacterium
CATCCAAGGCCGTGGGGAACTCCATATCGTCGATCCCACCAGGTCGGCTAAACGCGCAACCCAGGTAAGGCGCTACCCTCAGTCCTTCCAAAGGGCGAGCCACACTCTCGCGCATGACCTTTTGACCCACGTCGTTGACCAGCACCTCGAGGAAGTGACGCACCGCAACCGACCCGCCGTACTCGAGATCAATCTCGGCCAAAGCCTCCCCCACCTTCTCCCGCAGGCTGGCGTCCTCGCTCAGGCGATGATTCGTCTTGTCCATGATGCCGAAGCACCCATTGCAGATGGTCACCAGGTCGGCGCCTGGGTTCTGCTTCTCGGCCAAGGCCAGGTTACGAGCGTTTAGGGCGAAAGTGGACACATCTCGAAGCGAATACGACGGGCTGGTTCCACAGCAATTCCAGTCATGCAACTCCACGAATTCCACCCTCAGAGCCTCAGCCACGGCTCGAGCTGAGAGATCATAGGCTCGGGTACTCACCTCTTGGGAACAACCTGGATAGTAGGTGTAGCTCGTCATGCTCCCTCTCTCCCCTCGATGTGATTGAGCATCTTAGCCACATCCCCGCGCCCCTCAATCCTGTGAGGTAGCAAGGGGAAGCGACCGCGCAACAACATCTTCAGACCAAACGGGGCCAGCTTGACGAGCCCCAACGGATTGAGAGTGCTCAAGAAATAGCGAATCATCAGTTCCGTCTCCGCACTGCGTCCATATCGGTCCACCGTGCTGACGAACGCCTGGTAGAGGGCCGGTTTCCCGGAGGGATGGAGGTTTCGCTCCACGGCCATCCGCTTTAGATGGTACATGAAATCGGTAAACTGGATTCCTGCGGGGCAGCGCACGGTGCAGTAGTAGCATGACGCACACAGCCATGGGGTATTGCTCTGCAACACCTTCTCAAGCTGACCAGCTCGTAGAGCAGCGATGATCTGGCGTGGGGTGTAGTCCATGGCATAAGCGGTGGGACAGGAGGCCGAGCAGGTGCCACACTGGATGCACTTGAGCAACTCCTCCCGCTGTATGAGGATTTCCTGCTCAACCGCCAAATCTGCCCCTTCCACAGCAATATCCGAAACATGGGTAGACATGACCGCCTACGCTCCTTTCTCCCGCTCCCCAGATTCGTTGAGCAGTGCCTCGACCCATTCGCCAGGAACTAGCTCCACAGGCTCCAGGCCGTGGACGCGCCTCATCTCGTTCACCTTCTTGTCGATCATCAGAGCATATCCAGATTGCAGAACATTCGCCATATTGGCCCAGTGTCCTGCTGGAGGCTCTTCCTCCCTCCTCTTCTCCATCATGATGGCGTGGATGTCTACGTCCTGTGGACACACCTCCTGACACCGCCAGCAGGAAGAACACAGCCAGCTGGAGTAGTCATCATCTCCACACAGAAAGGATGTGATCGAATGGGCGCCCAGCCTCTCGACGATGCACGCCTCGCGGCACAATCCGCACTGCGTGCAATCCTCTAACAGAGTGTCCACGCCTCCAGCTCTCACACCGAACTCCCTAGAACCTTATCTACCATCGCCGATCCGATGCCCAGTTCCTTTGGATCGATGTCCATGGCCAGGCCCACGAGTTGAGGCAGTGTCAGCACCGGAATCCTCGATTCCCGACCATCTGCCTTCATCAGACCGCGAAACCGCTCCAGCAATAGTTGACAGTTGCCGCAAGCTCCCACCAGCACGTCTGCCACGGCCGCCGAGTCCAGCTTCCGCCGGCCGGCCTCCAGACCCAACTTCTCATCAGCCAAGTAGAGAGTCGAGCCACAGCAGTCATACTCCGCCTCGTAGGGTACGACCTCCGCGCCGGTCAGCTCCACGATGCGGCGCATGGCCTGCGGCTGTAGAGAGTCATCGAAGCCAGAGACCTCGTGAGGTCGGAAAGCCTGGCAAGGGTGAGTCACCGCAACCTTCAGGGACAGTCTGTTCGTGACTTTTCCTCTCAAGACCTCCAGATGATGACAGAGTACCTGAACTATGTGTTGTACTGTCGTCTGACCCTCGATGCGCAATCCAAGCTCGTGCAGCCTTTCGTTCACCCGAAAACGGAGAACGGGATCCAACAGGGCTGCATCAGCGCGCAGTAGCGTATTGGTGCAGTTCCCACAGAGGGTCAATACGTCCAGCTCCATCCGCTGAGCGAGGCTCAGGTTGTAGGCTGCGAGGTAGAGCCATCGATCTGTGAAGGATTCCAGAGGAGCGCCGCAGCAGGCAGCACAAGGCATATTCTCCAGCGAGATGTCCAACTCCCTTAGCACCCTCCTGGCGGCCTTCTCGTACTGAGGCATGCGCTGGAGCACCAGACACCCCGGGAAGAACGCCTTTCTCTTCAATCGTCAACCAACCACAACTCTCGCGAAATCGGCCGGCTCAAGCCCCGGAGATTCTATGCCGTGCTCCTCGTAGAACTGGATGATCGTCTCCTCGACTTCAGCTCCTTTCTTGCCGATGAGCGCCTCCGAGAGTTCGGTCACCTTGTCGGCGGGGTAGAAGAAGAAGTCACCCGAGAGTGACAGGGAGGTGATAACTCCGTCGGTGATCTCCACATCGCCACGGATGAGGCCCCCTGGCGCCTTGTGAACGAGATGTCTTACATCCACGCCAGCCGCGATCTTTACCGTCCGTCCTTCCGTCCGCCTCCCTATCTCATACAGCCACTCGTCGCTCAAGAACTCCGACTCCAACCTCGACACCTCACTCCGCAGCTCCTCGTCCACGCCTGCTCGGGGCAAAGGTCCCAGGAGCTTCTCGAAGTTGCGGGCCAGGCTGGCCGCCAGTGTTTCCCGCGGTGGCACTTCACCCAACTCCCGCTTGATGGTGGTGAGGTTCTCCCGCATGCTCTTGTAGACCTTGTCTCGAAACTTCTCGTCGGGAACGCTCAGCACCCTGGTCATCATCTCGTAGTTGAAGTCGAGTATCAAGTTGCCCACGAGGATCAGGTAGTCACCAATCTCTGCCGCGCCGTTCCCGGATATCTTGCGCTTCTCGGTAATGATGTCGTTAACCGGTTTGTATCCCGCAGCGATGCCTATCTCCCGATAGGTTTCGATAGGCGGCTCCAGGAACTTGCGATAGAAAGCAGTTTTGTCGAACGGGGCCACGGGATTGTCCTTGTGTACGATCAACTGATAGAACAGCTGATTGTCGTCCAGATAGACCCCGCCTCCTCCCACCTCCCGGCGAAAGATAGGAATGTGGTTTTCCCGGCAGAACTCGACATCCACTTCCTTCTCCACGTCCTGGTGATATCCGATGCAGACGTAGGGAGAGGCAGGAGACAGTAGCACCAGAGCCTCCCGCTGCAAACGGGGCAAGGCGTGGTAGATAAGCTGCGAGTCGGTCCACGGAACGCTTCCTAGATCATAGAGATGCACTGGCATCACCGCAAATCACGACTAAGTCTGTCTAATTATACCACAATGAGCGGCGAGTCTCAACAGAAGGGGTCACCGAAGAAGCGCATCCAGCACCATGGCCAGAAAAAGGACGAAGAGATAAGGACTAGATAACTTGAACATAATCCAGGCTTTCTCCCGCGATGGATTCAACGCCAGGACCACGTTGCTCACAGTCACAAACAAGCCAATGACAGCGGCTACGGCCAGATAGAGAAGACCAAATCCGCCAGCAAAGTAGATGACCAAGGAAAAAAGGTACATCAGCACGACAGTAGCCATGGTGCAACGAGTGGTCTTCTCCAAGGAGACGACGGCCGGCAGCATTGGGACCCTGACCTTCTTGTAGTCATTGGCGTGGACTATGGCCAGGTTCCAGATGTGATTCGGAATCCACAGCACAACTACGGCTGCGATGAGGAGCGCGGTCAGACTCACGCTGCTGGTGACCGCTGCCCACCCAATGAGC
>CAZNMJ010000096.1:3976-11937 GCA_964573815.1 uncultured Anaerolineales bacterium
GATGAGGAGCGCGGTCAGACTCACGCTGCTGGTGACCGCTGCCCACCCAATGAGCGCAGGGATCCCACCGCTGAATCCCCCCAGGACGATGTTCAGAGCGCTTCTCCGCTTGAGCAGCAGGCTGTACACCGCTACATTATCCACAAAACCGAGAAGGCCCCACAGAAAGGTCAGGGGGTTGATCGTCCAGGCGAGCGCCAGAGAAAAAACAGCGAGGAGAAGACCCCAGTAGAGCGCCCTGCGCGCGGGATAGATCCTGCCGCTAGGTATGGGACGGCGCTTTGTCCTTTCCATCACCGCGTCCATATCCCGGTCGATGTAACAGGTGATGGTATTCGCACCCGCGCACCCCAAGGTGACAGCGACGACGGCAGTCAGCAAAAGCCGAGGAGCGATGTTCCATCCTCCGGCGGCGACGACCATCGTGGCCAGCGCCGTAAAGACCAGGAGAAGGACGGAAGCAGGCTTCGTGACCTCGACATAAGCCCACAGATGTTTCAATAGAGAAGAAGACCGCAGGCTCTCCTCGTGACGAACCTGCGTGTCTCCTTCACGCCCTACGTCGTAATCGCCCATTGCACGAGACTTGCTCTCGATCAGAGGGGGATCAATCTTGCATGACCATGGCCACCAGTTCCACGATGTCCAACACCCGCATTCTGATCCTCTCTTGCCGCGCTGCGCTCATGAACGTCCGCTTACACTGCTGGCAGGCGGAAAGAAGGACCTCAGCATCTGTAGCCTGTGCCTGCTGCAAGCGCCGCCTGGAGACCGCGTTCACCAATTCTTCGTCGGCCATGGCCAGGTCTCCTCCGCCACCGCAGCAGAGGGCATAGCGGCCGTTGTCTTCCATCTCCGCGAAGGAGATGCCGGGGATGCTGCGTATCACATTGCGTGGCGCATCGTAGATCCCGGTGTTCCGTCCCAGATCGCACGGATCGTGGTACGTCACTGGTCGCTCGAACTCACCCAACCTGATGCGTTCCTCAGTTATCAGTTGTTCCAGGAGTTGGCTCATGTGCTGGACTTCAAAGCCGAGAGGTTCGCCGAGGATCCTAGGATATTCGTACAGCCACGTATGATAGCAAGAGGGGCATCCTGCCACCAGCTTGGTGGCACCTGTCTTCCGCGCCATCGCCACGTTGTGCTCCACGAGCTCCTTCACGGCGTCGCCCATACCAGCGATGATGAGAGGATACCCGCAACACCATTCGTCACCGCCCAGCGTGGTGAAATCCAGGCCAGCTCTGTCCATCACCTCCACGGAGGCCTGAGGGATGCCGTAGGTCTGGGGATAGAAGGCAGGAGTGCAGCCCATGAAATACACTATCTGCGCCTCCTCCTTGCCCTTGACTCCCTCAGGAATTCGCTCCAGATTCTCACTCCAGATGAGGCGATCCTCATTGTTGTCGCCCGAGATATTGTATTTGGTGATGACCGTATCCCGCAGGGTATCGAAAATCTCAGGGTAGAAGCCCAGTTCCACGAGGTGCTCGCGCATGGCAAGCCACAACGGACGCGTATCTATCTTGACGGGGCACACGACGTGACAACGCCCGCACAATGTGCAATCGTAGACCCCGCCGGAGTACTCATCTAGGGCCTCATCAGTCGGGAGGCTGGGGCCAAACAACCTGGCACGCAGGCCATACTGAGCACGTGTGAAGGACCTCATGCGCCGTATCTTGTCCGCTGGTTGCAGGGGCTCTTCGCTCTTCTCAGCATAGGTAGGACACCACTTGACACACTCCCCGCACCGAGTGCAGGCATCAAGCTCCACCAACTGCTTGACTGAGTAGTGGGAAAGGTCAAACTTGTTCATAGCTCACCTCTGCCGACACAGCACGCGCTTCCTCTCCCGGCAATGAGTTGACGCTGGCGATGATAGCCCCGGCCACAGCGTGGAAGAACTTACTGAAAGGGATATAGGCTATCACTGCTGACGAGAACAGAGCGTGGAAGAGAAACAGCCAGTCGTGGAGTTCCGCCCAGGGGAGAGCCGCGGTTCTCACCAGCGAGGCAATGGGATACCCAACAAACGCATAGACAGCGCTGGACGGAAGTTCCTCAAACTCGAAGCTCAAGCGGGCTACCTCGGCAAGGTAGCCCGATACCATGATCACGACCAGGAAGAGGATGATCTCCGTGTCCACCATCCTCGTACGCATGTCCAGTTCCCTGATTACATACCGGCGTACTATGACGATGCTCAGGCCCACCATGACCACCAGCCCGCCGAACTCGTTCAGGAACGCGGTGAGGGCATGGTCCTTGTTGGCGAAGATGGCCGTGAATAGATTGTCCATCCTGAACACGGGTATCAGGATGTCAACGCTGATGAAGGAGAAGAAGCTGAGGATGGTGAGCAGCAAGATACCACCAAACACAAAGAAGTGCCCAGTCCAGCGCAGCTTGTGCTCCCTCAACAGGGTGGGGTGGATAGCTCCGTCCCACACGAATGCTTTCAACAAAGCCCCCAGCCTGGCGCTAAAGACGGTAGCTAGAGTGTCTCTGATCAGAAGGCGCAGTTTCGTGCCAGCGCTGATCTCGTTTCTCCCGTTCACCGTACCCTGGAGCCAGATGGACAGGGTGAACGCCGTTCCTACTAGAAAGACTATCATGGCCGGAATATGAAAGATCCAGAACACGAGCATCACGTCCATTGGTCTAGCCCCACCTCTCTAGTACTCATCACATCTTGTGGTCTTAAGTCGTTCTCGCCCTAGCGAAGACCCCTTATCCTCGCACACTGTATGCAGACAGGACGAACCCGCTAGTTATGGGACCTGAGCCACTTGAAAAGACCAACGATCCACGCTTGCTGGTACGTGCCGACGCGCCAGCCGACCTCCCTTCGCGACACGGCAAGTCACAGGACGAGGAGCATTCACCCGTCGAGAGGTATGCGTTTGAGGGTCACACCCAAGGCTGGAGGGCTCTGGACGAGAGCCTATCCTTCTCCCAGGATGTCCTTGTACTTCTCTATCTCCGACTCTATGAAGGACTGAAACTCGGAGTCGGAGGCCTTGAAGAGGTTGTCCAGCTCACCCAGATCGGAGGCCTCGATCTTGGCCAGCCAACCTTCATCGAACGGATCCTCGTTGATGGGTGCCACGTCCCACTCGAGCTCCTCATTGGTCTCGGCGATAGTGCCGCTAGCCATGGCAGCGATGCGGCCGACCCACTTTCCCGATTCCATCGACATGAAGGTCTTCCCTTGCTCCACTGCGCGCCCCGTCCGTGGGACCTCCACGTATACAATCTCCTTCGATATCTTCTGGGCGAACTCGGTGACCCCCTGCGTGACTACATCCCCTTCCACGGAGGCCCAGCCGTGACTCCTATCGTAGTACAGCTCGTCCGGGAAGTTGTATCCGCCGATCTCCATCCCTTCGCACCTCCCCTCTGAATCTAGTCGTGCATTCTAGCACGGATGCACCAAATCATCAATCACACAAATCCGGCCAACCAATATCATACCACAGCCGGGTCGAATTCAGGTCAAAATCGGGTCAAAATCAGGTCATAGTCAGGTCGTAGGAGCCACTCGCTAGGTTACCGCAGAGCTAGTCCCTTCGTCTTATCTCAAACTGATCGAAATCCCTGACCACAATGGTGTCGGGGAATATGACGTCAGCCTCTTCCAGCACTTCCGTTGCCGAATAGCGCCGCGAGATGTGGTTGAGATAGAGCGTCCGCACCCCCGACTCTCGTGCAAGGGTAGCTGCCTGCGCCACCGTTATATGGCCAAACTGCTGCGCGAGTTCGGCCTCCGCGGCCAGGTATGTGGCCTCGATCACCAAAGCATCGGCCGCTGATGCCACGGCAACCAGATCATCGACCTGGGCCGCATCGCCAACATAAACCAGCTTGGCCCCGGGCCGCTGTTCTCCCAGCACCTGATCCGGGTGAACAACCGTGCCGTCAGCCAGCGTGATGGCCTCCCCTTCGACCAATCGCCTTCGCTCCTGACCCGCGGGCACCCCGAACTTCTCCGCCTCGTCCACCAAGAAAGGGCGCTTGCCCCTCTCCTCGAAAGTGAAGCCGAAGCAGCCTGGTCCACGATGAGTGACCGGGAAGGCGGAGAGCACGAAATCCCGATCCTCGAGCACCACCCCTGGCGATAGCTCGATGAACTCCAGTTCCAGGGGAGGCTTGGCCCCTCGCAAGACGACCCCGTAGATCAGATCTTCAACCCTGTCCAAGGCCCATCGCCCGCCATAGATCTCCAAGGCCTCCACAGTCTCCCAGCGGCTGAAAGTGGAAATCAGCCCTCCCAGTCCCAGGATGTGATCCAAGTGCCCATGGGTGAGAAGAATGCGCCTCAACCTCCTGAAGCCCAGACCACTCTTCAACAACTGCCGCTGGGTGCCCTCGCCACAGTCGATGAGAAAACGGTAGTGCTTGTGGACCACCATCGTGGCAGTGAGATTTCGCCCGACAGAAGGAGCTGAAGCCGAGGTGCCCAGGAAGATAATCTCAAACACCGCTCCCACTCCTGATGGTCACGCTTCCCGGCGCTCCTTCCTCCCCTTCAACAACAAACCTACTATCTAGGAACTGCTCCACAACCCAGGCATTGGTCAAAAGGTGCTGGGTGATACGGCAGGTGGTGAAGGTCGAGTCACCCTGTGCCAATGCCATGGGGAGGATGAGCTGATCCGCCAAGTGCTGATCGAGGGCCGCTCCGGTACTGTAGTATTCCAAGAACTCAGCACAGGCTTCCTCAGCCACCTTCTCCGCTGGCTTGCCCTTCCTGCCCAAGGAGGTGAAACCTGCCCTGACGTTCTCGAACTCGGCGAGCAGGAAGAGGGCCGTTCCCCGACCCTTCGACGGGGCATCAACGATTTCGATTCGAGGATCGAAACCTTCACGCCTGAGCACGCTCTCCGCTTGGCGTTTCTGTCTGCCGGCGATATGCTCCGGCAGGTTGGAGACAGCTGACATGCCAGAGAGCCCTCTCAGCTCTCCACGCTCGTTCAACTCCAGCCCCCGTATCTGGGACGCCGCACGAGCCAAGCCGGTGATTTGAGCTGCTACAACGCCTCCCCCGATGGGGTACCATCCCCACTCCTCAATCGCCACATCCGCCTCTATCCCGACCCGGGCCAAGGTAGGCAGGTATACCATTTGCAGGTAGTGAAACGGCGGGCTCCAGGCAACGTGCGTGCCTCCTCGGAGGAAGAGTCGGGAATTGCCGTCCGCCATAACCAGAGGCAGGAGCAGAGCCTGAAAAACCAGGCTTGTCGCACCCGCACTGCCGCCCTTCCGGGCCTCGGCCACGTCCCAAGAATAGTCACCGCTCTGAGGCGAGGAGCGAGGTGTGAAGGTCAAGGCCCGCGACCCCAGCTCTGCACCTCGTAGTCTGGCGCGACATATCTTGGCTATTGCCCGCACGCCAGTCAGATGCTGAGCCTGCAAACCGGGGTTGGGACGTTTGACACGGATGTTCTCGATGCGTATCGGTTCACCTAGTACGGCCGAGAGAGACAGGGCACCGCGTACTACCGCCCCACCTCCCTCACCATGAGAGCCATCTATGACCACCATCGATAGAGCTCGCCCTCCTCGGCCTATGACCGGTCGGCCGTCGCGCTACCCCTCGCAAAGGAACCCGCCTCCAACCTCGCGTGCCACCATCTGCAGGCACCGCTCAGCCATGCAGCAGCGTTCCTTCCTGAACCGCATCGTCGATCAGAGCTCTCTTGATCAATCCTTTCTGTTCGCCTGAGATGAACCGCACAGTCACGCCCGACTGAGCCTCGACCAGCTGGCACATCGTCCGCACCTTGGCCAGCATGCCACCTGTGACATCAATGCCGTGGGAGCCAGCTAGCATCCTCTCCACTTCGCCAAAGTCGGACGCAGCGATGTCCCTCAGAAGGCGGGCTTCCGAGTCCTTCAGAGGGTCTCGCGTGAACACCCCTTCCACTTCACCAGCCAGGATTACCCTTCGCGGATTGAGATGTGGGCTGAGATAGGCGAAGATCTGTTCCGTGGAGATGATGGCAGTGCCACGCACTCTGTCGAAGGATACGTCTCCGTACACCACTGGGACTAGCCGCCTCCTCAGGGCTTCCCTGAGCGGGGCGACCTCCAGATGCACCAACTGTCCGTTGTGGCAGAGAGCAGAAGCAGAAGGCTGTGACGAGAAGACCGGTATTGCCTGGGCAAGGAGTAGGTCGGCGACAAGTTGGTTCAGCCGAGCGGCCACGACCGCCGTTTCCGCATACCCCCACCAATCATCGGTGTCGAGCAACCCCTCCTGAACACCATACTTCCTGGCAGGGTCGTGTCCGAAGGATCCGCTGCCATGCCCCAAGAGCAGCCTCAGATCCGGTACGAGGTCCAGAGCCTCCCTTATCTCCCCAGCGGCGCGGCGAATGACTCCTTCTCTGGCCGTCTGAGGAGACTCCTTGTCAGTGATCAAGGAGCCCCCTAACTTGAGGAATACCAGCTCCCTCAATTCCCTGCCGCCTTACAGTCAGGGGCCAGCGCCCACGGAGGGCACCTTCGTGGCCCGCAAGGCCACCACCCTGCCAGAAGCCCGAGTACGATACTTGGCTCCCTTGGGCACTACAGTCATCTCGCCCCTATCCAGACTCACAGTACCTAGCTCAGTCTCCAAAGTCAGGCTGTGATCCTGCACCAACAGGAGTTCACTCCCCCCGCTGCACACACGTTCTTCGCCCTCACCCTCGTATCGCAGGACGGCCAAGGACAACTCGTCCACGTTCATCAGTTCGCGAGGCACCGACGGCTCTGTCAATTGCACCGCCTCCGCCCCGATGTTGACGGGCTGGACTTGACCCCCGCCCTCAAGCGCGAACAACCTTCGCTGGCCGTTCTGCCTGTTGGCGAAGAACTTCCGTTCGAATACCAAGGCAATTGTTCGAGACACGGAACCGCAACGGTGAGTTACCGCCTTGGGTATCACGGCCATCTCTCCGCTTCGCAACATCGTATTACCCCACTCGCTCTCGAGGGTCAATTCTCCATCGACAACCAAGAAGAGTTGCTCCTGATCTATGTGTTTGTGCCACGCTACCATACCCTCACTGGTGAACAGGCGCGCCACGAAATCATCGATGTCGGCAAGATCAACGACCAAGAAAGGCTGGGTAAGAGCCTTAGCCTCCTCGAACACGTTGATCTTCGCGATACGCATATCCCCTCCTAACATCCCCGCCCGCTCGAGCAATCACGTCATCTTGGTCTTCATGACGGTGTGAACGATTCCAGAGATGTCGCGACATCCTTGCTTGCCTCAACCGTGGTGTCGATCACACCTTGAGCTCCCTCAGCCCGTAAGGCATGCTTCACGGGCTCGCGGGTTTCGGCAGTCACCAATGCGATCATGTTCCCTCCTCGGCCGGCACCGGACAGCTTTGCTCCCAGAGCGCCGTGACGCTTGGCCGCATGCACAAGAGCATCCAGTCGAGACGAGGAAACACCCATATCCTGAAGCAGGCGATGGTTCTCGTCCAGAGCCGTCCCACCTGCCTTAACTCTCCCCTCTCAATGGCCCGACGCACTTCCACGACTATGTCGCCCACGGCGTCGAACAGAGCGTCATATCTCTCCCTGGCCCCCTCCCATGCTCGCCGCACTGCTCCGACCACTTCCCTCGTGGGGCTCTCCACTCCCGTATCTGCAATGATCAGTAGCAGGCTCCTTCCTACTCGCACGGTCTCGGGCCTCTCGCCACGCACGAAATGCACCGGTCGCTCGTAGGCGATCACCGTGTTGTCTATGCCGCTGGGCGTGCCGTGATGTAGCTTCTCCGCTTCATACACCAGCTGTGAGATCTCTCCAGCAGTGAGTTTCCTGGAGAAATGCTCGGCTATCGCCCTGGTCATCGCCGTGGACACCGCAGCGCCGCTACCTAGGCCTCGAGCCAAGGGAATGGTGCCTTGCACGGAAACAGTCAGATCGTGGTCTGCGGTCAAGCCCAGGTATGC
>CAZNMJ010000097.1:0-11806 GCA_964573815.1 uncultured Anaerolineales bacterium
TCGGCCGGCGGCCTAAAGCTCACCTTTTGGCCTTACGCTTCTTGCCCCTGCTCTCGAATTCGATGCCCTTCTCCGGGTCGGCATCCACCAGCACGGTGTCGCCCGCCTCAAGCTCACCCTCTAGGATCTTCTTGGACAGAGGCGTCTCTACCTCGCGCTGGAGGGTGCGCCGCAGCGGACGGGCCCCGAACTTGGCATCGAAGCCTTCGTCGGCCAGCCAATCCCTGGCTTCCTCCGCCAACTCGATGGTGATCCCGTGTTCAGCCAGGCGCTCCTGGATGTCCCTCATTTGGATATCGACAATCTGTCTGATGTGATCCAGCGCCAGGTCGTGGAAGACGATGATCTCGTCCACCCGGTTCAGGAACTCGGGCCGGAAGGTCTTCTTCAGCTCCTCCCTGACTCTCTCATCGTCAACCGCTTGGTCGTCGCGGCGGTCACCAGCGCGGAAACCTAGAGGGCCATCTCGCTGGGTGAAGCTGGTGCCCACGTTGGAGGTCATGATGACCACCGTATTCTGAAAGTCCACGGTCCGGCCTTGGCCATCGGTCATCCGGCCTTCCTCGAGGATCTGGAGCAGGGCGTTCCACACATCCTGATGGGCCTTCTCTATCTCATCAAAGAGGACCACCTGATAGGGGCGACGGCGCACAGATTCAGTGAGTTGTCCACCCTCGCCATAGCCAATGTAGCCCGGAGGCGCACCGACCAGTCGCGATACAGTGTGTCGCTCCTGATACTCGCTCATGTCAACTCGGACCATAGCGTCCTCGTCATCGAACAGGAACTCCGCCAACGCTTTGCTTAGCTCCGTCTTCCCCACTCCAGTAGAGCCCAGGAAGATGAAGGAGCCTATGGGCCTGTGAGGGTCCTTCAGCCCGGACCGAGCCCGGCGGATAGCATCGGATACCGCCGCCACCGCCTCGTCCTGGCCCACGATGCGCTGATGGATACGTTCCTCCATCTCCAACAGCTTCTTGGCCTCGGTCTCCAGCATGCGGCTCACCGGGATGCCTGTCCAACTGGCCACAACTTGAGCCACGTCCTCCTCGTCTACCACCTCGTCCAGCCCCTGCTCGCACCGCCAGGCGGATACCTCCTCTTCGTAGTCCTTCTCCAGCACCAGGCGCTGGCTTCTGAGGCTTGCCGCAAGTTCCCATTCTCGCGTCTGACCTGCCTCTTCCTCCTCGGCCTGGAGCTGTCTCAACCCGATCTTCTTCCCCTTTAAGTCCGGAGGCACACCATACATGTCTATACGCAGTTTGGCAGCAGCTTCGTCCACCAGATCAACGGCTTTGTCAGGTAGATGCCGCTCCTTCACGTAGCGATGGGACAGCCTAGCCGCCGCCTCCAGGGCCTCGTCGGTTATCTCCACGCCGTGATGATCCTCGTACCGTTCCCGGAGAGTACGCAACATCGCTATGGTCTCTTCGACCGTGGGTTCCTTCACGTACACCGGAGCAAACCGGCGCTCCAGTGCCGTGTCCCGCTCGATGTGGTTGCGATACTCATCCAAGGTCGCTGTGCCGACGACCTGCAACTCGCCCCTGGCCAGGGCAGGTTTCATCATGTTGGAGGCGTCAATCGCCCCCTGGGCAGCGCCGGCACCCACCACGTTCTGCAACTCGTCAATGAAGAGGATGATCTCGCCCTTGGAACGCTCGATCTCATCCATGCACGCCTTGACCCGTTCCTCGAACTCGCCCCGGAAGCGGGAACCGGCCACCATGCTGCCGAGGTCTAGCTCGATGATCCGCTTCCCGATGAGATTCTCGGGAACGTCGTCCGACACAATCTTCTGCGCCAGTCCCTCCACAATGGCCGTCTTGCCCACACCCGCGTCGCCGATGAGTACGGGGTTGTTCTTGGTGCGCCTCACGAGGATGCGCATCACGCGCATGATCTCCTCTTCGCGGCCGATGACCGGGTCCAGCTGGCCCTCCTCGGCCAACTGGGTGAGATCGCGTCCATATTTCTCCAGCACGCGATATCGGGTTTCGGCGCGGGGGTCGGTCACCTTCTGCCCACCGCGTATCTCTTCGATCGCGGCCTGCGCCTTGTCCCTATCCACACCCATGTCCCCCAAGATGGACGCTGCTCCCCCTCCCACGCCTAGCACGGCCAGAAAGATGTGTTCCGTGGACACATACTCATCGCCGAGCCTTCTCGCTTCCTCACCGGCCACATAGATGAGCCGGTTCAGCCGAGGTGTGACGAACAGCTGGGTCGGGGTCGGACCACTCCCGCCAGACTGATAGGTGGAACGAGTGGACTGCAGCAACTCGTCGAGGCGGCTGGTGAGCACATCTACGTCCACATCCAGCTTCAAGAGTATCTCGGGGACCACCCCTTGGGGCTGCTCCACCATGGCCAGGAGCAGATGCTCCGTGTCCATCTGACTGTGTCCATAACGTTGTAGTATCTCTTGAGAGCGGGCAATCGCATCCTGGGCCCGCTCGGTAAAACGATCAAACCGCATCATGATAGGTCTCTCCCTCTCCCCCGCTGTGTTTCGCGCGCGGGGGAGCACCTTATGACTGTAGTAGCATCCAATATATATTATACCAGAAAAGCGGCGTCCTCAGTGCGGATCTGGCGGCGTCGAGTCCCTGCGGACACGCTCACTCTCGGCCCCTCGGCGTGAATGGGCGCTACACCTTGACGTATGAGGCCACCAGGTGCACCTTCGTATTGCGCAGGGGGCCCCAGTCAGTGATTCTCTCCCACCATACACCCAGTCTGAAGAGTAGATCGTTCCCTGCCACGTACGAAGGATCTCCCACCAAGTAGAACTCCTCATTCACCAGGCCCACCTCCTTGAACCTAGAGTCGAGCGCGCGTCGTGTATTGGCACGGTACACGAGAGGGAATGTATCCTTGTCCTCTCGCCCATACACGCTGCGCGTAAGCCGCCGCTGAAACCGGCCAGGAATAAAACGTTGCGCGATGGTTACGTAGTTCCAGGCGTTGGGCGCCAGCAGTACCAAATGACCACCCCATTGCAGCACGCGCGCCAGTTCCTCGAACACAGCATCAGGTCTCGCGAGGTGTTCCATTATCCAGCTGCACAGGATGAGGTCGAAGCAGGTCGATGGAAAGGGCAGCCGTTCAAGCTCACCCACAACGAGTTGTTCCAGGCAGCGATGCTCCCTTAGAGACGGCAAATCGGCATCCAATCCCACCGCCTGCCTCACCTTCTCCCAGTATAGCTCGATTACTCCTCCTCTGCCGCAACCTGCGTCCAGCACTCTGCTCTGAGGGGTGATATGTCGGCCCACCAACCGCGCGTACACGGCCACACTGTCCTTATACCCGGGCCGCAGACTCCGGTACAGATCTCTGTACCTCTCTTGCTTGTCCAGCGTTATCATCTCACGGCGCCGCTGCTATGCTACAGGCTCCAGCACGGCCTCCCTCTCAAAGCGCAGCTGACCGTCCTGGACATCAACCTTGATGGTGTCGCCGTCCATGAACTTGCCCTCCAGCATCTCCTTGGCGAGAGGGTCCTGCAGCTCCCGTTGGATCACTCTCTTCAGCGGCCGAGCGCCATAGACGGGATCGTATCCCTTCTCGGCCAGATACCGCTGGGCCTCATCTGTAACGTGCACCGTTATCTTGTGCTCGGCCAGGCGCTTCTCCAGATGCCTCAGCTGGATATCGACTATCTGCACCAAATCGTCCAATGAGAGTGAGTGGAAGATGATGATCTCGTCCACCCGGTTGAGAAACTCGGGTCGGAAATGCTGATTCAGGGCCTCCAGCACGCGGCGGCGCATCTCCACCTCATCCCGACCAGCCAGATCTCGTATCCACTGGCTGCCGATGTTGGAGGTCATGATCACCACCGTGTTCTTGAAGTTGACCACCCGGCCGTGACCATCGGTCAATCGGCCATCGTCCAGTATTTGAAGCAGCACGTTGAACACCTCTGGATGTGCCTTCTCCATTTCGTCGAAGAGGATGACCGAATACGGCTTCCTGCGCACGGCCTCGGTCAGCTGACCCCCTTCCTCATACCCAACATAGCCCGGAGGCGCGCCGATGAGACGGGCAACCGTGTGGCGTTCCTGGTATTCGGACATGTCAAGGCGGACCATGTTCTCCTCATCATCGAAGAGGAACTCGGCCAGGGCCCTGCCCAGCTCCGTCTTGCCCACACCGGTAGGTCCCAGAAAGATGAAGCTGCCAATGGGCCGGTTGGGATCCTGCAAGCCAGCCCGCGCCCGTCGTACGGCATTGGAGACAGCCTCAATGGCCTCGTCCTGACCCACCACACGCATGTGGAGACGTTCTTCCATCTTCAGTAGCTTCTCCACCTCGCCTTCCATCAGCTTGGAGATGGGGATGCCCGTCCACTTGGACACCACCTCAGCGATGTCCTCCGCG
The DNA here is from genome assembly GCA_964573815.1 of uncultured Anaerolineales bacterium. Classification (GTDB taxonomy): domain Bacteria; phylum Chloroflexota; class Anaerolineae; order UBA7937; family B3-Chlor; genus CAYGAW01. Next base: position 4,387 of record CAZNMJ010000097.1, read on the forward strand.
TCCACCTCCTCTTTCAACATCAGTTGATCGGCCTGCAGCTCTCGCAAGCGGGCCTCGCTCTCCTTCAACTGCGCTTCTAGTTGGGCCAGCTGGCCATATCGCAGTCGCGCTGCCTGCTCCAGGTCAGCATCACGTTCCGCTCGCTCTATCTCCAGCTTGGTCTGCTCTATCTTCTCCTTCTGCTGGCGAATCTTCTGGATGGCATCGCGCTCCAGCTGCCAGTGAGCCTTCATGCGGTTGCTTTCCTCCTGGAGTTCCGCCAGTTCCTTCTCCAGGCGTTCCAACCTCTCCTTGGAGGCCTCGTCCTTCTCCTTCTTCAACGCCTCGCGCTCGATCTCCAGCTGCATGATCTTGCGATCTATCTCGTCCAGCTCTGCCGGCTTACTGTCTATCTCCATCCGTAGGCGCGAGGCGGCCTCATCAATGAGGTCGATGGCCTTGTCCGGCAGGAAGCGATCACTGATGTATCTATCTGACAGGGTGGCAGAGGCAATGACCGCCGAATCCTGAATGCGCACCCCGTGGTGTACCTCGTACCTTTCCTTCAGACCCCTCAGGATGGAGATCGTCTCCTCCACCGTTGGCTCATCGATGAGGATGGGCTGAAAGCGTCGCTCCAGGGCTGCGTCCTTCTCTATGTACTGGCGGTACTCGTCAATCGTGGTAGCACCGATGGCATGCAGCTCTCCTCGTGCCAGCATGGGCTTGAGCATGTTGCTGGCATCCATAGCCCCCTGGGCCGCGCCTGCGCCCACCACGGTATGGAGCTCGTCTATGAAGAGTATGATTTGCCCCTCGGACTCGGTTATCTCGTTGAGGACGGCCTTCAGTCGTTCCTCGAACTCGCCGCGGAACTTCGCCCCAGCGATCAGCGCTCCCAGGTCCAGAGCCACCACGCGCTTGTCCTTGAGGCCTTCGGGTACATCGCCACGCACGACGCGCTGCGCCAGGCCCTCCGCGATAGCGGTCTTGCCCACACCGGGATCGCCGATCAGCACCGGGTTGTTCTTGGTGCGGCGAGAGAGAACCTGGATCACACGGCGAATCTCTTCATCGCGGCCTATCACCGGGTCCAGCTTCCCCTGCCGAGCCAGCTGGGTCAGGTCACGGCTGTATTTCTCTAGTGCCTGATACTTTCCCTCAGGATTGGCGTCCGTCACGCGTTGCGTGCCTCGAATGTTGGTTAGCACCTGGTAAATGCTCTCACCGGTGACGCCCGAGTCCCTCAAGATCTCATAGGCAGGACCCTTGGCACGATCGTCTGTGATGGCGATGAGCAGGTGCTCGGTCGAGATGTACTCGTCCCGCAGACGCCCTGCCTCCTCCGCCGCGACAGTGAAGACCTGCTGCAGACGAGGTGAGAGGTACACCTGGGCTGCCGCCCCGTGGACCTGCGGCATCCTGCCCAGCTCATCCTCCAGCCTCTGCCTCACCAAGCTGGGGTCAACTTCGAGCTTGCGCAAGATCTGGGGCGCAATGCCCCCCTCCTGGCTCAATAGAGCCGACAGCAGGTGTTCAGGTTCTATCTGACTATGATTATGACTTCTGGCCAACTCCTGGGCGGCGACGACCGCCCCCTGGGCCTTTTCAGTGAATCTGTTCAAATCCATTATCTACGAATCTCCTCGGGTGTGAATTCCTCACTAAGAGACTTCCTCAAGAAGGCCACGCAGGCGCGCTATCTCCTCCTCGGCCTCAGCCTGCAGGCGGTCCATTTCCTCCTGCATCTCCTCCATTCTTCTCCTCATGTTGAATATCACCTCGACCCCTGCCAGGTTGACGCCCAGGTCATCAACGAGGCGGTTGATGGCCCGCAGGCGCTCGATATCTCTGGGCGAGTAGAGGCGACGGTTGCCCTTGGAGCGCTGAGGGCGTATCAGTCCCACGCGCTCGTAGTAGCGCAGCGTCTGCGGGTGCAACTCCACCATCCTGGAGGCTATGCTAATCACATAGCAGGGCTCGTCATACAGTGGGTCTCTGTTCTCCATTCATCTAACCCCCTTGCGCCCAAAGCCATCTCACATCCGATAGAGGGCTTAGCGCATAGTTGCCAGTTGTCTGAACAACTCCTTCTCACTATCGCTCAGAAACTCAGGCACCTTGACCCGCACCTTGGCGTAGAGGTCGCCTTTGGTGCCAGAGTCCTTCATGCGGGGCATACCTTGCCCCTTCAACCGAAAGGTTTTGCCCCCTTGCGTCTCTGGCGGGATCTTGAGCATAGCGCCTCCTTTGAGGGTGGGCACCCTCACCTCACCCCCCAACACCGCTGTGTACAGATCGACAGGGACTTCGCAGTGCAGATCATCGCCCTTGCGCTCGAAAGTACGATGGGGCAGCACCCTCACCCTCAGATAGAGATCGCCTTTGGCCCCGCCGCCGAGGCCCTCGCCTCCCTCGCCTCTCATGCGCACCCTGGATCCGGTCTCAACGCCGGCCGGTATCTTCACTTCCAGGCGGCGCCCGTTCTTGTGGAGGATCCTGGTGGTCCCAGAGAACGCCTCCTCCAGGGTGACCTCCACCTCCTGCTCGTAGTCCTGACCGTGAGCGGCACGGGGCTGCCCTCGCGCTCCCCAGGTGGTCCCACCGCGACCTCCTAGCCCGCCGAAGATGGCGCTGAAGAAGTCGGAGAAGCCGCCGGCGCCACCGAAGAGGTCACCCAGATCGGCGTACTCAACATGAACGCCAGCACCTCCCGGTTGGGCGTACCACTGGTTCCAATCGAAGCCTCTTGGTGCACCCCCCGCACGCTGCCACTGGCGCCAACTGGCGCCCAGTTGATCATACTTCTTACGCTTCTCGGGATCGCGAAGTACCTCATGGGCTTCGTTGATCTCCTTGAACCGTTCTTCGGCCCCATCGTCGCCTGGGTTCACGTCTGGATGGTACTTCCGCGCCAGCTTACGGTAGGCCTTCTTTATCTCCTTCTCGCTGGCGTTCCTGTCGACACCCAGGATCTTGTAGTAGTCCTTGTATTCCATGCTCCTCCTGCCAATATGGCTTGAGATACGCCACTCGACTACTCATATTATACCATTCTGTGAGACTTCTGTCAAGTTGGTACTGATGATAGTTGAGCCTCTTATTATCTAGATACTTGACAAATTTCCAAACATTTGCTATAATAAAGGAAGAGATTGCCTGTGCCCGCGGGACAATCACACAAGACAGAAAGGGGTGTGGAGCATGAGCATCGTACGTTGGGAACCATTCCGTGACTTCATGACCTTGCGAGAGGCTATGGACCGGCTCTTCGAAGAAAGCTTCGTGGGTCCGCGCCGTCGGGAGTGGCTAGCTCCCACAGAGGCCACCCTCGCGCTGGACATCTACCAGACTGAGGATAGCGTGGTTGTGAGGACTTCCGTCCCGGGCATGAAGCCGGACGACATCGACATCACCATCAGTGGTAATACCCTCAGCATCTCAGGGGAGACCAAGGAAGAGGAGGAGGTCAAGGAGGAGAACTACCTCCGCCGCGAGCGGCGGTACGGCTCTTTCGCCCGGTCGATCGCTCTGCCTGAAGGCACCGACCCAGACAATACGGAGGCTTCCTTCGAGGATGGCATCCTCACCTTGACCATCCCCAAGGCGCCCGAGGCCAAGCCCAAGGTCATCAAAGTCAAGGGCAAGAAGAAGTAAAGCAACACCATAGAGTGCTGATTCAAGAGGAACGGGCCAATCGCCCGTTCCTCGCTTTGCGCCGGAAGACAACTGGTGCCCTCAAGGCAGACCCTACAACCCCATGACCAGTCTGGCGAACCTCTCGTCGCCCCGCATGTTGTCGAAGTCCTCGTCTGCTCTGGCATCATCGCGGAAGCTCGGTTCCAGCACTATGGCCGTTTCCAAGCATTCGACCGCTTGTCGCGCTTTCTTGAGCAGGGAGTAGGCGCAGGCGAGGTTGTAGTGTGCTGTCGCGTCCTTGGGACTGAGCTTGGCCGCCTTTCGACAGTCCTCCACCGCCTCCTTGAGGAGCCCCAACTCCATGTAGGCTACACCCCGATTGAGATAGGCTCTCGCATACTCGGGCTCCAGCTCAACGGCTGTGGTATGCTCTTCAACCGCTTCCTGATACCGGCCCAAATTGGCGTACGCGACGCCCAAGTTGGTGTGAGCCAGAGCCGAATCGGGGTCCAGTTCCAGAGCTTGGCTGTGATCTTGAATAGCTCTCTCGTGCTGTCCCATCATATCATGGGCCACGCCGCGGTTGGTGTAAGGTAGAGGGTCCTGCGGGTCCAGCTCGATGGCCCTATCACAGTCAGCGATGGCTCGCTGGTACTCCCCAAGGTCTATGTAGTTTTTGCCGCGGTTGACGTACGCCAACGGATAATCGGCTGACAACTCGATGGCCTTGTTGTAATCAGCCAGGGCTGCCTGGTAGTCGCCCTTCTCGTTGTAAGCGACACCTCGGTTCACGTAGGCCAACACATACTCCTCATCCAACTCGATGGCCATGCTGTGATCTCGGATCGCCTGATCGTACTGCCCCAGATTGCGGTGTGCCACACCGCGATTCGTGTAGGGCAGCGGATCGTCAGGATCCAACTCGATGGCCTTGCTGTGGTCCTTGATCTCCTTTCGATACTGTCCCGTCTCCCCGTAGGCCACCCCCCGATCGACGTACGCCAGCACGAAATCGGGCTTCAACTCCAAAGCCCTTGTGTAGTCTCTGATCGCCTGTTCGTAGGCTCCCCGCTCGCTGTAGATCAGACCGCGGCGGTAGTAGGCCTCGGCGTCTCTAGGGTTTGCCTCAATGGCCTTAGTCAGGTCCCAAATCTCCCTGATATCTTCAGGTATTGGCTCTTTTGGACCTCGCAGCGTCCTGAAGACATAGAAGACGGCTACTGCCACAGCCACCGCCAGCAGAATGCCCACCACCAATGCTACTTGGGTCAGCATCTCGCCCTCCTTGATTCTCCTGACTGGTTGGGGCACACGCTGTTGGAGAGCACGACGGCAGCATGAGAAAGCCCGTGGGCCTGGCGAGATGTAGAAGCGTCAGCCGCGGACTGGATGGAGCCAACTTGGGCGCTCTTGCCGTCTCTTGCACGCCCAGCGGCAATGGGCGCGAACACCCAAGCTGCGAAGAAAGAAAAGCCCAACCTTTTCATGGCGCCTCCTCGGCGAGGACTCAAGCCTGGTCCCTATGCTTGCAACCATCTCTATTATACCACATCCGGAAGAATATTTCAACAGGTGACCTGTCCAGAGGTTGGAATTTGAGAAATACGCTCAAATTCCGTAAAATCAATATAGTAAGAATCGCAACAAGATCTTTGCAGAGCTTGAGGGATAGTGAGATGCGAGAATCGGAGAAGTGGGTACCGGACGAACTGGAGAGGATCTACTCGGAGATGCATCGCATGATCAGACGGTTCGTGCCGCGCGAGCAGTGGAACGACATCCTGCGTCACAGAGGCTGGCGTCCACCCACCGACGTCTATGAAACCGATACTGCTGCCGTCGTTCGCGTGGAGGTAGCTGGCGTAGACAGCAAGCAGATAGAGATTTCCTTCGCCAACCGCATCCTGACCGTGACAGGGATGCGTCGTGATCCGGCAGACAAGCTGACGTATCAGCAGATGGAGATCAAATACGGAGCTTTCAGAACCGACGTGTTTCTACCCTGGACGGTGAAGGAGAAGGACATAGAGGCGAGTTACGAGGATGGGTTCTTGGTGATCGTCCTGCCCAAGGCCAAAGGCAAGCACAAGGTTCCCATCACCGTTATCGAGGAGAGTACCGAATGAGCATTGAAGGAAAAGGCTTACTCAACATGCTGATGCAGACCAACGAGGAGAAAGGGGAGGTCCAGCAGCAGGATGATACGGGCATATCGGCCGTCCCGGCTGAACTTCCCATCCTGCCCTTGCGGCAGACGGTCGTCTACCCCCTTACCTTTCTGCCCCTGAGCATCGAGCGACCCGAAACCGTCAAGCTGATCGACGACGTCGTTCTGGGAAGCCGCATGGTCGGCCTGGTCACGGTAAAGAACCCGCAAGCCGATAAGGCCACGCCGGAAGACCTACACTCAGTGGGCACCGCGGCGGTGGTTCACCGGGCCGTGAAATCGCCAACAGGCCAGGTTGGAGTCATCGTTCAAGGCTTAGAGCGTATTAAACCTACGGAGTTCATACAAACAGAGCCTTACCTGAAGGCCAGAATCGAGATCATCCCCGACGAGGAAGAGGAAGAGAGCCTGGAGGTGGAGGCCCTGTCGCGCAACACGATAGAACTCTTCCAACGTCTGATCTCTCTGGTCTCCTACCTGCCCAGCGAACTCACGGTGGCAGTACTGAACGCCGAGGAGCCTCGCCAGCTGGTCTACATGGTGGCCAGCGCTGTCCGCATGGACACAGAGGCGGCCCAGGAGATACTCGAAATCGACCCTGTGAAGGACAAGCTACGCAAGCTGAACGTCATCCTCACCAGGGAACTTGAAGTCTTGGAGCTTGGCCAGAAGATCAAGGACGAAGCCCAATCGGACATGGAGAAGACCCAGAAAGAGTATTACCTGCGGCAGCAGCTGAAAGCCATACAGAGAGAACTGGGCGAAGAGGACGAGCAAACCAAGGACATCAACGAACTCAGGGCGAAGATCGAAGCGGCAGGCATGTCCGAGGAAGCGAAGAAGGAAGCCCAACGAGAGCTGGACCGGCTGTCGAGCATGCCTCAGGCAGCCGCCGAATACTCGGTGATCAGAACCTACCTGGATTGGCTCATCGAGCTCCCCTGGCAGGTCAGCACCGAAGACAACCTGGACATCAATCGCGCGCGAGAGATACTGGACGAGGATCACTATGACCTGGAGGAGATAAAGGAGCGCATCCTGGAGTACCTGGCGGTGCGTAAGCTACGCCTGGAGCGCGAAGGGGACGAGGGACGCAAGGAGTCCAAGGGTGCCATCCTCAACTTCGTAGGCCCGCCGGGCACGGGCAAGACGTCGCTGGGTCGCTCCATCGCTCGGGCTCTGGGCAGGGAATTCATCCGCATGTCGCTGGGTGGCATGAGGGATGAGGCGGAGATCAGGGGGCACCGCCGCACTTACGTTGGCGCCCTACCCGGACGTATCATCCAGTCCATCAAGCGCGCGGGATCGAAGAACCCGGTGTTCATGCTGGACGAGGTGGACAAGATCGGGAGCGATTTCCGGGGCGATCCCTCCTCGGCACTGCTGGAGGTGCTGGATCCTGAGCAGAACTTCTCCTTCCGCGACCATTACCTGGACGTGGATTGGGACCTCTCGCCGGTGATGTTCATCACCACCGCTAACGTGCTGTACACCATACCGCCTCCTCTGTTGGACCGGATGGAGACCATTGAGCTGGACGGGTACACTGAAGAGGAGAAAGTCAAGATAGCACAGCGGTATCTGATTCCCCGGCAGCTGGAAGAGAACAGCCTGAAGGAGGGCGAGATACACTTC
>CAZNMJ010000098.1:0-11660 GCA_964573815.1 uncultured Anaerolineales bacterium
GGTCCACACCTGGACGAGGCCCCAGATCTATTTTGCATACCGCGCAACCTGCGCTATAGCGCCTTCGGCTTGCTTCAGTTCCCGTCCAACAAGTGGCTGGAGCCGACCTTCGATCGCACGGGAGGGCATCGGATGGACGGGGTCTTGATATTGAGGGGACCGGGGGTTCGTCCTGGCTATCGACTCGACTCGGCCAACATTGTCGATCTGGCCCCGACGATCCTGGCCTTGATGGGGGTGCCCATCCCTTCAGACATGGATGGCCAGGTACTAGAGAACCTGCTCACGGATGATTTCAGAGCGAGTCTGAAGATCATTACTAGCCCGGAGGCGGTCACGGAGCACTACAAGCCCACGGAACTCTCGGCTGAGGATGAAGAAGCGGTCCTTCAACGACTCAGGGGACTGGGATACCTCGGTTAGAATACGGTATGCGGCGAACAGGTACGGAGGTTGGAGGAAGTTGATAGAGTCTAAACAGCAAAGTCGCAAGGTGTTGGTCATCGGTCTGGACGGGGCGACTCTGGACCTGATCAAACCATGGGCAGCGGAGGGCAAGTTGCCGACATTGAATCGGTTGATGGAGGAGGGGGCCTGGGGCGAACTAGCCGTCCAGTTGCCGCCCAGCTCGGTGCCCAACTGGCCGTCGTTCGCGACGGGGAAAAACCCTGGCAAACATGGCGTTCTGTGGTGGATTCAGCCGGGAGGTGATGGTACCGAACTGCCCCTGGTGGACCGCCGAGCGATTAAGGGCAGAACCATATGGGACATCGTCGGCGAGGAGGGCAAGAAGGTTGCGGTTATCAACGTTCCGGTAACCTATCCTCCGCAGAAAGTCAACGGTGTAATGGTCACGGGGTTGCTCACCCCCGCGTCGGCGATTGATTACACTAATCCCTCTGAACTCAAGGCCGAGCTGGACGCCGAGGTTGACGGCTACCGTATCTCGCACAGTGCAGTCCACCATCGAGGTGGAGAGGAAGAGTTTCTGCAAGACGTGCTAGATGTGCTCGATCGCCAGCTTCGGGCAAGCCTGTATTTGATGAGAACTCATCCGTGGGACCTATTCATCGTCGTCTTCAGCGCCACTGATGTGGTTATCCATAAGTTTTGGAAGGATATGGACCCACAACACCCGTCTCACCTTCCTGAGGATGCGGAGCGATGCGGGGACGCCATTTTACGCGCTTACCAGGCAGCGGACAGGGCGATTGAATCCCTCCTGAAGCAGGCTGATGACGAGACCCACACGGTTGTCATGTCAGATCATGGCGCAGGGGGGTTCTACGAGGCCTTCTTTGCCAACAACTGGCTGATGGACCAGGGTCTGCTGAAGATTCGGCGCCGACCGATCTCACAACTTCGATACTGGGTTTTCCGCACCGGTGTGACCATCAACAACGTCTACCCCCTCGCAAATGTTCTGATGGTCAGATTGGGGGGACACAAGCTGCGAAGGCGGCTCAGTCCAACGAGCCAAGGCCGTAGCATTCTGTCCGGGCTGTTCTTGTCGGAGCGAGATATTGACTGGTCGAGAACGAAGGCCTACGCCTCAGGCGGGTATGGACAGATCCGCATCAACCGGCGGGGACAGGATCCCCGAGGCATCGTTTCACCTGGCGATGGATATGAAGCACTTCGGGATGACATCATCCAGCGGCTCGAAGCTGTGACGGTGCCCTCGACCGGCAAGCCATACCTAGCCAGAGGATACAGGAAGGAGGAGTTGTTCAGCGGGCCAGAGTTAAGTAAGCTACCAGATATCATTTGCCTACCCCACGATGGGCGCTACGTTGACATGGGATTGGGGTTTGTGTCCAATAAGTGGTTCGACAAGGTGTCGATCGTCTCGGGCACGCATCGTCCGGCAGGAGTCGTGTTCCTATGCGGCCCAGAGATACAGACAGGGGTGCAACTGCAGAGGGCCAGCATCCTAGACCTGGGGCCCACTATCCTGTATCATCTTGGCCTCCCTGTGCCTGACGATATGGATGGTCACGTGCTAGTCCAGGCTTTTCGGGAGGAATGTCTGCGCGCCCGGCCTATCGAGTTGAGCGCAGCGGAGAGCAACGCTACTAATGAGGCTTATGGAGATCTTTCGGAACACGAAGAAGAGGAAATCAAGGACCGGTTGCGAGCTCTCGGATACCTGTCCTGACAAGGGGACGACTTCCGTACATAGTGCCCAGTCGAGAGGTCACTGGGCACGGTTGGAGACTGGCCCCTTTGGCTCACTTGGAAACAGGACTGGGCTAGTTCTCAGCAAGCTGCGACAAAGTCTCCTTACAGGGGAAGATCGTCCTATGAATTCTGTCCGAGGCGGAGTTGCCAGGCTGCGGACATGGAAGACCACACTGCAAATCATGGGGCTGTTCACAATCGCCTGTGTACTTCTCATCAGCAGCCCCCTAGTAGCCAACGTCTCTCCCTTGCTGGCGGTAGCTCTGAGTTGGCTGTGGTTGATGCTACCGGGCTTTGTGCTATCCTCAGTCTTGCTCAAGCGCCTGTCCTGGTTGGAGCGGATTCCGGTGTCCTTCGTGCTGGGAATCGGACTGGCGACTCCATACACAATTGTTGCCATCTTGCTGCACATGCAGCTCAATCATTTCCTGATGCTCTCCATCGGCATGTTCGTCCTGACAGTCCTAATCTTCTTGATCCACACCCTGCGCGCTCCACCGGGGATGTCTCACGCGCTGGACGATACAGCCGAGATCGGGCCTGGGCAGTTCGAGATCGCAGCGGTCCCTTATCTGTGCTTCCTCATCTTGGTTGCTGGCCTTCTGGCACTGTTCTCATCGCAGTGGCCCTCTGCGGGTGACGACATGGCAGGGCTGGCCCACTTTCAGGAGGTGCTTCGGATGGGACGGATCTCCGGCGCGGAGCCCTTTCACGGCACTGGGACGCCCGTAACACCTCGAAACGAACTGATGGTTGGCGGATACCAGAGTATTCTCCTGTGCAAGGTTGCCGACATACCGGCGACCTCGTTCTTGGTGAAAAGCCGACCCATTCTCATCGTGCTCGCCTTCCTCGCTCTATATACGTTCATACACCAGAGCTTCAAGAACCGGAACCAGGCCTTGTTCCTACTGAGTCTGTGGTCCGTTTACGTGGTGGCCACCATAAGGGTCGAAGGGACAGGCAGCGATTTGGTCACCCGGATTTTTCAAGACAAGTTCTACGGCTGGTTCATCGTAGTTCCCATCGCGTTGGTGTTCATGCAATGGTTTTTGGAGAGTCAGCAACGGCGCTACCTGGTGGGTTTGGGTCTGGCGGCTTTTGGAGCTGCACTGTTGCATCCCATCTCCCTGATTCAGGTAATGATCCTGGGCGGCAGTTATGGCCTGCTGTACCTGGCTCTTGAGCGTTCCAAGCGCGCCTTCGTCGGCCTCGTGATGGTAGCCCTGATCCTGGCCCTATGCCTGGCTATCCCTGTCATCCAGTACTTCCGCTATGTTGGACGAATGCCGATCGAACTGGCTGGCCTGGGAGACGCAGTAGAGCTCGGTCGGCTCAGCCAGGCTGTGAACAGGTACAGACTCTGGGTCATGGATGGTAACCGGTACATCCTGCACCCGTCTATTGTCCTGAGGCCTGTCATCCTCCTGGGCTATCTGCCATTGCCTCTCCTCGTTCTCCGTCTCCACAAGAGTAGCATTGCCCGCCTAGTCGTCGGCTCGATGGTAGTCCTACCTCTGCTTCTTTGTGTGCCTCCTCTGTTTGCGGTTGTCAGTAAGTTTGCAACCCCCTTCCTTATGTGGCGTCTAGCCTGGCCGCTGCCGATGTTTTGCATTCTGAGTATGGGTTGGGCCATTTGGTTGGCGGTGAGTGGGCTGTCCAGTCTGCTAACGAAATACAGCGTTCGCGCCTCCGTCGCTGTTCGGTACGCCGGACCGTTGGCCATCTTGGGTCTAACGCTCTTGATCGCCGGATCCGGCATCGAGGCTGGGCTGGTCAACTTCAGGGAACGACAATCATCGGAGAAGTTCTCTACATGCTCAAGAGCCCGGGACATCCTTCTCCACCTAGATCAACTGGCCTACGAGCAGCCTGTTGGCGTTCTTTCCTCTTCGTCGGTGAATTCCTGCATACCCGGCTACGCTGCACTGGCCAACGTTGTGGAATTCCGAGGCTACGGCACCGTGAACCGGCTACCCGTCGAACAAATCCCTGAGTCGTTTCAGCGACTCGATGATGTCTCCCACTTCAACTCAACGACCATGGTTGACGATCTCGTCGTGGCCGCCATTGCGCGGTATGACATTGACTACGTTGTCATAGACAAGGACTGGATGTATCTGGATCTACAGCTAAAGCATCTGCCGAACATGTTCGCCCCGGTATACACCGACGCCAACTACACGCTCTATGCGGCCACTAGGCCCATTACTCACTCTGCAATCGTAGAAGGCAATGCCGCGATTAGGCAACGGCGTTGGAATGAGGCGCTGGACATTTTCAACCAAGTGCTGGAAGAGGACCCAACCCAGGTTCTGGCTCATGTGGGGAAAGCTATGGCGCACGAAGGGAAAGGAGAAGCTGAGCAAGTCCTGAGTTCTTACCTCGAGGCGAGGCGACACGCAGGTGACGAGCCTGCCATCCACGCCAGGTTGGCCGAGACTTATCTCCTCCTGCGAGACGCTGAGCGGGCCGTCACTGAATATCAGCACGCTGTGGGCTTGGATCCAGAACGCCCCGCTTTCCATGAATCCCTGGGGCTCGCCCAGCTGCTCGCTGGCGACGAAGAGGCGGCGCAGGCAAGTTTCGAGGGCGCTGCTGCTCTCCGAGCTGGGGTGGGAACAGCGAACTACTACTCGGTTCTCGGCTCTATGATGGTGTCCGCTAGCTGGCACTCCCAGGCCGTCGAGAGCTATCGAAGAGCCATCGCCATTGAGCCCGAACCATTGCGGTACGTGAAGTTGGCCCACGCCTTGGCCCAATCCGGTGATACGGACGGCGCGATACAGGCCGATGAGGAAGCTGTCAGACTCAACCGCTGGTTGGACTTACCTCATCAGCATTTGGGCGGCATTTTCCAGTCTGAGGGCCGACTGGACTGGGCAATCAGGGAGTACGAGATGGCCTTGCGCCTAGACCCGACAGATTACTCCGTCTTTGTCTCGTTGGGGCAAGCTATTCACGAGAAGTCGGGGGTAGGGCCAGCTATTGACCTCTTGGAAAGCTTGCTGAGCTTGAACAGAGTCATACCCGGCCCTCACAGGGGGCTTGCTCCCCTCTATGCAGCTAACGGCGAGGCAGAGGCCGCCCTGAGAGAGCTGGACTTCAGCTTCTCTGTCCAACCTAGAGATGCCTCTGTCAAGGTAGAGATTGGCGACTTGCTCAGAGAGAATGGTCAACGTGAGCAAGCGCGGCGTGCCTACGACGAGGCTGTGGCCCTCAATCCGGACATGCTCTACGCGCGGCTAGGGCTTAGCCACTTATACGGCACAGACGGCGACCTCGACTCTCAGTTGGGTCAGCTCCTCCGGGTGGTGCGTTCGGCTCCAGGTACAGCCTGGCCTCGTGTGGCACTAGCGAGTGTGCACCAGAGCCAGGGGGAACGGGAAGCGGCTCAGGCTGAAATTGAATGGGCTGTAAGGCTGGAGCCTGCCAACTCCGACGGGTATGTAGCTTTGGCGAGTTTGCATGCGTCCAGCGCTGATTGGCGGGCAGCTATCTCGGCTTGCCAACGGGCCTTGGAAATCACGCCTACAAATACCGACGCCTATCTGCAATTAGGACAGGTATATCAGGCACTGGGAGATCTCAAGTCAGCCAGAGAGTCGTTTGAAGCGGCTGCTGAGATCACTCCTGGGTCGGCGAAAGTTCTGGTTGCTCTGGGGGGTGCGTACCGCCGGGAAGGAGATCTGACCAGAGCCATAGTCCAATACGAACGGGCCATCAAGGCGGAGCCCGGTCACGCAGCCGCCCACATTGCCCTGAGCGGTGCCCATGAGATGAGGGGAGACGTGACAGCAGCTACGGCTGCCCTCCAACAGGCGATCGAAGTTGTGCGCACGTCTCCTGAGATCTACGGAGCTCTGGCCGAGATCGCCCAGGCTCAGGGACAAGCGGGCGAGGCGCTGGCCTGGGCGCAAAGCGGTGTAGAGGTAAACCCTCAGGAGGCCAACTCTCATATCACTCTGGCCGAAGTGTACAGACGCCAAGGCGAGTGGGATCTGGCGGCTGAAGCTTACCGAGAGGCGATTCGACTGGAGCCGACAGCCTTCGATGGGCACGTCCAGCTTGGAGCCCTCCACGAGTCGCGTGGGGATTGCACCGCAGCCGAAGCCCAATACTGGGCGGCCGCCCAGGCAACTCCTTCCTCGGCACGGGCATACGTGGTAGTGGCGAACTACTATGCGAGGCGAGGCGACCGCGCGGCGGCAACAAAAGCCTATCAACACGCTCAAGTCGCAGAGCCAGCTTACATAGATGCCTACAAGGGACTAGGTAGCCTTTACCGGACTATGGGCCTATTTGACGAGGCGCTCTCCCAGTACCAGGCCGCCACCCATATCAGCCCCGGGGCGGCCTCGGCGTGGACAGCCCTCGGCGCGTACTATCTGGAGCGAGGTGAACCGGACGCGGCCGTGGCTGCGTACAGGCAAGCTGTCAGAGTGAGCCCCGGGACTGTGCCTGCCTGGCTTGGCCTGGGCTTTGCGTACCAGTCATCGGGGGAAATGGACCTGGCGCTGGACGCCTACGAGCAAGCTTCGTCATTGGACCTTGGCAACAGTGCCGTGCACTTGGCACTAGGGCAGGTGGAAGAGTCTCTAGGTGATAGGGAGAGAGCGGAGGCGCTCTACCAACAGGCGACTGCGGCGGCGCCGGGCGACCAGCGCGGTTATCTGCAGCTGGGCATCTTGTACGCTACCATAGGCGAGCAAGAGAGTGCTTTGGCAGAGTTTGGGGCTGCGGTGGACGTGGCTCCGGCGAGCGCGCCGGCTTTCTTGGCCCTGGGGTCTTGGCACAAGATGCGTGGCAATTGGAGCTTAGCCGAGGAGTTGTACCAGAGGGCAGTCGAGGTGGCGCCCGCTCAGGTGGCTGGTTACCTAGCACTGGGGCACCTGGCAGAAGTGCGCGGCGATAGGGAGCAGTCGGAGCGGCTTTATGGGCAGGCGATAGCAGTGGCACCATTCCATGCGGACGGCTACCTCAGCTTGGCAGCTATGCACGCCGCGCAGGCAGAGTATGAGGAAGGGCGGGCTCAATTGCAGGCGGCACTGGAGGTGGCGCCAGCGCATGGGCCAGCCTTCGTGGCTCTGGGGGATTGGCATAAGGTGCGTGGTAACTGGGACGACGCGGAGCAGTCGTACCGAACTGCGGTGGAGGTCGCACCGGCCGAGGTTGACGCCTACTTGGCACTGGGGCACCTGGCAGAAGTCCGCGGTGACAGGCAGGAGGCAGAGCAGCTTTACAGGCAGGCGATAGTGATGGCACCATCCGATCCGGATGGCTACCTCGACTTGGCAGCGTTGTATGCGGCGGAGGGACAGGACGAGGAAGCTCTGGCTCAGTTGCAGGCTGCGGTGGACGTCGCTCCCGCCCATGCGCCAGCCCTTGTGGCGATGGGGGATTGGCATCGTAGTCGCGGCCAGTGGGAGGAGGCGGAGCAGTCCTACAGCAGGGCGACGGAGGTGGCGCCGGCTGATGTCGAGGGCTACCTGGCTCTGGGGGAGCTGGAAGAAGTACGCGGTGACAGAGTGACGGCAGAAGCTCTATACCGACAGGCGGTTGCCGCCGCGCCGGGCAATCCCCGTGGCTACCTCAGTTTGGCCACTCTCTACGCTACCATAGGGCAACGAGAGGAGGCCCTGGCGCAGTTCGAGGCTGCCGTGGAAGTGGCGCCCACCTATGCGCCAGCACTTGTGGCCTTTGGGGATTGGCATCGCAGTCGCGGTCACTGGGAAGAGGCAGAGCAGGCTTACCAGAGGGCAGTGGAGGTGGCGCCAGCCAAGGTGGAGGGCTACCTCGCACTGGGCCAATTGAAAGAAGTGCGCGGTAACAGGGAGGAAGCGGAGCAGCTCTACCAGAGAGCCATAGCCATGGCACCGGCTACTGTGGATGCATACCTCAGCTTGGGTCAGGTGTACACCACGAAGGCGGAGGTGGAGCGGGCGCTGGCGGAGTTCGAGAGGGCGGCCGAGATGGATCGCTCCTCGGTGGAGGTCTATATTGCCCTAGCGGGTCTACAAAAAGGGCAGGGTGATCGTCATGCCGCCGAGGATTTTTATCGGCAAGCGGTAGAGGTAGCACCGGCGGATCCCAGTGGCTACATTGGCCTGGGGCAAGTGTATGCCACGGAGGGACGAAACGAGGAGGCCCTGGCCCAGTTCGAGAGGGCAGTTGAGGTCGCCCCGGCATCCGCTCAGCCTTATGTGGCTCTCGGAATCTTCTACCAGGCCCGTGGTGATTGGGAGCAGGCGGAAGAGCTCTATCGGCAAGCCATAGCGGTGGCTCCTGGAGAGGCTGGTGAGCCCAACGGACCGGAGCAGGAGATAGGCCAGGAAACAGTCAGAGCAACCACAGGATCTGTGAATGGCTATCTGGCCCTGGGACAGTTAGAGGAGAAGCGCGGGGACCCGGAGGCGGCTCGACAGTTCTACCGACAGGCGATAGCGGTGGCACCATCACGCCCGGATAGCTACCTCAACTTGGCAGCGTTGTATGCGACAGAGGGGCGGCATGAGGATGCCCAGGCTCAATTGCAGGCAGCGGTGGAGGTGGCGCCAACCTACGCGCCGGCCCTGGTGGCCCTGGGGGACTGGGGCAAGGTCCGCGGCAATTGGGCGTTGGCAGAGCAGTCGTACCGGCGGGCGATAGAGGTGGCGCCAACTGAGACAGGACCCTACTTGGCACTGGGCCAATTGAAAGAGGCGCGGGGGGACCGCACATCGGCGGAAGAGCTTTTCCGACAGGCGATAGCGGTGGCGCCAGCCGATCCCGGTGGATACATCAACTTGGGCCGAGTCTACGAGGCGGAGGGAGAGCCACAACGCGCACTGGATCAACTCCTCGCCGCAGTCGAGGTCGCTCCAGCATCTGCCTCGGTTCATGTTGCTTTGGGCGACGCTCACCGGCATCAGGCTGATCTGCAGTCTGCCCTCGACGAATATGAGAAGGCTGTGGCCTCGGAGCCAGATTCGAGGGATGCTTATGAGGCTGTTATCCAGGCTAAGCGAGCCCTAGATCAACCCAGACAGGCTCTGGTGTGGGCTCAAACGGCGGTGGAAAGAAACCAGGGCGCCGCTTGGGCGGAGATCATCTTGGGTGATCTCTATGCCAGCCAGGGTCAGGGGGAGAACGCACTGGCGGCCTACCAGAGGGCTGTCACGAAAGAACCTGGTAGCGTACAGGGCCATATTGCCCTGGGTTGGGCCTACCAGATTCGCGGATCGCAAGCAGAGGCGATGAAGGCCTACCACGAAGCGGTCAGATTGCACCCAGGGCATGCTGACGCGCATCTCGCTTTGGCGACCGGCTACTTCGGTGAGAATCAGATTGAAGCAGCGATCGCCGAGTCCGAAACAGCCATTTCGCTCAATCTCGGTTCGGCCTTCTCATACCTTGCTCTGGGTGACCTTCACAAGCTATTGAACCAGCTCGACAAGGCAACTCAAACCTACGAGCAAGCTTTGTACGCTGACGCCAGTAATATCGCCGGTATGATCGCCATTGGCCAGATACTGGAGCGACAAGCAAGAACAACAGAGGCTATAGAGCAATACCAGCGAGCTGCTCAGGCAAATCGCGGCCTTGCCTCCGCAGAGTCGGCCTTGGGAAACCTGTGGACTGGTTTGCAGGACTATTCTCAGGCTACAGAAGCCTATCGAAGAGGCATTGCAGCACAACCGGGCGATGTCAGATCATATGTCAACTTGGCCACGTCCTTCGCGATAGCCGGAGATCCGGTCCAAGCATTGGAACAGTGTGATCGGGCGCTGGCCGTCAACCCTGGCGCCGCCTTGGCCTACACCGCCAAAGCTAGTATTCTAGCAACTGATTCTGGGCAACTCGACGAAGCGTTGTCCATGTATGAACAGGCGGTGCAGCTTAGCCCGAGGGAGACACAGGCGTATGACGACACAGCACGGATACATCTACGCGAAAAGGCAGACCTAGACAGCTTCATCACCCAATACGAGGCCCTTCGCGATGCGAGTCCTCACGAGGCTTGGGTCCATGGCATGCTGGCTTTTGCCTACAATGCCAAGGATGCCGTGCCCGACGCTATCGACGCATTCGAAACCCTGTTAAGGCTTGTTCCAGACTACGCCGATGCTCACTGTGATCTAGCGGAGCTGTACGAGCGAGTAGGACAAAGAGAGCCGGCTATCGATCACTGGAACATCTGCTTGGCACTGAATATCAAGACTCAACAGGCTGAGCGCGCATGGCAACAGAGTGGTGATCTGAGCCACATTGTGATACTATCACCTGCGGAAGGGGACCAGGTTGCAGGACAGGTGCAGATCAGAGGATCAGCCCAGGTCGCAGACTCCTTGGGGCTTGTACGTGAGTGTTCGCCGCGGCGAGAAAGATGTAGATTCCTCCCTAGTGAGATCAAACAGTCGTACTACAAGGTCGAGTACCGTCCAGCTGGTGATCCGAGCGGCTGGATACTCATTGATAATGTAGGCTATGATCCCGTTGTAGATGGCCTTCTCGCTACGTGGGACACCGATGGTCTGCCTGAGGGTATCTATGTGCTTCGGTTGACGGTTGTGGACAACACAGGCAACTTCTGGCCGCCTTTCGAGGCACAGGTGGTGATCCGGCACTGAGGTCAGAGATAGAACCAGGTATGTGCTAAGCTGTCCGTACCGCCCTCTTCTCCATCAGCGCACAGCCTCAGACCGCCCTCGACTCACTAGGCTGTTAGCTTGCCATCTCCCGTTGCTGCTGGAGTGGAGCCACACAGGCCCTCAGTGGTGGTGATGTCCAGGCCGGCGGCGAAATGAGTCTTCTGCTGGGGAACAGAGTGCGACTTCTGTTCCTCCTGGTCTGCTACGGCTCGCTGTTTCCTGAGCTCCGCGATTTGACTTCTGCGCTCACCTGCGCTGCCGTGGAGTGCAAGAGAGGTTCTCACTCATGGGCAGCATGGACGGCGAGTGTGGTCGAGAGTGCTGTGGGCCAAAGTCCTGCGGACCTAGTCCACAGGCAGACCGGCTTCAAGACTGCCCCGGACTTGGCGAGCAGCAACGCCTGCCATGGGCGTAGATCTGTTGGATGAGGGCATTCCCTTCAGATGGGTACAGCGTATTGTATGAAGCGGATTCAGACACTGCCGATGCCGCGGAATCCACAGCGAATTTGAGTCTCCTCTGACCACAACGTACCGCTGCTTCTATCAGCGGTGGCTAGGCCCGTCTCGGTGTGACCGCACCGGGCGCGCCATTCTGGTGACGACTGCTACTCTATGTTCCTGTGATCACCCTCCTTCGATGTTCGTCGCTGATCTCCCTTTCTCCCATCCATCATCAGCCGCATCACCAGCCCGAGCAGCACCCGCCGGGCCTCGGACGGGACGTGACACGGGGCGGTGAAGGTGTAGCCTTTGCAGCGGGTGGTGATGGCTTGCGCCTCTTCAGAAAACGGTCGCCCGCAGTGGGTACATGTTTCACTCTTCATCTCTTTCTGCTTGTCGTTGCGCT
>CAZNMJ010000099.1:0-11591 GCA_964573815.1 uncultured Anaerolineales bacterium
CGGCACAACGACGAACATCGAATTGCACAGCAAATCTGTGTATTGGGCGTAGGGCATGTTAAAGAGCAAGTCCACGTTGGGCGGGATCTCGATCCCGTCCAGACCGGTTTTCCCTGTTGCCGAGTCTTTGCCGGCCACAATAATCAGCTTGGCGTCTGTTTGCTCGATAGCCGATATCAAAGTGGGCCAATCTCTTCTTGTCGCACCACAGCTGAATATGTAGTCGCCTCTGGTGGGGCACACGTGCTGCCTCTCGGTGTCAATGGCAAACGGGGCAAAGACGACCTCATCAGACAGGCCTAGATGCTCCTCCCAGTAGACCTGCTCGCTGGTTGAGAGACAGACCACGCCATCGACTGGCGATAGAAGAAATCGAGCCAATCGTGACTGGAGAGAGTTGGCAGTATTGAAGAAGGCGGCTGCCTGTGTGTCCAGTATCACGTGCCTCGGCTCTCTGAGGAGGGGAGCGACCTTGCGCAGGGCTGAGAACATGACGCCGTTCAGGAATCCGGACGAAATGACTACATCATATCTAGCCAGGGAAGGCAGGAAACCCAGTATCTGCCCTATGACCAAAAGGATTCTCTTCTTGTACGTGAGGCTTGCCGCACAGCCGACGATGTCCACCTCGATAGAGCGATCCGGAATATGCTTGAAGAACCACACTTCCTTGCCTTCCACAGCGAGGTCGGATACACCGTATTGGCTGTAGCAACGCTGCTTTGAGTACGGCGCAAGGAAGGCAATTCTCATCACGAGCCACCAGGTTCGCCGACCACCTGAAGAACGTTAAACTCGCCACTGGAGTACAGTCTAGACACGCTGGGATCACGCTCCAGCCGCTGGAAGTCGGTCACAACAAGCTTGATCCTCGGATCAGATAGCCTGAGGTTCTGCAGCACCGGATCGGTGGAAGTCATCTTGGTGCGTTCCGTGAGTACCAGGAGGCCGTCACGGTTCAGCGACCTTCCCAGCGTGTCTTCCCGACCATAGCCAAAGTGGTCCGGGACAGGCACGCGGCCGACGAACATGAAAGGGACGCCCAGATTCGCGTAGTCCAGGCGCTGGACCTGATCAGCGGCGCGGGAGATGACCCACCTGACTCCATGGATGTCCTGCTCGGTAATGTGCCAGCTTGCCTGCAGGACGTAGGGTGAGTGATAGACGGCCGCGCCGCCAATGACTGACGCCAACAGCAGGATGGCGGTGACGGCTAGCACCCTGGCCCTCTTCCATTTGGCAAAGATCTCATACAGGGCGAAGGCGGCGAACACGGGTGTAGCCCACATCATGACGTTGGAGCCCAGCAGCCTGCCGATAGTCACCGACATAGTCGTGGCGAAGATGAGCACCCATGCTGGGCCACTGATCAGGAAGGGCATGGATAGTATGGAGAGATTCCTCACCTCTCGGCGGTGGCCGAGAAACCTCCAGGCCACGATCAGTAACGCGATCCCGGACAACAGTAGGTATACCAGACTGTCTCCGTACAGCTTCAGTGCAAGTACGACCTGGTCCGCCACACTCAATCCTGCGCCCTGGAGGATAAACTCCACCTCCGCGACCCGTGGCATAGTCTGAATCTCGCCCTTTAGCCACCACAGGGTGTTCCAAATGGTCTTGTAGAATATGGCGTGCGAGGAGATCCACGTCAGAAACGCGACGGACGCGATCAGGCTTGGCTCGAACGTAATGTCCTCTACCCCGTTGTGGCTGGGGGCGGGGGTTACCACACGCCTGGCCCTCCATGCAGCCTTGGCGCCCTCAGCCGCCAACAGGGATACGACAAGCACTCCGGCGGGAGCGGGGTGAAAGAACGGAAACAGCAGCAGCACTAGCACGAAGGCGATCCTGAAGTAGGGCGAGGCACGGCCAAAGCTCTTGAAGTAGAGGAAGTACAGCACGGGCAACATCATGATCGACAGGGTTTGGGGATACACAGACACATGGTAGTAGTTGAAGAACAATGCCGTGCTCGCCGCTGCCAGGAGCGCCGGGCCGCGTTGAGGCATTACACGCCTGGCCAAGAGGTAGCTGAAGAGCATGAAAAGGAGGGTGAAGAGCGCAGGAATGGAGCGTGCCACCGCATTGTTTGATGCACCGGAAGTCTGCGCCAATTGTGCTATCAGTACGTGCGTAATCGGATACTGGTTGCCCTGCCAGAAGTGGCCCACCTGAAGGACCTCTGCTGACCAGTCGACGTGACTCATGGTGTCAGCCGACCCGTAGAAATAGTAGCCCTTCAATACGGGGAGCATGAGTACGATGGAGGTGACCAGTAGCAGGATGACAAACCCCAGGAACCAGTACTTGCACTTCTGTCCGGCAAATGCCTGGTGGACGACAATCCCAGTACCCCCGGCCAGCGCGGCTACGAGCGATATCCACACCAGGGGGGGGAGGCTCTCGTAGATCGAAAGCTCATATCCCGTCGCCGGCGAGTGCCGGTCAATCAGGAGTAGCGCCACAACGATCAGTAGGAAACAGAGACAACAGATGAGCTTCAGCCATCTGTCCGCCGTTCGCCCGGACCTCAATGGAGTCCTCCGCTAGGCCAAGATGCTGCGACCGTCAAATGCCCAATCGCTGTCCACGCTCAGCAAATCCAGTATCGTCGGCGCCACATCCATCAACCTCATCTCGCCCGTCTCTGGCGTCCGCTCTCCGCCTGACAGCAAGAAGACAGCTTCCTTCTTGTGCCCACCGGAGGCCAGGTTGTGCTCGTAGGCCTTTCCGATGAGAGGTGTATGAATGCCCCAGTAGACGCCGTAACCGTCCTCCAGCTGAAAGACGACGTCAGGGAACTGAGAGATGTATGGCCCTTCGTAGAGCTCCTCCCGTCTGCAAGCCCATTCGACCAAGTGAGTTCCGGTGTCAGGGTCATGCAAGTCCGACAATGCACCGATCAAGCCGTCCCGCAGTCCCTCATAGTCGAGCCCGTCCAGGTTCTCTCTGGCTACTTCTATTCCGCCGTGGGAGTAGGATTTCGGTCCAGCGAAGGAAGAGAGAAAGGCCTTTGTCCGCTCCATGTCGATGCTGGCAGTTGACATGTACACGTCCTTGCTGGCCGAGGAGATCGGGCCCAGCTTGCCCAGCTTCACTAGCCAGTAGTCCAGCTCTCTCTCCTGCACGAACTCAAGCAAGCCACGCTTCATGCGCTCCAGCAAGTGGGGGAAGGGATTCAGTCCGTCTCCTCTCGAGGCCAGAAACCCCTGTCTCCTCAGGAGTTCATTGATGTTCACCGTCTTGGGCGGCCGCATGCCGTGCCCGTGATCGCTCATCACGATGGTGATGGCATCTGGATGCACTTCCAGGAACTGTCCAACCACCCCGTCCAGCACCTGGTAGGAGTCTTTGATCAAGTCCTGCAAAGGATTGGGCCCCGGGTATGTAGGATCGTCCTCATCCATGTATCGCCATAAGGAGTGCTGGATAGCATCCAGGGCGCCGAAGAAGATGAAGAAAAGGTCCCACTCCACGGACTCGGAGATCTCCAGACCCAGTCGAGCCTTCTCCAGAATCGCCTTGTGCGCGTCCTCGGTGCGGGCGCGCAGATTCGACACGCCAGGATGTTTGCCTGACACATCCCTGATCGATGACGGGATGCTGTATCTGGTTGCGGCGTCGGGAGGGTAGCTGCGCAGCTCCCTCTCGGTCTCCCAAGGCGCACCGCCCTCGACTTTGCGTTCATCCATCGCTCGGCCCACCATCAAGCCGTTGACGGGCCAAGGGGGAAAGGCGACGAAGGGGAAGAGCACGCAGACCTTCTTGCCGCGATTGGCGGCATAGTCCCAGAAAGCCCGGCCCTGAAAGACCTCCGAGTCGATGTTCAGGATTTCCTGCCATTGAGTTTCGAAGACGTCGAACACGTGGATGAGGCCGTGTCTGGCGGGGTTCAGTCCAGTGTGGATACTGACCCAGGCCGGGATGGAATCTGGTGGAAAGATGCACTCCAGCGCTATCTCCGGGCTGGACCGTCGCAGCCTGGTGAAGTTCGGCAGGTCGTCCACGAACCTCTGCAAGAGCAGCGGGTCCAAGGAATCTATGCCGATGACCATCACCTTTGTCACGTCAGGCCTCTCCCGTGATGAGTGGCAGAGCTTTGGTCGCCACCAGTTGTTGCAGTTCCGCTGGGTTGCGGTTGCCATCGAGTATGGTCATCCCCTCCTGTTGAGCCATCTGTAGGTAGATCTTTCTTCTGATGGACAGAAACTCGGGTGAGACGATGTCATCCTTGCGCTGGTACGCAACAGTCTCCGGCAGATCCACGAGGAAGACCAAGTCCGGCTTAGGCAGGAAGGCAAGACAGCGGCTCACAAGCGCAAGCGTTTTGTCCATGGGGTAGTCCAGGAGCACACCTATGCTGGTGATCAGATCGTAAACGTACCGGTCACATATAACTTGCCTGCCGAAGAAGAGAGGTAGCCTGATCTTGAAGAGCGCCTGGATCGTGTAGTCAGTCAGCGCGAGATACTGGTACAGTGCTGACAACCGCGAGCTCTTCAGCACCCTGCCTTTGGTCTTGGATACCTCCATGTGACCGTTCCCACTGAACAGCGATGCCTTCAAGGCGCCGATGAGCGGCTTGAACATGATGAACGAGGAGCTGAACCCGCCCCAGACATAATCGCACTCGATACCGTGTTTCTCGACGATTGCCGTCAGAGCCCTTGCCAGAGTGCTTTTACCAGACCCGTCGATACCCACGAAGCACACCAGCTGGCCCCTGCGATTCCTGTCAAGCTTCATGAGCGGCCATCTCCGGGTTGCTAGCCACGGGTCGGGAGTACTTGTGAATCACTATCTTGTCTGTGCAGGCAGGTTTGCCAAGGATGAATCCCTGCACTCGAGCGAAGGTTTGGTCTTGCGGCGAGTGCCCGAACCTCAGTACCTCCGAGTAGCCCTGAGTGAGCAGCCACGGGACCAACTCCACAGTGGCTAGGGACTCTGTATCGACGGCGCGGCAGATCAAAATCAGCCAAACGTTCTCGGCCCCGCGTGCTTCTATGTACTGCTGAGCTGCGCCAGGCTGGGTGGCAGGGAAGTGGACAGCTTCCGGATTCTCCTTTGTGATGTAGTAGCCAAATGCAGTCATCTCGTCACTCACGAAGACATCGCCCGACGCCGCTTGGCCATCGATTGAATTCGCTAGGACATCGGATTGCAGAACGTACAGTGGGTTGTGAAACTCTCGCCCAAGGTAATAGTTGGCGATAGCCAACCCGAAGACGATGCCCAGCATGGTCACGATGACCAGACGCGGACCTGGCTGAGCGATTAACCAGATGCCCGCAGCGATGAGGATGTAGAAGAATGGCACACAGAATATCGCCCTGTTGATCACGAAGGGGTCTCCGCTTGCTCCTGAGAACTGTCTGATAGTGAACACGCTTAGGACCAGTGGCAGAAGAACGAACAGCAGATATGTCAGCGCCCCAGGGATACGGTCCCTCCGGCATTGGCGACAAAGTGGCACAGGCGCTGTGGTTGGGGACGCTCCTTGCCGCGCTGCCTCTGTCACGCGGGCTAGGCCTGAGTCTGAGCGCCGATCCTTGACACCTTCCCACAGGGACGCGGCGGCCAGACCCAGACACAGCAGGGCGCCAAGTAGCCCCACAGGGTTCCATGGGAATATGGTGGCTCCCGCCGTCCAGCCAAAGAAGGGATAGGCCAGCGAGAACGCCGAGATTATCAGACTGCTCGTGCTGAACGCATCGTGCCCCCCGTACCGGCCTACCGACTGAGGAATGAGTAGGCCAAGAGCGGGTACGAACAGCAAGATCACTACTGCCTGAGCGGCAAGGATCCTGAGAAAGAACTCACGCCTCTTCCTGATCTGGGTGAGGGCGACGAGGCCTTGGGTCGCCAGGACAAAGGCGGCGAAGTATTGCGTGTAGAGAGCCATAGCACAGACCACCGTGTAGCCGGCCCACTTTGCCCGGTTGCCCTGACCCTGGAGGAGTTGCATGAAGAGCCAGTATGACGTGGCACTCAGTAGTAGCAGCAGGGAGTAGTACTGCACCATCCGCGCGGAGAGGACCAGGAATGGGGATGTGGCCCCTAGCGCAAGCACCATGAGCCCTACTCTGTCACCCATCACGCGCACCGCGAGACGATACACCGTGGCCAGGGAAATCGTGGCAAAAGCAACCGAAGGGAATCTCAGCGAGAATTCTGTGTGACCGGCAACCGATCTCCATATCCAGAGGCACAAGGGATACAGGGGTGGGAGTACGTGCATCTTGACTCTGGCCAAGAACTCATCCACATCACCAAGCGTCACGGCCGTGGTGTAGGCGCGGAACGTCTCGTCGCCCCACAGGCTCTTCCGATCCAGTTGGAGGACCAGCAGCGAGAAACCCACGAGGAAGATGAGGAGCGCCGTGATCAGGTGTCTGGACGATTGCAGAGCCTTCTGTCTTGAGTCGAAGTCGGTAGATGCCGTCATGCAGTCCTCGCACGGTCGAGCAGGGAACCGTATGTCTGCTCGAGTTCATCGGCAATGCGGGTCCAATCGCAGGGCAGCACCTTGTCCCGGGTCGTTGCTCTCAATCCGGCCTTGACTCTCTCCACAGCATCGACAACATGCTCGTCGCTATCGGCGAAGATCAAGCCCTCTCCTTCCTCGAACGCCCTTGGCAGGGCTCCGAACCTGGTGGTGACAACGGGTAGGTTACAGGACATGGCCTCAAGGACTGACAGCGGCATTTCGATGCAGTACCGCCTGTCAGTGGCCGGAAAGACGTAGCAATCGGTCAAGGCGTAGACCTCCTCAAGGTGGGGCATGTAGTTCGTCCAGACGATACACCCTGACGCCCGGAGTTCGTCCATCAGCAGTGAGTCCCTCTTCTCCGAGGGCCTTCCCAGGATGAGCGCCTGGTCGCCATCCCGCTGCAAGGCTTGCATGACATGCAGATTCCTTTCCCGCTTCACGGAGCCCACGTGGAGGATCACGAACCTCTCGTTTTCGATGTTGTACTTCTCCCTGAGACTCTCCTTGGTCGGCCGGTCGACTGGCACAAATCTCTCAGTGTCCACACCGTTGGGAAGGAACTTGGTCCTGAAACCGAACGAATGGAACCTGGCCTCACTCTCCTCTGCCTGAATCAGGGTAAGGTCGGGCCGAAACAGAGTTGCCAGCTTGCCCAGGTGCCTCAGGTCGGGGTGTGGGGCGGACATCACGGTCGCGGCGCGCCTGTAGGCCCACGAAAGGACCTTTGCTGCGGCCAGCCCTGGTAAGGTTGGCGACAGCACGTAGTGGATCACGTCTGGTTGGAACGCTCTGATGGAGGCCCAGTTCTTCACATTCGTAATGCCGAGGTTCACGACTTGGTGGCGGCGAGCCAACTCAAGAGCCAGGTGGTGAGCTATCTTCCTCACACCTTCATCGGGCTCTTCAACATAGTGTCCCAGCACACATATCTTCATGGCTTACTCATTCCGACGACCCGACTGTGGAAGCAACGACCGAAGATCCTCCCCGAGCCTCAGTCAATGTGGCTTCGAATCTGCGGCAGATGTTCTCCCAGGCGTAGTCCTTCTTCACGAAGGCCCTGCCTGCGGAGCCCAGCTCTTCCCGAAGGATTCTGTCTGTGTACAGTCGTTCGATCCTGTCCACTAGCTCTGAACTGTCAGAGGCATACAGCACCCTGTCGCCCACTGCTTCCCTCACTCCAGCCAGAGGGACTGAGATGACGGGCTTCTGGCAAGCCATGTATTCGAACAACTTCACTGGAAGCGAGCGGTCCGAATCTGTGGTGGGCTTTCGAGAAACAAGACAGACGTCCATGCACGAGATGTATTCAGGGACGCTTGCGAGAGCGACATGGTTGGTGAAGACTACCGTGTCCGATATCCCGTACGCCTCGGCGAGAGCGATGCTCTGGTCGAGCTTGTCACCCCCACCCACAATGAGCATTCTCAGATCCTTGCCGTCGCCGGAAAGGGTCCCTATGGCCGAAAAGGCTGGCTCCAGGTCGACCCACTCCAACAGGCTGCCGACGAAGCCCACCACAAAGGCGTCGTCTAAGCCCAGTTCCTCTCTGGGCGCCTCATTCGAGCTCTGCGCACACAGATCACTATGGTAGCCATTGGGTATCAGCGCCGCTTTGCCGTCTGGTAGACGATAAGCATCCTTGAGAGCCTCTGTGACGAACGTGACTCGGCTGGCAAGTCGCACGTTGGCCTTGAGCATGGCCCTGGCGACGAGCCATGCTACCGGTCTGAGAGCCGGGGGCACCTGAGGTGATCGCGAGAAGCTCTGAGGTGGGTCGTCGGCGAGGTCAAGCACAGTGGGTATGCCGAGACGCTTCGCCTTTCTAGAGACAAAGTATCCAGCTACCAGATTGCCATAGTTGAGATGCACATCGAAACGAGAGAGATCTATGTTCCGCAACACCCCGTTCAGCCTGGCAACGCAAGTCACCTCTTGCAGTACAGGCGGATCTCGCCGCTCGCTCAGGTAGTGGACTGTGGCTCTCTCAAACAGCTCCCGGAAGTAGGGGTCGCCGCTGTGTTCCCCGCCACCATCGTCCGCATCGCCCCTTGCCAGCCACCAGGCGTTCAGGCAGAGGACGGTCACGTCGTGCCTGCGAGACAGGTAGTCAGCGAAGACGTGTATCCGATTGTGCGGGACCCTTTTCAGGTCTACGATGGATGTGATGAGTATTCTCATTGCGGTTCCGCGGTCGCGGCTCTACTCGACAGCCGCCCGCGTCGACTCTGCTTTCTCCCACAGGACGGAGTAACGCCCCAGGAGAAGATCAATCCACGCCAGGAAAACCAGATACTCGTTCAGCAGCACATAGTAGAGAATCCTTGGCACCGAAGTGAGTGATCCAGCGGAAGGCCCCTGTGCGTCCTCGACTAGCTTGCTTCTTAGGATCAGAAGAACGACGAGCAGTACCGCGAAGAGGACGAAGGTCACGGTGGCGTGTGCGACTATGATACCGACGTCCTGCACAAGGAGATAGAGAATTGCGATAGCCAGAAGAAGAAACGGCGAGAGCATGACCAGACCCTTGTGTGAGGGGAAGATAAGCAGGCTATACATGTCTCGTGGCAGAATGAAGTACCTCAGGTGTTTGAGGATGCACAGCATCGTCCCCGTTGAGACCTTCTTTCTGCGAATGATTTGGCCCTTTGCGGTTGGTGCGCTCGGCTCGTGGACTTTAGCCTCAGCCTCGTACTCGATCTTGTAACCCTGTCTTCTGATTTGAATTGCCATATCTAGATCTTCGGAGATGATCTCCGTGTCGGCTTCATCAATGAGGTCCCTTCTCCAGGCATTGATCTCGCCGTGGAACAGACACGCGGAGTCCACGATCGACTCGCCCCGCCGCATGATGTACTCCAGGTCCCAGTAGAACGATTCCGACGAGGTGTGGATGTTGTCGGGGTTGGACACTACGTACCTGCCTCCCACGGCGCCTACCTTAGGGTCCGCGAAGTGAGGCATCATCTCTCTGAGCACATTTACCTCGAATGCAGAATTAGCATCGGTGACGAGGATGATGTCGCCCCTGGCGTCGCGCTTCCCCAGGTTGATGGCAGATGCCTTTCCCCGCCTCTCTGGCTCGTGCAAGAGCTTGATGAGGGGCGACCCCCCTTGACGGTTGGCAATAGCGTCCTGCACCACCTTCAGCGTACCGTCAGTGGAACCAGACTCGACGACTAGGATCTCATATCCATCCTTGGGGTAATCGAGGGCGAGGAGATTATCGAGCCTCTTGCCGATCACCGTCTCTTCATTGTGTGCAGGAACGATGATGGAGACGAAGGGCGTATGCGATCGGTCTTTCTCCTTGGCCTTGGAAAAGAGGGCGACTATGCCCATCAGGGCGGGATAGCCCACGAACTGCCAGATGAGCAGGAACGACACGACGCCAAGGGCCAAGGCCACGACTGTCATGACTTCTCCTCGGAAGGATGGCCTCTTCGCTTTGGGCCCAAGCTCTTAAGGCGATGCTTGATTACCATCAAGGCTACTCCCACACCATGGAGCACCGGGTTCATGCTGTGGCTGCCTGGGTGGTAGATACAGGAAACCGGCACTTCATGAATGACCAAGTCGCTATTCCTGGCCTGTACGAGCAGCTCGACGCTGAATCCGAAGCCGCTCTCCGTGATGCGGAGCGTATCCAGTGCTTTGCGATTGTAGCCCCGATAACAACTCTGAGCGTCCACTACTTTGACGCCGGAGCCAAGATTGTAGAGCCAGGTAATGACGTCGATGCCGACCTTGCGGTACCGCGGAATGTCGTAGTCTTTCAGGAAGCGCGAACCAATCACCAGATCTGCCTCTTCAGAAAGGAAGGGATGCAGGAGCCGGGGTAGCTCGTCTGGCAGATGCTGGCCATCGCCGTCTAGAGTGATGAGTACGTCAGCCTTGAGAGACCGTGCTGCCTCGAAGCAGGATTTGTAGGCCTCGCCGGGGCCCTTGTTGGTGCCGTGGCGCACGACCATGGCTCCAGCCTCTACGGCTGCGTCGATGGTCCTATCCGACGATCCGTCATCGACGACCACTACTTGAGACACGTACTCTTGCGCTGAGCGCACGATATCGCCGATGAACTGCTCCTCGTTGTGGCACGGGATTGCAGCCACTACCTTGAGTCCCTTGGACTCTGTGTCAGTCCTCATTCTCTGCTTTGAACACTCCCTCGCTGGAGGACCCTACACTGAATCTAGCGCCGAGCGCCCCCACTGGCTACTTCGCTCGGATGCTTCTGCGCCTCACAGCGTTTCTCGCGGCCAGGGCCTGCTCCCGATGTCTTCAGTCATCGTCCATTCCAGCAGACGATGGGCTCGAGCCCTGCTTGGATCCCACCGTATCGCCTCACGAAGGTACTCTTCAGACGCATCTCGATGTTCGGCCGCGCTCGCAGGCGAGTCGGCATTCGCCAGAGCACGGTGGGCCTCCATGACCCCCAAGTTGACCCAAAAGGCCCCAATGCTCTTGTGCGCGGTCAAGCCCACTATCATCACGAGTACCACCAGCGGGATGAGCACGAGCAATAGCCACTGGCGACTGCGCCGAGGCGGGAACGGCAGCGCTGGCGTCGCCGGTACCTCTGCTTGTAGGCGAGTAGTCGCTGCCAGGCCGAGCGCCACCCAGACGGCCGCGCCCGGCTTGTGGCCCAACGTGATGCTGTCCAGAAGCCCGTAAGCCAGCCAGGCCACTACCACGCCGCAGACCCCGATCAGGAGCGCGCGCTGGTTGCCGCTCATCGGAGCCCGATAGGCGCGTGCAACAGTATAGGCAAAGGCAGCCAGGAGAGCAAGAAGCGCCACTAGACCTATCACGCCGAGATCGACGGCCGTCTGGATGTAGAGGTTGTGGGTGTGTTCGGCGTGGCTTCGACCGAAGCTGTACAGTCCGTCTACGGCGGGGAATGTGTTGAGGCCGATACCGGTGAATGGCATGTCACGGATCATGCCGAGACCCCTGGCCCCGTTCACTATGCGACTCCCGAGGCCGAAGTCTAGGGTACCCATCGTCTCCGCGCTGAGCCAGTCTCCGATGAGTTGGTCCGGACGCAGAAGTCCCCAGACTCCGAGGACCCCACATATGCCGAGGGGCAGGGTGATGA
>CAZNMJ010000100.1:0-11423 GCA_964573815.1 uncultured Anaerolineales bacterium
CGTCACAGCCGCGGTCCACGCTGGAAGGCACTTGCTGATCACCGGCGACTCTGGATCATGTCGCGGGCCCCGTGGCCAGTTCGCAAGGCGCAGCGACAACGTGTTGGCGGCGGTCGCAGGGATCAGCAGCGGGACCTCGCCGGGGGGTAAAGACGCCTACTTGGGGTCGGCCTTCCTCAAACTGGCTGTGGAGCACCCTCTGATTCGAACGCCCTACTCAACTCAAGGGACTGTAGTTCCTCTCCGGGGAAAGCAGTATGTCCTGCGAGCCGCCGGTACCCAGCCTCTGGCCCACTTCGTCTCCAGCGACGACAGCCACCAGGTTCTCTCCGATGCCTTGGTGGTGACCGAAGGGAAAGGTGGGCGAGTTGTCTGGTATGCCCCCTCGATGGCGCAGCACTTCTCCTACGACAACTCCTACGTGCTGAGAGAGCTGATGTTGCGCACGGTCCTCTTCACCCTGAGAGGAGGAGTGGCCAGTATCTGGTACTGGAAAGACGCGGCTCGCTCGCCTCTGGTGATCGACGGCGATGTCGACCATCCGCCGGGTGTCGATCCTGAGTGCGCCAGGTATGTGCCGCCGGCCATCGACACGCTCGCCGAGGTCTCCTTCGATAAGTACGGCATCTACGTGGGTGCCCGCAACCTGGAAGAGTTCCCAGCCTGTTTTCCGCCCAGCCACAGGCACTATTATAACCACTCCTATTCTCACCCCTATAGCTACTGGGATGAGCGGTCCTGGGCAGGGCTGGACAGGGACGAGGTTGGGCACCAGATCGACAAATGCAACGAGACCTTCCTTGGCCTGTTGGGCCAGGACGATCAGGGCATCTTCAGGCTGCCCCACTTTCAACTGGAAGAGAGCCTCCTGACCTTCCAAGTGCTCGACGAGTTGGGCTACCTTCAGGAATCCTCGGTGGGATCGAACTACACGTTGACCGCCGGCTTCCCTTTTCACCCTGCGCGAGAACCCTGGACGGGCGTGGATGATGGGGAAGTGCACTTCAAATGCTGGTCGGAGGTGTACAAGAACTTCCAGTTTCTTGAGGTGCCGATCAGCTACGATCCCACCTGCCCGGAATTTCCCAACGGTTTTTGCAGCTACAACACTCTTGGGGAGAGCGTGCGGAACCGCACGGCATCTCCCGATGGGTATCTCGCCGTTTTCAAGGAGGTGGTCGATCGGGAATACGGCCGCGGCGGCCTGATTCATATCTTCGCCGACCCTCCTGACGTGGGCTATGGGGTCCTGGACGGCGACAAGGCCAACTACTCCCGGGCGATGCAGCAAGGTATCGTCTACGCCAAGAGCTTTGACGACATCGTGCTTATGTCCCCTCGAGAACTC
The DNA here is from genome assembly GCA_964573815.1 of uncultured Anaerolineales bacterium. GTDB lineage: Bacteria > Chloroflexota > Anaerolineae > UBA7937 > B3-Chlor > CAYGAW01. The sequence goes on from CAZNMJ010000100.1 coordinate 1,349, forward strand.
GTTGACTGGTGGTTAGCGCGGGAGAAGATCGAAATCTGCGAACAGTCCGTCACGGGTAACGTATGGGATGTGAGACTGAAGAACGCGATACCTGGTACCACCCTCTGTTTGAAACCACCCGAGGGAAAGGTAGTGCGGCAGGCTCGCATTGGTGGCCGCTTCATTGGTACCAAGCCTCTTGACGACATCCTGGTCCTTCTTCCTCTCGGAACGGTGGAAGGCGAAGTTGACGTTCTAGTAGCCTTGGAGGATAGCTAGGTCGCAAGCTCTTGTGTGGGGACGGTGCTGATCCCCTGAGTGCATCAAGCGGTTCCACCACAGGCGATTCGTAGAAAGGAGGTGGTGAGCGGGAGTGAAATCTGTTGGGAGAGCGACTAGTCTAGTCGGCCAAAGGCCAAGAAAGATGAGAAGAGGAGGATGAGAAATGAGAAGGCTATCCGTCTTGCTTAGTTTGGCTTTGCTGGTTGCCCTGGTGGCTTGCGGGGCCCCTGCCACGCCACCGCCACCGACGCCGACGAGCCCGCCAGGTGTTACCCCTGCGCCGGAAACGCCTGCTCCACCACCGCCAGAGGTCACGACCATAACTCTCTGGGACTACTATGGGACCGCTACACCCTTCCAGCCGGAGATGATCGCGGCCTTTGAGGCGGAGAATCCGGACGTCAAGGTCCAGTACGAATCGCTCGACTGGGATGCCATGTTCGAGAAATTGAGCGTGGGCATGACGACCGGCACGCCGCCGGATGTAGCCACCGTAGATATGACTTGGGTACCCACTTGGGCAGCACTGGGTGCCTTTTCGGATCTAGGGTCTCTCTCCGGGGGTGAGGTCAATGGAGTTCCTTTCGATGAGGCTTTCACCGAGGGCGCGGTGGGGGCCATGACGTACGAGGGCACGCTGGTCACCGTAATCGAGGACTTCGACGTGTATTGCCTCTACTATCGGGCCGACCTCTTCGAGGAGAAGGGGTTGGAAGTACCCACCACCTGGGAGGAACTAGTGGCGGTTGGCCAGCAGCTAGCCGAGGATACAGATGGCGACGGCACGCCGGACAAGTATCTCTACGGCTACTGGCCTGATGCCTTCCGCTGGTCCCAGTTCCTCTACGAGAGCGGTGGAGATATCCTCAACCCCGACAACACCGAAGCGATCTTCAACAGTCCCGAGGGGGTAGAGGCGACCCAGTTCTTCGTGGACATGGTCAACGAGTATCAGATCGCCTTTGATATCGGTGAGGAAGAGGCCATCCCGCCTATCAAGGATGGACGGATCGCCATGTACGCCGATGGTCCCTACATGATGGGGGTCATGAAGGACGGGGCTCCCGAAATGGAAGGGATGTGGGGGGTGGCTCCTCACCCCTACAGCAAACAACCGGGCTCCTACCTGGGTGGCACAGGCTTGGTGATCCCGGCCAGGGCTGCGAACAAGGAAGCGGCCTGGAGGTTCATCGAGTTCGCCATGGAGCTCGAGAACGCCATCGGTGTCTACAAATACTCTGGCGCCGCGCCCGGGCTCAAGGCTGCCCTGGAGAGCCCCGAGGTAAGCACCCCTGACCCGTACTTTGGCGACCAGGTAACCTTGCCCGTGTTCTTGCAGGCCACGGAGACTGCACACCATTTCCCGTATGTCCGTCAATGGAACGAGATGTATGACCTAATCGAGGAAGCGGTGAGCTCGGCTCTGCTGGAGGAGAAGACGGTACAGCAGGCTCTGGATGACGCCGTCGCCGAGATCAACGATCTCCTGGCAGAATAACAAGGGGCGAGACGGTGTTTCAGGTCAAGGGGGCAGTCCGCCCCCTTGACCTGCTCCTACGCCAACATGAATCATCCCTAGGACTATCGGAGACCAAGGCAATTGGAGATCTCGACAGGGCGACGAATTGGCGTGGCTATAAGGAAATACTATTGGGCCTATCTCTTCATCCTGGGCCCGGTGATATGTACGGCGATTTTCCTCTTCATCCCCATGATCAGTTCTTTCGTCTTTAGTTTGACCGAGTGGAGCGGCATCCAACCGCCCGAGTTTGTCGGCTTGGCCAACTATCAGAAGCTTGTCCTCCACGACCGAAAGTTTGTAAGATCTCTCGTCAATACCACCATCTTTGTGATACTAGGACAGGGTAGTGGGCCTGTCTTTGGTTTGCTCTCCGCTCTGGCACTGAACCAGAAGGTGAAGTTTCGGGCCACCTTCCGGACCGCCTATTTTCTACCTGTGATGACGAGTCTAGTGGTGGTGGCCACAGTCTGGAAGATGCTCTATAACGAGAATGGGCTGATCAATTCCTTGCTGAGGAGCGTCAGCTTGCCGACGACACGGTGGCTCAATAACCCTAGTACTGCCCTTCTTTCCGTCATCGTCACCAGCGTGTGGCAGGGATTCGGCTTTGAGACGGTGATCTTTCTGGCTGCCCTACAAGCGATTCCCAAGGAGCTCTACGAGGCGGCGATGATAGATGGGGCGAACGCTTGGAGGAGGTTCTGGCACGTTACCTTGCCCAGCCTGCGGCCAGTTATCGTACTGATATACATCATCGGCATCATAGGCAGTTATCAGGTGTTTGACCAGATCTACGTGATGACCGATGGCGGGCCTATCAATAGCAGCCGATCCATCGTGCTTTACCTCTATGACAATTTCCACTATATGAAGTTTGGATATGCGTCCGCGGTGGCGTATATCCTCTTTGCCATATTGGCGTTGTTCTCCTATCTGCAGATAAGGTTTTTTGGCCAAGAAGAGTGAACTGGCTTGTCTTGGGACACCTCGAGCCAGTTGCGTATGGTTGAAACAGCGGTAATGGAGGGCTGACAATGGGTATGAGTCGCACGATGGTGCTCAAGTTGGCAGGGCGAACAGGTACATATGTCGCTTTGATCGTTAGCTCGATCGTCATGCTTGTGCCCTTCTACTGGATGGTTATCACCTCTCTCAAGTTGGAGGCCGATGTATTCGCCTATCCGCTGGAATGGATTCCGCAACCCGCGACTCTCCTTCACTATGTGGAGGTTTGGACTCGTTTGCCCTTCGCCAGGTTTCTCTTCAACAGCCTACTAGTGGCAGTGATGATCACCTTGAGCAACGTGTTCTTTTGCACCTTGGCTGGCTATGCCTTTGCCAAACTAGCGTTCCCAGGCCGTGACAAGGTATTCTTCGTCCTTTTGCTGACACTGATGGTGCCTTTCCAGGTCAATCTGATACCTCTATACAAGTTGATGGACCTATTCAAGTGGATAGACACGTACTGGGGGCTGATTGTGCCAGGCGCCACGAGCGTTTTCGGACTGTACCTAATGCGTCAATACATAGTCTCCATACCTGACGAACTCCTGGACGCAGCGCGGGCAGATGGGTGTTCAGAGTTCGGGGTTTTCTGGCGGATCGTGGCCCCCTTGGCCCTGCCTGGGGTAGCCACCCTCGCTATTTTCACCTTCATGGGAGCTTGGACCGACTTTCTCTGGCCTATGATCGTCACCAATTCCATGGATATGCGTACTCTGCCAGTGGGGATCGCCTTGCTGCAAGAGTATCACACCACGAACTGGACTCAGACCATGGCGGGCTCTGCGATCGCCGCCTTGCCCATGATCATCGTTTTCCTCTTCCTGCAACGGCAGTTCATAGAGGGGCTGACCGCGGGAGCAGTTAAGCAGTAGCAGGCAGTGGTCTTTCCACCCTCTGGATAGTCGGCTGTAGGCTCACTCACTATTCTTGGGAGCAAGAAGATGACCGGTGGCTACATGGGTCGCACTCTCTTCGTGGATCTGTCCCGCGGAACGATGAAAGAGCAGCGTACGGATGAAGGGCTATGTCGCCAATTCTTGGGCGGCTACGGCCTCGGTGTCAGGCTCATCTGGGATCGGCAAAGCCCCCGCGTCACCCCACTGAACCCTGACAACATACTGGGGTTCGTGACTGGGCCTCTCACGGGCACTCCGGCCCTCATCGCCTCGCGCTACACAGTGGTGGGCAAGTCGCCGCTCACCCAAACCTGGGGAGATGCAAACTCCGGGGGCTCATTCGGACCGCACATGAAGTTCGCAGGCTACGACGCTGCCTTCTTCAGCGGCGCGTCGGAGACGCCGGTCTATCTGTTCCTTCACCAGGGACAGGCCGAGCTGCGAGAGGCACAGGAGCTGTGGGGCCTGGACGCTGTGGAGGCAGAGAATCGACTCAAGGAGGAGTTAGGATCAGACACTGAAGTGGCCTGCATCGGCCCCGCCGGAGAAAAACTGGCACTGATCTCGTGTGTTATCAACAACAGGGGGCGGGCCGCGGCCCGGTCGGGGCTGGGCGCGGTGATGGGCTCAAAGAAGCTGAAGGCCCTGGCCGTAAGAGGCGACATGGAAGTTCCGCTGGCAGATGAGACGAGGGTTCTTCGGCTACGCAGGGAGTACCTGGCCGATCTGAAGGGCTCCCTCGTTGACTACTACCGGAACACCGGCACCTGCGGCGGGTTGGAGGGGGCCTCGGTTAGCGGAGACGCGCCGGTCAAGAACTGGAAAGGGGTTGGGCCCCTGGACTTCCCTGGGGCGGAGGCCATAAGCGGCGACAACGTGATCGAGTATCAGCAGAAGCGGTTCGCATGTTGGCGTTGCCCCCTCGGGTGCGGCGGCCACGTCGTCGTCACGAAAGGGCCATACGCCGTCGAAGGACACAAGCCCGAGTATGAGACCTTGGCGGCTTTCGGCACCATGACCCTCGTAGACGACGTGGAGGCGATCATCAAAGCCAACGACCTGTGTAACCGATATGGGTTCGATACCATCTCCGCTGGCGCGACTCTGGCCTTTGCCATGGAATGCTACGAGCAAGGCTTGCTTTCGAAGAAGGATACTGATGGCCTCAAGCTACGGTGGGGGAACGCCCCTGCCATGATCGCCATGCTGAAGAGAATGGGCTCCAGGGAAGGGTTGGGAGATCTGCTGGCTGACGGCGTGCAGAGGGCAGCAGAACGGATCGGGGGCGAGGCCACCAAGCTGGCTATCCACATTCAGGGTCAGGAGCTCCCCATGCACGACCCTCGGTATCTGCCGCCTCTGGCTCTCAGCTACTGGCTGGATGCAACTCCGGCCCGGCACATGCAGGGCGGGCATTGGGGCTACGACCTGCCCCGCGGGACCCGGAAGCGCCTGAGGATACCCGATTCCGACGACAAGCACTGGTACACGGGCAAAGCGGAGCTGTACAAGAGGGTGACCGACATCATACATGTGGTCAACACAGCGGGGCTCTGCCAGTTCGGGTACGAGTGTACGGACGTTCAATACCTGCCGGATTTTCTATCGGCAGTGACGGGTTGGGATCTGACGCTCGACGAGTGCCTCCAGATAGGCGAGCGCATCACGAACCTGCGACACCTCTTCAACTTGCGAGAGGGGTTGAACCCGCTGCAGTTCGAGCTCCCGGGCCGCATGCTCGGTAGACCTCCCCTTGAGGCCGGAACGCTGGCTGGCGTCGAGGTGGACGTGGAGACTCCGGCCAGCGAATACCTGGCGGTGAGAGAATGGGACCCGGTGACCACAGTGCCCAGGAGGGATAAACTGGCCGAGCTGGGTCTGGCAAGGTTCTGGGACGATTGGGTAGAGAAGTGAAACCCGCCAGACTGATGCGAACTCTGGGGATGGGTGGTTCTTGGAAGAGGAGGCGGCTGGCGGCATGACGAAGCCGCTGGTCTTCGTCGCGCTGCCTCAACCGCTGTACGGGCGGTTCTTCGGCCCGGAGCTTGAGGTTCGTCTTCGTGCCTGCGCCGACGTAATCAGAAACGAGACCGGGCGCGATCTCAGCGAGCAGGAAATGTCGGAAAGGGTGCGCGACGTCGACGGTGCTATCTTCGGCTGGGAAGGAGGAGGTCTCAGCAAAGCGAATCTCGACCAGGCAAGGAATCTCAAGATCATCGGTCAGGTGGGAGGAACGGTCAAGCACATTGATACCGATGCGGCGCTCGCCAAGGGGATCGTCATCGTCAATTCGGCTCCGGCGATGAGCACCAGCGTCGCGGAGTTCACGTTGGCCCTGATCCTGGACTGCCTTCACCACATAGTGTCCTACGACCGCGTGATGAGGGATCGCCGGGAGGGAGAGGAGTTCCGCCTGGGGCGCGAACTGACAGGTAAGAGAGTGGGTCTTATCGGTTTCGGCCTGATCGCTCGCGAGCTGGCTGCGCTGCTACAACCTTTTGCCGTGGACCTGCTGGTCTACGACCCCTACGTGTCAGAAGAGGTGGTGGTGAACTCTGGCGCCACGGTCGCCTGCCTGGAGGAGGTTCTCAGCACCTGTGATGTGGTGAGCGTCCATGCGGCGTTGACCCCGGAGACCCATCACCTGTTGGACCGGGGGACGCTTGACCTCTTGCGGCGCGACGCCGTTCTGATCAACACCTCGCGAGGGGACGTCGTGGATCAGGAAGCGCTGGTGGAGAAACTGAAAGAGGGAAGGCTGACAGCAGCCCTTGATGTCTTTTCTGAGGAACCGCTACCGGCATCCCACGACCTGCGCGAGATGGACAACGTTATCCTGACCCCTCATCGTGCATCAGACACAGAGGAGGCCTACAGCCTCCTGGGCGGGTTGGTGGTGGAGGACTTCGAGCGTTTCTTTTCGGGTCAGACTCCACTCAACGTATTGACGAAAGAGCGGCTCGTGAGGATGACTTAGGGATCGATTGACTTTGGGTGGTAGAGGAGGCGGTGATGGACTCGAAGCAGGTGAAGCTGGAAGGCAACTACTTCTCCGTGGACGGCAAGGCGTTGTACATCCTGGGAACCCATTACGTGCCAGCGGTCGAGGCCCTGCAGTGGCCCTACGAATGGAACCCTAAACAGTGGGACACCGACTTTCGTTTGATGCAAGAGATGGGCCTGAACTTCGTGCGCTTCGATCTGTTCTGGGCCTGGTTCGAGCCAAGGCCCGGACAATACAACGAAGAGGCCTTTGCCCAGCTGGATGAGATCATCCACCTGGCCAAGAAGCACGAACTGTACCTGAACCCCACTTTCTTCATTGGCGGGGAGGTGGGAGATGCCTATTGGGATGTGCCCTGGAGGGCTGATCGCCATCCCCATGCCGACCCGGAGATGCTGCGCCTGCAAGTTGAACACGTCAAGGAGTTCGCCCGGCGCTACGAGGATGAGTCCATCATCCTGGCCTGGGATCTCACCGACGAGCCGCCCTACTGGATAGTCGCTCACGAGACCTCCGACGCCATGGCTGCCAACTGGACCAAGGTCCTGGCTGGCGCCATCCGTGACCTCGACTCCCAGCACCTTATTCTGGTGGGCACGAGCAGCCAGGAGATTGGAAGGGGCCCTTTCAGGGCTGACGTCATCGTTGAGGACGTGGATTTCCTCAGTGTGCACCCTTACCCCTTCTACCAGCCCGAATACTACCCCGACCCTCTGCTTTCCATGAGGGTTACATATGCTGCAGCCTTCGAAACGATGCTGGCCCGTGGCGCTGGCAAGCCGGTGATGGCGCAGGAGTTTGGCGCGTCCAGCGCCCAGTTCACGCCTGAACGCATCGCGCGATACTACAACACGATGATGTACAGTGCACTTGGCTGCGGCGCTCACGGGCTGGTGGCCTGGTGCTTCACCGATGCTGACGAGGCCACCTGGGCCCGTGTGCCCTATCTTCGCTCCCCTCATGAGACCCAGTTCGGCGTCACGGAAGCTCGAAAGCACGAGCGCCCGGCAGGGGGGGAATTGCGAAAACTGGGCCAAGTGCTGAGCCAGATGGAATTTGAGGGCATCGCCCTTCCCTCCTTGCAAGCGGGGATCATCGTGCCTCACGAGTTCGCTCATGGCCCCGATCATTCTCGCTACGGCATCAGCGAGCCCAACCTTTCCCTTTACGTCTCTGCCGAAGAGGCCTGGACAGAGAAAAGGGAGAGGCGAAGCGGGGTGATCTTACCGGTCTCTTCCTGGCTCAGCGCATTCATACTGGCCAGGCAGGCGCACCTGGAGGTTGGCTTCCCTCGCGAGTACGATTCGTGGGAGAAGGTGCCCCTCATCCTCCTGCCCTCGCCCTTGACATCCACGTCCCTCAGCTTCAATCACGTCCACACCACCTTTTGGCGGCGGGCTCAAAGGTACGTGGACGCGGGCGGTACGCTCTACGCTTCTCTTTCGGGGGACGCGGCGATACCAGAAATGCAGGACCTCTTCGGCGCTTCATTGGAAGATCGCATCGTCCCACAGGGCTGGGTAGAGATAGCGATGGTGCAGGATTTCTACGGCCTGAAGAAGGGCCAAAGATTTCGCTGCCAGGCAGGCCCCTCGCCAGCTGACGCCGGTTACCTGCTGCACGTCACCGGGGGCGAGATAATGGCGGTCGACACGGAAGGCAACCCTGCGCTAGTTACTCACTCCGTGGGTCGGGGCCGAACCCTGGTCTCAGCCTATCCTGTGGAGCACTACTTGGCGCAGACTCCGGCAGCCTTCGACGGCGAGGAGCCCACCTGGACACTCTATCGCGCACTGAAGAAGTTCGCTGGCCTGGAGCCAGTCTTTGACTGCGAGAACCCGAGGGTGGAACTGGGGCTGCTACCGCGCTCCAGGGACGGATACCTGGTGGTGGTCAACCACGACTTGGAGCAGATCCAAGCCCCCATCACCAGCGCTTTGTCGCTGGAGGAGGTGAGGGAACTGGCGCCCGGTGGGGCCAGGAGGGTGGTCCACAACGAGCACCAGTGGGAGGCGGAGCTGGAGGGGTTCTGCGGGACGGTATTTCATTGGCGAGCCGAGGATTCTGGTTAGTAGGAAGAGGAACACATGGATCACTTCTTGCACGAGATACTGTCGCAGCCTGGGCTGCTGCGAGCGACCGTGGATCGCTACCTTGAGGATGAGTCTCTACTTCAGTCCGTGAACAAAGTGAGGAATCGCGCAGGGTATGACCTGGTTCTGCTGACCGGCATGGGCAGCTCCTATTTTGCCCTCTATCCTGCTTGCATCTACCTGAGCGAGCATGGCTTGCCCGCCTTCATGGTTGAGGCTTCGGAGTTGCTGCACTACTACAGCAACCTGGTCTCCGACCGGGTGCTGGTGGTGATCGCCTCTCAGTCCGGAGAAACTGTAGAAGTCAAGAAACTGTTGGGCGAGGTGGGCGGCAGAACGCTTGTCGTGAGCGTTACCAACGATGCCGAGAACTATCTTGCCAGGAACAGCGATATGCCCCTATTCCTATACGCAGGGAATGAACGCGCCCCAGCGTCTAAGACTCACACCGCAACCGTAGGCGTTGTCCTCCTCCTAGCCATGTATCTCACCGCTACCATGCGCAAGGAAAGGGTCCAGGCGCTATATGACGCGGTAGACGCCATGGAGGCTTTCCTTGAGCAGTGGAGAGAGAGAATCGATGGCCTGACTGGCTTTCTCGGTGAGGTGGATTGCCTATCTCTGCTGGGGCGGGGCCCCTCTCTGGCCTCGGCCATGGCAGGAGCACTGATCTTGAAGGAGGCGACGAAGATACGCGCTGAGGGGATGAGCAGCGGCCAGTTCAGACATGGGCCTCTGGAGGTCGTGACGCCGGAGTTCGCCGCTATAGTGTTTGCCATGGGGGGGAGGACGAGAGACATCAGTCTGCGGCTGGCGTGTGACATAGCTGACTTCGGAGGAAAGGCAGTCGTCATTGGCAGCAACAAGGAACTGTCAGGAGAGAGGATTTTCAACCTGACACTGGCGCCTCTGGACGAGTTCTGTTCCCCCCTGTTGGAGATTGTGCCTATCCAGCTCCTCTCCTGGAGGGTTGCCAAGGAAAAAGGATTGCAGCCAGGTACGTTCGACAAGGCTAAGAAGGTGACCCTTTATGAGTAGGCAAGTCTGTGTGGTGGGCAACCTCAACGCTGATCTCGTACTGTACCCCCTACATGACTTTCCGGCCTGGGGCAGCGAGGTCATCACCAGGAACATGAGCTGGCGGCCCGGGGGCATAGCAAACGCGCTTCTCTGCCTCGCTGGGCTTGGGGTCAGAGCATCGGCCGTCGCGAATGTTGGAAATGACGCCATTGGAGAGGAGTTGGTGTCCGGGCTGGAGGAGGCGGGCATCGACACCAGTCACATCGAGCGATCG
>CAZNMJ010000101.1:0-11421 GCA_964573815.1 uncultured Anaerolineales bacterium
GCTTACCGGCCACCAAGGTCAGGGTGATCAAGCCAGCCATCGGCGGTGGTTTCGGCAGCAAGTTGGACATGTACCCCTTTGAACCCATCTGCGTCCTGCTGGCTGAGAAGACAGGGTGCCCGCTGAGGATAGCGTTCACCCGAGAGGAGGAATTCATCGCCTCCCCCACACGGCAGCCCGTGATTTGTGATATCAAGAGCGGGGCGAAGAAAGACGGTACTCTCACGGCCCGTCAGGTGAGCATGATTCTAGATAACGGAGCCTACAGTTCGTGGGGATCTACGACTCCGCTGGTGATGATGCAAACCATTTCTTCTCTGTATCGCGTTCCCAACGTCAAGTACGACGTAGTTGTGGCCTACACCAACAACCCCTACAGCGGGGCGATGAGGGGGTACGGGAATCCCCAGGCCACCTTCGTGGTGGACTCACACGCGGATATGCTGGCCCACGAATTGGGCATGGACCCCATGGAGTTCCGCTTGAAGAACGCCAACCAACCTGGCGATGTAACGGGCCAAGGGGTGAAGATCACGACCTGTGGTCTGACTGAGTGCATTGAGAAGACGGCGGAGAGCGTATCGTGGAAGGAGAAGCGGGCCAAACCAGGCAACCGAGGTGTGGGCATGGCGTCCATGATTCACGTGGGAGGCGGGGCGCGGATCTATCCTTCGGACGGTTGCGGTAGCACCTTGAAAGTGGACGACTTCGGCAAGGTGACGCTGGTCACTGGCGCCACCGACATGGGCCAGGGCACCGACACAATACTGGCCCAGATTGTGGCAGAGGAACTAGGAGTACCGATCGATGACGTCACCGTGATCGACAGCGACACTGATATCACGCCCTGGGATGTGGGGGCGCATGCCAGCCGGACCGCCTTCATTGCTGGCAACTCGGCGCGTCTGGCGGCAGCGGATGCCAGACGCCAGATTCTCGAAGGGGCGGCTCAGAACCTGGGCGAGAGAGTGGAGAATCTGGATATGAAGGATGGTAAGATCTTCCGCAAGGGCGAGCCAGAGGAGTGGATCCCCTTCGCCAAGATGGTGAGGAGCAAGCACTTTCGCCCCGACGGAAATGTGATCTTGGCCAAGGGTTGGTACGAGCCTCCCACAGAGAGACAGGACAAGGAGTTTCGAGGCAACATCTCGGCCGCCTACGGCTTCGCAACGCAGGCGGTAGAAGTCGAGGTGGACACGGAGACCGGTGAGGTGACGGTGTTGAGAATCGCGGCTGCCCACGATGTAGGGCGGGCCATCAACCCCATGGCCGTCGAGGGCCAGATCCACGGCGGCGTATCCATGGGACTGGGGTACGGCCTCTACGAGGAGCTTGTTGTCCAGGAGGGGGAGGTGCTCAATCCCAACTTCGCGGACTACGCTCTTCCTACTGCCAAGGATATGCCCCCCATCGATTCCATCATCGTAGAGACCGACGACCCTGCTGGCCCATTTGGGGCCAAAGGGATGGCGGAGCCTGCCTGCATACCCACCGCTCCCGCCATTGCGAATGCGGTCTATGATGCGGTAGGGGTGAGAATTCGAGAGCTGCCCATAACGCCAGAGAAGGTCCTGAAGGCTTTGCAGGAGAAAGAAGACGAAGCCCAGGAGGGGAAATGAAGGATCTATTCGCCGATCTCACTGTACTGAGCATGGAGCAGGCGACTGTCCTGCCCTATCTCACGTACAGGCTGGCTGCCGAGGGCATGAGGGTCATCAGGGTCGAGCACCCCGAGCGGGGTGATCCCAACCGCCTGGTGGGGAGCAACGTGCTGGGCGAGGAAGAGATGGACAGCTACTTCCTTCCCAACAATGTGGGCAAGAAGGCCATTACCTTGAACCTGCGGAGCGAAGAGGGACAGGCAGTGCTGCGTGATCTGATGGTCAAGCTGCGTGTGGACATCTTCGCCTCGAATCAGTTGCCGCGCAACTATGCCAAGCTTGGCATAGATTATGAGCAGCTGAAAGCCATCAAGGAAGACATCATCTGGGTGGGCATCACGGGCTTCGGGCCCGAGAGCAACGAGGCGGCCTATGACCCCATCCTGCAGGCCAGGTGCGGGTTCATGGATCTGACGGGGGAGCCCGATGGTCCACCGCAGGTGTTCGGGTTGCCCATGGCGGACTTGGGCGCGAGTGAGCACGCCTATGGCCAGATCATGGGGGCGCTATACAAGCGCCAGGCTACCGGTGAGGGCTCCCGGATAGACATCTCCATGTTCCAAAGCGCTGTCTCTTGGCAGGTGAATCCTGTGCTCCTGACGAAGAGCTTCGGTGCGGAGATCACGCGACGGGGAAATACCCACGAGTTCTTCGCGCCGGTTTCGGTCTACGAGTCCAAGGACGGCTATGTCTACATCGCTGTGGGCAATGACAGGCAATGGCAAGCCATCACCGAGCTTCCAGGGTTCGAGTCCTTGTACAGTGAAGAGCGCAAGGTGAACGCCGGGCGGATCGCCGACGTGAAGCAGCTGAACGAGGAGATCAATGAGATCACCAGGACGAAGACCACAGCAGAGCTGATCGAACTATTCAATAGCATCCGAGTGCCCATCTCCACGGTCAAGACCATCAAGGAGGTGATAGAGGACCCACTGGTCAAGGATAGGTTGATCTCGTCCAGAGATCCCCACACTGGTACTGAGGTATTCCTGCCACCGACACCGGTCATCACGCCCTATCTCGAATCGGTAGACATGCAGCTGCCTTTCCCGCCCCGCATGGGTGAACACAATGACGAGATCTACGGCGAGCTACTGGGATACGGTGCGAAGAAGGTGGAGGAACTGAAAGAGGCGGGGGTGATCTGACAAGCGTTATTGGCTGAGGTTAGAGGCCACAATGGAAAAGCTTAACCTTAACGAGAGTCTGCTAAGGGTACCTCTCTACGTTGCCGGAAGGCCCATAGAGGAGGTACAGAAGGAGTACGGGCTGGAGACGATCATCAAGCTTGCTTCAAATGAGAATCCCTATGGGCCCTCTCCTCTGGCTGTGGAGGCGATCGGGCGGTCGATCACCGAAGCCCATCGCTACCCTGGTACCATTGAGAACGACCTGCGTGCCAAACTGGCCGAACGCATAGACCCTGAGTTTGACGAGGACAACATCATCATCGGCAATGGCTCGTGCGACGTGCTGCGCATGGTGTGCCTCGCTTTCCTACACTACGGTGGCGAGAGCATGATCTGTCCCTCCACTTTTCCCATGTACAGGATCTACACGCAGATGTTCGGCGGCGACCTTGTCCTCGTTGAGGCGAAGGAGTACGCGTACGACCTGCCAGCGATGGCACGGAGGATTACTGACCACACGCGTCTGATCTTTGTCTCCAACCCCAACAACCCTACGGGCACCTTGCTGACCCAGCAGCAGGTCGACGACTTCATGGACCAGGTGCCCGAGCGAGTGGTCGTAGTATTCGATGAGGCCTACTACGACTACGTGGGAGATGAGGACTATGCCGACGTCAGTAGGTACATCAAGGAAGGCCGCAACGTCATCGTCACCCGGACCTTCTCCAAGATCCATGGGTTGGCTGGCCTGAGGGTCGGTCATGGCGTCGCCAAGAAGGAGATGATCGAGTATCTTCGTCATGCCCGTTCGCCTTTCCATGTTGGCTCAGTGAATCTAGTCGGAGCGGCCGCCAGCTTAGACGACGAGGAACATATTCGGAAGAGTCGGAGCAAGAATGCTGGCGAGAAGAGATACCTCTACGAGCAGTTCGACCGGCTGGATCTAGCATATGTTCCCAGTCATGCCAATTTCATACTAATGCCAGAACTCAAGCATGAGGAACGTGCGATGAGCGAGGCTTTTCTGCGTCGGGGCGTGATTGTACGTCCCGCGAGTGGTTTTGGTGTGCCGGGGGCGATTCGGGTGACGGTCGGCACGAGGGAGGAAAACGAGCGACTGATCTGGGCTCTAGAAGAGATCCTGAATGAACTGGCGGAGGGATGAGTCCCTCCGTGCGGCACAGACTGGCTCGCACCTGCTGCGTGTCGAGCCGCCGAGTTACGAGCGATGGATTTCCGATTGACCGAGGAGCAGGGGCTACTGAAGAGTAGTGTGGCCGACTTCGTGGAGCAGGAGGTCATCCCCGCTGCGGCCGCTATCGATGAGGAGGGTCGGTTTCCCCTTGAACTCTTCAACAAGGTGGCCGAACTTGGGTATCTCGGCATCCGCTACCCAGAGGAGTACGGAGGATCGGGCGGCGACAATGTCATGTTCACCATCCTCTGCGAGGAGTTGGCCAGGGGTAGCATGTGTCTCGCTGCCAGTGTTGCCATGCAATGTTTGATGGGCACCAGTTTCATCCACCGCTTTGGCTCGGAGGAACAGAAGCAGAGGCTACTGGTTCCGGCCATCCAGGGCGAGAAGTTGGGCGTCATCGCCATGACTGAGTCTGATGCCGGGTCCGACTTGGGAGCGATCAGAACCGCAGCTCGCCGCGATGGAGATGGCTTTGTCCTGAATGGACGCAAGATGTGGGTCACTAATGCTAGCCTGGCCGACTTCTTTACGGTGGCGGCCAAGACAGATCCCGAGGCCGGGTTCAGGGGAATCGACATGTTCCTCGTGGAGCGGGAGAGGCCGGGCGTGAGCATCGGCAAGGACATCGCCAAGATGGGGGTACGGGGCCTGGGGACGGGTGAGTTGATCTTGGAGGATTGCCGTATCCCCGAGGCAAACCTCTTCGGGGCAGAGGGGACAGGCTTTGCCAACCTGCAAGGGATACTAGAGGAGATCCGCATCATGATGGGCTCGCTCAGCCTCGGCCTGGGACGAGGTGCCCTGGATGCGGCCGCTAAGTACGCTCAAGAGAGAATCCAGTTCGACCGTCCCATTGCCAAGTTCCAGGCCATTTCCCACACGTTGGCCGACATGGCCACCCAGTTAGAAGCTGCTCGGCTGTTGGTCTACCGTGCCGCCTGGCTTCTGGATCAGGGTCAGCGCGACATGAAACTGGCATCCATGGCGAAACTCTTTGCCTCGGAGATGGCCAACCAGTTGGCCGACGGTGCCTCCCGGATTCTAGCGAGCTATGGCTTTGCCACAGAGTACGATGTCCAGCGGTATTTCCGCGATGCAAGATTCCTATTGCTCGGCGGGGGGACATCGGAGGTCCTGCGCGGCATCATCGCCCACCAGATGGGCCTGTGAGGCGGATCGCAAAGAAGTGCAGCCACCTATTGGGGAAGGGAGCTGAGAAACGATGGATTTCAACTTCACCCCTGAGCAAGAGCTTTTTCGCCAGAGCGTGAGGGAGTTCGCGGACAGATATGTACGCCCTCGCATCAAGGAGATGGAGGAGGCGAAGGACGTACCGCGGGAAATCATGCAGCTGATGGCTGAGCAGGGTTTCTATGGCTTGCGCTACGCCGAGCAGTGGGGCGGACAGGGTGGTGACAACGTGATGTTCGCCATCCTCAACGAGGAGTTGGCTCGCTGCTACATGAGTGTGGCTGCCAGGTGCATGATGCAGTGCCTGATGGGGACGGAGTTCATCAATCTGTACGGCACCGAGGAGCAGAAGAAGAACTACCTGGTCCCAGCTATCGGAGGGGAGAAATTCGGCACCATGTGCATGACGGAGCCGGCCGGTGGCACCGATCTGGGGGCGATGCAGACGACCGCGGTGCTCGACGGAGACGAGTATGTCATCAATGGCCAGAAGAACTGGATTACCGGAGCGCATGCGGTGGACTTCTACACTGTGGCGGCCAAGACGGACCTGGAGGCAGGCTTCAGGGGCGTGGATCTGTTTCTGGTGGACAGCGACCTGCCTGGAGTGAGGGTTGGTGACAAGATCGAGAAGTTGATCGCTTTCGCTTCGGGGTGCTACGAGCTCTTCTTTGACAATGTGCGCATTCCTGCAGACCGTCTCTTTGGCGGTGAGGAGGGCCAAGGGTTCACGTTGCTGCGCAACATTCTCAACGACATCCGCGTGCATACGGCTGCCCTCGGGCTGGGGATAGCCCGCGCCGCTTATGAAGAGTCGGTGGAGTATGCCAGGCAGCGCGAAGCCTACGGTCGTCCCATCATCCGGTGGCAGGCCATACAGCACAAACTAGCCAGGATGAGGATCGACATCGAGGCCGCCAGGCTGATGATCTACTATGCGGCCTGGCGCATGGATCAAGGCCTACCGATCAACGTCGAGGCGGCCGCCTGTAAGTGGCACATCACTGAGGCGGTTCTGAGGGTTGTCGATGATGCCACTCGGATCTTCGGGGCCTACGGAGCTTCGATGGACATGAATATCCAAAGGTACTTCCGTGATGCGCGCTGGCTCCTCTACGGCGCCGGTACCCAGACCATGATTCTGAACATCATCGGTGCTGAGATACGCAAGGAGTAGCAGAGGAGGGAACGATGCGGCTGCCAAAGTTCGAACATCTACAGCCCGAATCGTTGGACGAGGCGCTGGATCTCCTGGCCGAGCACGGCGAACGTGCCAAGATCATCGCGGGTGGAACCGAACTGCTGGTTTCCATGAAACTTGGCTTGCTGGCCCCTGACTACCTGGTGAATCTGAAAGAGATACCAGAGCTCGACTTCATCTCTGATGACGATGGCCTGCGCATCGGTGCCCTCACGAAGGTGAGGACGCTCATTGACTCCGAGCCCATTCAGACCGACTTCCCCATCTTGGCGCAGGCGGCAGAGCTTGTTGCTGCTCCACCTCTTCAGCATATGGCGACTCTCGGCGGCAATCTTTGCATCAATACCAGGTGTTTCTACTATAACCAGTCGACATTTTGGCGGGAGGCTCGACCTCGATGCTACAAGACTGGGGGAGATACTTGTCACGTGGTGAAAGGTGGCGACCGCTGTTTCGCGACCTACCAGGGCGACATGGCTCCCGCTCTCATGGCCCTGGGGGCCACCGTCAAGATTGCGAAGAAGGGTGCGGAGTGGCTCACGCCTCTGGCTGAACTCTATACTGGGAAGGGCAAGAGACCTCTTGGTCTGGAGCCCGGTGAGGTGATGGTCGAAGTGCAAGTCCCTGCCGCAGCCGCCAACTGGTCAGGGCACTATCAGAAGTTGCGCTACCGAGGGGCGATGGATTTCCCTCTAGTGGGAGTGGCCGCCGTGGTAGCCAAGGACGGTGCTAACACGTGTTCAAAGGCCAACGTCGCACTGACGGCCGTCGGAACAGGCCCGATGATGGTGGGGAAAGCCAGCGAGATCCTGGAGGGGCAGCGCATCACCGAAGAACTGGTGTCCCAGGCCGCCGATGCAGCGTACGAGGTGGCTCGACCGGTGGACAATATCGGCAGCGACGCATCCTACAGGAGGAAGATGGTGCGAGTTCTGACGCGCAGGGCGATAAAGAATGCGCTGGAATGGGAGTGACCCATGGAGAAGCGGCTGATCCAGCTGACCGTCAATGGTGATCAGTACGATGTCATCGTCAAGCCCAACCAGACCCTCGTGGAAGTGCTGCGAGATGATCTGGAACTGACGGGCACCAAAGTTGGATGCGGGGAGGGTGCATGCGGGACGTGCACGGTCCTTGTGAATGGAAAGCCTGTGCGCTCCTGCCTCACTCTGGCCGTCGAAGCTCAGGGTAAGGAGATCGAGACCATAGAGGGCTTAGCGTCCGAGGGGGAGTTGCACCCGGTTCAGAGGGCCTTCATTGAGCGTGGTGCCATCCAGTGCGGGTTCTGTACTCCAGCGATGATCCTGACCAGCAAGGCCTTCTTGGAGGAGAACCCCAACCCCACCGAGGAGGAGGTTCGACGGGCAATCTCGGGCGTGGTTTGTCGTTGCACCGGATATGCGAAGATCGTGGAAGCGATCATGTCGGCGGGAGAGGCGACGTAGGAAAGGAGGGCGGATCAGTGCCAGAGCGTACTCTTGTTGGCCAGCGAGTGATTAGGATCGATTCCCTCGATAAGGCCACGGGCCAGGCGCGCTACACAGCGGACCTAACGCTACCGCGCATGCTCTATGCGAAGGTGTTGAGGAGTCCTCATCCCCATGCCAGGATCTTGAACATCAATACCAGCAGAGCTGAGAGACTCGCGGGCGTCAAGGCGGTGGTGACAGGCAAGGATACGGCGGGCGCAAAGTGGGGGGTGTTCCGCTACACGCGCGACCAGCAACTCCTGACTGAGGAGAAGGTTCGTTACATCGGAGAAGACGTGGCAGCCGTGGCCGCAGAGGATGAGGAGACTGCCATGGAGGCTCTGGAGTTGATCGAGGTCGACTACGAGGTTCTACCTGCCGTATTCGATCCCATTGAAGCCATGCAGGCAGGGGCCCCGCAGATTCACGATCACGCCGAGAACAACATCAATATCCACGTGCCCATCGAGGTCGGGGATGTAGACAAGGCGTTCAAGGAAGCGTACTACATTCGAGAGGATCGCTTTGTCGATTCGGAATACACTTACTGCCAGACTGAGCCATACGCGGTGCTGGCGAATTGCGATCTTGCCGGGGACTTGGAGATCTGGACACCGAACGCCTCTCCGCATACTAAGGCCAAAGCGCTGTCCAATCTGTTGGAGATGCCGCTGAGCAAGGTCCAGGTGCGCAAGGTTTGCACGGGTGGGGCGTTCGGTGGCAGGTCGGACATCTTTCCGGGCGAGTTCATCGCCGCTCTCCTAGCCAGGAAGGCGGGCAGGCCAGTGAAGTTGGTCTACACGAGGGAGGAGAGCTTTACGAGCGTGCGCCAGGCGCACTGCATGATCGTCGACCTGAAGACGGGGGTGGCCAAGGACGGGAGATTCCTAGCCAACGAGATCAAGGTAGTGATGGACGGTGGGGCTTACAGCAGCACAGGACCCATCGCCACCTCTGTGCCCTTCCTGGTGTGGGAGGAGACGTATCGCCTCCCGAATGTGCGCTTCAACGGCTACCGCGTTTACACCAACAAGCCCGTCCGAGGTATGTATCGCTGCCACGGCCGGGCCTTTCTAGGTGGGCTGGGCATGCAGCTGGATATGATCGCCGAGGAACTGGGGATCGACCCCGTGGAAATGCGGCTGAAGAACGCCCTCAAGACCGGGGACACGCAGGCCACTGGCTCCAAGATCATTAGCTGTGGCCTCAGCGAGGCGATAGAGAACGCAGCAGAGAAGTCCGGATGGGAAGAGAAGAGGGGAAAGCTGCCCTATGGCAAAGGCATCGGCATCGGGGCCAACGGGATGATGGTTGGATTCCCCATGGGCATCCGTGGCGGGTCATCGGCCATGATCAAGTTCAACGAGGACGGCGGCGCTACATTGATCTCCGGCGTCGTGGACAACGGTCAAGGCAACGATAGTATGGTTGTGCAGGTTGCCGCCGATGTGCTGGGTTTGAAGATGGACGACATCAACCTGGTTTCCGCCGATTCGGAGATCACTCCGCTGGACCAGGGAGCGTATTCGCAGGCGGCCACTTTCGTCTCGGCCAACGCGGTCAAAGCGGCGGCGATGGACGCCAGGGAGCAAATCCTGAGCATCGCCTCTGACATGCTGGATGCTACCGCCGATGAGCTGGACCTCAAGGATGGCTACGTCTTCGTCAAGGAGAGGCCGGACTGGAACGTCTGGCTGGGCAAGGTGATCCGCAAAGCGCTCATCGACAATGCGCCCATTATGGGCCGAGGGTCGTACATGCCCCAGGTCGATCAGAGGCGGGAGTGGGTGAGCAATCCCAAGGGACAACATGCGGGGACCTTTAGCTTTGGAGCGGTCGTCGCGGAAGTGGAGGTAGACCCCGAGACTGGACAGGTAAGGGTCACCGACGTCACTGGTGCCCATGACTGCGGCTTCGCCATCAACCCTATGGCTGTGGAAGGACAATTGGAGGGTTCCGCCGCGTCTGGCGGGGTCGGGGCGACCTTGCTGGAAGAGCACTACTGGGATCAGGGACAGATGCTCAACGCCAACATGCTGGAGTACAAGGTGCCTCTCGCTGTGGATATGCCCAATATCACGCCCATCATCGTGGAAACCATTGACCCTGAGGGGCCTTTTGGGGCCAAGGAGGCCGGTCTCTGGGGTTCCATGAACATGTTCCAGGCTATCGGCAGCGCTGTCTATGATGCCGTGGGTGTCTGGATCAAGGATTTCCCGATCACTCCCGACAAGGTGCTCACGGCCCTTGAGGAGAAGGACAGAGAGTCGTGAAGGTCCAGGCAATTGACCATCTGTGTATCGCCGTCGAGGATCTGGACAAGGCCCGCCGGACCTACGAGGAAGACCTTGGGCTTGAGCTTGCTGCCGTCTATGTCGCTGAAAGCGAGAAGATAAGGGTAGCTCGCTACTACGTCGGGGATGTAGCCTTGGAGTTGATTGAGGCTACATCTCCAGATAGCGAGGTGGGTAGGTTCATCCGGGGGCGGGGTGAGGGCCTTTTCCTCATCTCCTATAGGGTGGATGATGTGGAGGATGCTCTGGCGGAATTGAGGGACAAGGGAATCAAGACCATCGACGACCGGCCGCGCCGCTTGATGGGCAACCGATACGCCTTCATACACCATCCCAAGGAACTGTGTGGCGTGCTGACCGAGGTGTTGGACGGGGAGTTTGAGTACGGCGAGGAGAAGCATGGTGAAGACGCCGATCAGGGTGTTGATCGCGAAACCAGGGCTCGACGGTCACGACCGGGGGGCCAAAGTCGTCGCCCACGCGTTGCGTGACGCGGGTATGGAGGTCATATACACGGGCCTGCATCAGACGGTTGAGCAGATCGTGGAGGCTGCTCTGCAAGAGGACGTGGATGTCATCGGCCTCTCCATCCTTTCGGGAGCGCACTTGCCTTTGGCTGAAAAGCTCATGATGTTGCTCGAGGAGAAGGGATTGAACGACTTGATGGTTCTCGTGGGGGGCAACATCCCTGCCAGGGACGTGGACAAGCTGCAAGCTCTGGGCGTAGCGCGCGTCTTCCCAACGGGTTCACGCTTTGAAGACATTGCCGCTTTCATCACAGCAAGAGCTGGGAGGTGATTCCTCGCTGGCACGGCATCCCCTTTGCCCCGCGGAGCCAGGGCAGTAGCTGACCCCCTCAGTGACTTCGTATGTGGCTGCTGTGAGACACGAGACGCGGCTTCGCGCTCCAGCACTGACTGCCTACTAGTCTCTCAGCCGCCCGGCGAGTCGAATGGGCTTCCGCACATGCTTTCCTCTTCATCGCAACTCCGGCTGCCCCGATTGGCCTTCGTGTTGATGTTACCGTCAGGATGGCCTATATGCCTGCACAAACGTGCTTCCATGCTCGGGAGACTAGGATATGGATGGACCGATGATGGCCGCTATTGCCTTGTGGCAGCGGCCGAGCAGCGGTTCTGAGGGAGTGGTGCCTCAACCTGCTTTCTGGAAGCGGTAGCCGGCCCCCAGCTCAGTGAGGATGTACCTGGGGTTCTTGGGGTCGTCTTCCAGCTTTTGCCTGAGATGCCAGACGTACACCCGAACGTAATCCAAGTCGT
>CAZNMJ010000102.1:0-11399 GCA_964573815.1 uncultured Anaerolineales bacterium
GTCCTCGACCGGCTCCGGCTCGCCTTCTGCAGGAAGGTACTGGCTCAGGTCTCGCGCTATCTGTGCGCGAGGCTCTTTCTTTATCTTCGCCACCAGGCCGGTGAGGTTGACCTTCGCCGCCTTCTCGAAGGCCGTCTTGTTGAGTATGAGCATGTAGGGCGCATTCTCCCTGGCCCACTGCTCGGCCTCCTTGCGATCGTACTCCACCACGGTGTACATCTTCACCTTCACGCCTTCCCAGGGCGCCGTCTCCCCGTCCTCGCTCCAGTGCTCCACGGCGGTGTCTCTCACGAAGTACTCGCACTCGAAGATGCTCTGGCGCAGATCCTGGAGCTGGCGCTTGGCCGCCTCCTGGCTCTTGCCCTGAGGCGTATCGAGCACGGCCAGCGTAGCGCGAGCGAGCTCCTTCTTGGCTGCGTCCAACCGTTGTCTGAGCATCGCCAGGCGTTGCAGGTCGCGGGTGTCAGTCAGGGGCATCTTGCTCCTCCGGGGGGCCGTTATACTTCACGCCGCCGATGTAGTGGAAAGCGGGCCTACCGGAGGCGCCAGGGGGATGCTTCTGCTTGCGATCGGCCTCCAGCTCCTGCTTGAGCTTCCGCGCACGGCGGAAGATGAAGAGGGTCTGGCCCAGGTACTTGAGGCCCAGGGCGACGACGGCCTGGTAGGTGAGGTCGTCGGCATCGTCTGGGCGATAGGCCATAACGGGGAACTTGGCCAGGGCTCTCTCTTTGGCCCGTTCGAGCGTGCTGATGATCTCGTTCATGTTACTGTTCTCCTTTCATTGCATCTCGCAGCACCTGGGCGCAGTCGGGGCAAAGGAGCTCGTAGAACACTGCAACCAGGGGCTGTGATCGCCCACACCTGACGCAAGTCGCGGGCTCTGGCTCTGGCCAAGGCTCAGGGTCTTTCGCCGGCGAATGATCCTCCTCCTGGCTTTCGCCGGGCTCGTTGTACCGGAGCCAGGCCGCTACCCAGTCCCTGACCGTGTTTCGCGTGGCTCCCTGGCGGACGGCCAGGGTGAGGTAGTACGACTGGCTCTCGGGCTCCCAGATGCGGGCGATCTCCAGTGCGGAGGAGGGAGCCAGCTCGCCTCGGCCCACGGCGGTCTGGATCTTCTCGGGGATCTCCAGGAGCTGGAGCCGGGCAGAGATCGCCTGCTGGCTCATACCCAGGCGCTGGCCCATCGTAGCCTGGGTGAGACCCGTCTCGTTCAGGGCCTCGGCCAGCGCGTAAGCCTCCTCCAGCGGGTTGAGGTTCCGCCGACGCAGGTTCTCCGCCAGGGTCGCACAATACTCGCCGGCGGGTAAAACTCGAACCACGTTCGCGGGGATCGTCTCCCAGCCCAGCATCCGGCAGGCGGCCAGACGACGGGTGCCGGCCACCAGGCGGTAGCCTGCATCCGTCTCCACCACCACGACGGGCTGGAGCAGGCCCAGGGAGTCGATAGACTGGGCCAGCTCCTCTATCCCGTCGTCGCCGGTGGGGAAGCGAGCGGCCAACACAGGGTCGAGGATGCGAGAGCAGGCCACGTCGCGGAAGGTGCTCACCGGCTAGAAGTAGTCCGCAGCCGAGGCCGGCGTGCTCGCCTCGACCGCCTCGGCCTCAGAAGGGATCGGCTCTTCCAGCGAGTCCACGTACTCCAGGAAAGCGTCCATCTGCTGCTGGGGGGAGCCGTTGGCGATGTGAGAAGGAGCAGCCAGAAGGAACTCGGCCAGGAAATGCTTGGGCTCTATACCTAGGGCCGTCAGGGCGTCGTTGATGTACTTGGCCTGGGCCTCCATGTCCTTGGCCTTCTCCTCTGGCGGAGGCTGGGCCAGGGGCATCATGGTGTAGCGCGTGTTGATGCCCGTGCCCGTGCGCTTGACCCTGACCCACAAGCGGTAGAGGTAGCCGACCATCTCGGCAGCGTCCTCCAGGGCGGCGAAGGTCAGGTTGGCCATCTCCCAGACCAGGGGCTTGCCGTCTGCGATGACGTCCAGGCTCCAGCGTTCGGAGACTTTGCCTCCGGCCAGACAGTTAGCGCACTGAGGGCCGGTACAGGCAACGGACTTGCCATCTACCCAGTGTACCCTCTTGGGGATGGCGCTTGCGGCCATGATCTGTACGTCCCGGGTCTGCCCGTCCGAGAAGCTGAGGTAGTCGCCGCGTTGGGCCGACGACTGGCGCTTGTAGCCCGTCGCGCCGGGCGGGGGTTGGGAGCTCTTGGCGTGGGGATCGGGGTTGGTTGTCATGGCTTCCTTTCCTTTCCGATGACGAGCAAGACGACGAGAATGGAGACGACGATCAGAACGGTGAGGGAGAGGTACTGGAGGGCAGGAGTAAGGGTAATCTGGATCATGCTGTCTCCTTTTCCGCTGCCAGGGCCACGGCGAGCGCGTGGCTGCAGCGATCGGTAGAGTTGGGATGGGTACGGCCGTACATGCAGGCGCAGTTGTAGCTGCCGTCGGCCAGGACAACCACGCGATACTTGCCATGGTCGCCTACGACGAGCGCTGCGGCTCCGGCTAGGGCCATGTAGAGGTCCTGGACACAGCCATCGTTCAGGAGCCGCTGGGCCTTCTGCTCGCGGGTCTCTTTGCTCATGGCAACCTTCGCTCCAGAAGATCGCCTGCCTGCCAGAGCTCATAGATGTGCCACAAGTCAATGAACCAGTCCCAGGAGATCACCGCTAGGGCGTGCTTGCCCCGGAACTGGTGGAGGGCCAGCACGGGGACCTTCTTCTCGTCCGTGGCCTTGTGCGCGGCGTTGAGATACCAGCCGTAGACGGCCAGGTGGTTCCGCTTCTTGCACTCGACGTACAGAGTGGGGTGCAGCGTGTCCGAGGCAGTCATGCGAGACTGGGAGCCACTGAGGGGAGTCCTCACGACGCCCAGGCTCGAGGCGACGCGACGCTCGAACTTCTTCCAGGCGGGGTCAGGGGTCATAGTTAGTACCTCCAGGGCAGGATGATGCAGAGCTCAAGGTCATGGCTTCCCAGGCTGACACCGATACACCAGTGGCAGGGCACGAACACTGGCTTATACACATGAAGCCCATACTGCCAGACCTCACGCGTGAGAGCCCAGCGGATACTGAGATGTCGAGTGAGGATATGTCTCATGGCTTGCTCCTTTCGGGCCAGGTGAGATCGAGATCGATAGTCCAAGGGCCAAGGTAGATCATGAGCGCCAAGCCAACGGATGCAAGATCAGACCGAGAGAGGTAGGCGCCCCAGTACCAGGACCCCGGACAGCGCCAGGCGTGGCAGGTGAGCCGCGGAAGCGGGCTGTGCCATTTCATGGCTTCCTCCAGGGCAGATGCACTCGCAGCACCAGACGCAAGCGGCCAAGACTCACCCACAGAGCGTACTGATACCAGGGCGACCCACTCTGCTCAGCGAAGGCGTCCCAATGGCTGTTAGCTGACCACCAGATGGAGAAGCCTAGTAGAGAGACAGGGTCGGTTGAGTCGCAGGTCTGGGTCATGGCGCCACCGCCTGGCCCACTACCTGGACGCAGTGACGGCAATAGGGCCGGTCGGCGATGATCCAATGCTCGCTACTGGGGACGTCCATGAAGCGGAGGCAGTTAAGGCACCAGTTAGCTGACCAGGCCGCGAAGACGCCGTGAACCGCACGACGCCCGTCCTCAGTCTCGTACAACCCTGGCGTCTCGGTGGGGTACACGCGGATGGGCTCACTCATCGTCGTCCTCCTCCTTGCACTCAGGACAGACGAGAGGCGTGGGCCAGGGCTTCTCGTCTGGACGTTTCTCTCGGCCACACCAGACGCAGACAGGGCGCTCGGGCCAGAGAGGAGGGGAGACCATGATCGGGTAGGAGCGGATGGGTGAAGCGTCGTCGTGCGGAGTGGGTGACATGCGAAGCCCCCTTTCATCGAGCAAAGGGGGCAAGTGGCAGGGGCTATCGTCTATAATGAGTCAAACTTATGCTTCATTAAGTCATATACTCGGGCTCAAAAAAAAGGGCCCTGCCCCGCGACTTGCCCCGATCAGTCCTCCTCGTCAGATCCCCTGGCCTACTTGAACACTAGAGGCAGATAGTCCACGTACATACAGCAGCACCACTTCTCGGTCAGTATCACGCCCAGGCCGGCTCCGACCGCCTTGGGCAGACCGGCCAGCACCATCCTCAGCCAGCGCTGTCCCAGCTCCATCAACTCCACGCACACGCCTTACCTCCTCAGACAAGCAAAGCCCGGTCTCTCGACACCAGGTCTGGAGGACCTTCTGGGGTGCCGAGTGCCGGGCTTTAGCTTCACTTGTGACTGCCTCCAGACCTTGGGCCTGTGCTGCGCCCCCCCTATATGTGACTTTTCCTTTTCTGGAATAGGGCGTGGACGCAGTCTGACACATTCGCGGGCGAAAGTCAATAGCTATTTTCAGCCATTTGAAAAGCAAACCAGTTGACTTGACAGCGGGTGCTCATACTGAGTATACTCTCCTTGAGCTTACCCGCCGGCGGGTGAAAAGGAGATACGCTCATGGAGGTCCGCTCGATCCCCGTTTCGGAGCTTCTGCCCCCTCTCTACCCAGTGCGTCGTGTTGCAGACGATGGCCAGATGGAGGAGCTGGTCCGCTCCATCGCCCTCAATGGGCTACTGCAGCCCATCATCGTCGCACCTGAGAACTCTCGCTATCGGATCCTGGCCGGGCACCGGAGGTACATCGCCTGCAAAGGCCTGGGATACCAGGAGATCCCCTGCAACGTGCTAGAGGCTGATCCCCAGGAGCAAGCAGACATCACCATCATGGAGAACCTGGTCCGAGAGCAGGTGAATCCGGTAGACCTGGGCTGGTACTTTCGTCACCTGGTGGAAGATAAGGGAATGCAGCAGGCAGAGATAGCTCGACGGCACGGACACGGGCAGGCTTGGGTATCACGTCACATCCAGCTCACTCGGCTGGACGATCGAGTTCAGGAGGCTGTCCAGGAAGGTAGCATATCCCCCGACGGCGCCCTGATACTGCGCCAGATCGACAACCCGGAGGTTCGAGAGGTCTACACACGAGAGGCTATCGTTCAGCAGAAGTCGCGGCGTCAGATCGAGACCGAGGTGAATCAGTACAAGCGGCACCAGACCAACATAGACATGGCCGTTGAGACAGTGAAGGCGGAGCAAGCCGATACTACCGTGGAGATCAATCCTCTGCGCTGCGACTGGTGCGGGAAGCCCGCTGCGGAGAGGTCAGGACAGTATGCCTGGCTTTGCGTTCGGTGTATCGAGAGTCTTCTGGAAGCTCGTAGGAGTCCGACAGGAGCTCAGGAGTAGAGGAGGGCTGGGATAGCATTCGCCGGCGAAAGCCGGCCCCAGCGCGAGCTAACAGAAGAGGAGAGAAATGGCAGTCATCAAGAGCATGAGTCAGATTGCAGACAAGTGGGCCGAGGTTACCCCTGGCCGATCCAAGTTCTACGAGGTCGGGATTCAGACCACGGCAAAGGACTGGGCGGGCAACACTGCTGCAGCGGAGTCGGCCTACGCTATGGGCGTCTCGGACGCTGTATCCCGTGGCGCGTTCTCCAGTGGAGTCTCCGCTGCGGGCACGTCCAAGTGGCGAGAGGCTGCCCTGGCCAAGAAGGGACGCTGGGGCGAAGGCGTCCGCTTGGGCAAGGCTAACTACACGTCGGGCTTCGCCCCGTTCCGCTCGGTCATCGAGGGCGTTTCTCTGCCCCCGCGTGGCCCACGCGGAGACCCGGGCAACTATGCCCGCTCAGAGGCCATCGGTACGGCCCTGACTGCGGCGCGTAAGGCCGGGAGCTAGGCGGTGAGACATGAAGATCAGAGACGTCGTTCTTCAGTATCGCCTCGACCAGATGGTGAACGCCCGCACCTGGACGTTCAACATCAACCTCGTCGACCCGGTCACGGAGTTCAAGGTTTGGTTCTTCGCCAAGAACCACGACACGGGGCCCAACGAGGCGGGCTGCATCCCCTACCTGGTCGAGGAGATCGCCATCGTTGACGGCTCTGAGGTCATCGCGGCGATGAACGGCCCCGAGTGCATGGCCATGTACTGCTTCGATCACGCGCGCAGCCCGTTCCACTGGCACCAGGAGCTGGGCGGTATGAGCCAGTACTGGTGTCTGCCGATCACGTTCGGGCGGCACCTGTGGGATCCGGAATGGATCTTCGATCCGACCAAGTTCCGCAACCCGCAGTTGCGCATCACCTTCGACCTAGCCGCAGTAGCAGCGGTGGGTGCAGGTGGTTACCTGACCGCAGCGGCAGGATCTCCCCAGATCAGCGTCTGGGCCAAAGTGATGGAGGAGGGTGCTCGACCACGTGGGTATCTGATGACCAAGCAGCTCAAGGAGTTCGCTTCCCTGGCCAGCGGTCAGGAGATCACCTACCTGCCGACCGACTTCAACATCCGCAAGCTGCTCGTGCGGGCCTACAAGAAGTGCGGGCAGATGAACGATGCGATCACCAACCTCAAGCTATCACAGGACGAGGATAAGTGGATCCCCTGGGATCTGAACTCTCACGACTTCATCTTCCTGATGAGGGACTGGTTCCCAGAGATCACCTGGCACCTCAAGCACTCGATGGACGACCTCGAGCAGCGAGAGCACTACGGGGGAACCTACGCCCAGGGCTTGCTCACCTGCGCCTCAGACGGGGCAGCGGTGAGCGTGCGGGGTTGGGCAGGCAACTGCTTCACTGCGGACATCACCGACATCACCGGCGGGGCGACTACGGACATCGAGGTCTGGAGCAAGTGCCAGACCCGGACTCCGTTCGACTGCTACTGCTACCCGTTCGGCGACCAGGACGATCCGAACGACTGGCTCAACGTGTCGGGGATGGGCAACCTGCGCTTGATTCTGACTCAGGGAGCGTTGACCTACCTTGAGCAGATCGTGGTGCAGCAAGCTCACCCGTACTAGACCCAGTGGTTGGCTCAAGACCACTATCTCATTGTGGGAGAGGACAGTGTGCGCGACCCACGCTGGCCTCTCCCCTTGTCTGAGGAGGAGAGATGCCCCAGCAGAGAGACCCGTTCCAGTGGGAAGTGAGCGACGTCGTCAGGGATACCCAGGACCTGATCCTGAGAACCGAGCCCTGGCCCTTCCGAGATCAGGTGCTGTACTGCGACGAGATCAGTGTATCGAACGCCAACGGGTCAGGTGGCGACGTGGAAGTGGGGTTGTTCCAGGGTGGACACTATTTCCCCCTGGACACGATCTTCAACCTGGTAGCGGGGATGTGGCACTACGGCCACGGCGCGTTCACCTTCCTGAGCAGGTGGCAGGTCTACGCCCGGTTCCTCTACGAGACGGACGGTAACGGCGACCCGTGCGTCAATGGCCATCAGTGCGACCTGCACGTGATCGGGTACGTCCTGGAGCCCTACTCGACGCCCTGAATACCCGCCGGCGGGTAATGGGGACTGAGCCATGATCTACAAGATCGACTGCCCCACCCCGGCCAACACAGCCAAGTCCGCTGCGAGAGTCTTCCGGGTCCGGGTCTTCCCCGGTATCACCAAGCAGACCTGGATCGGCTTCCCCCCTGGCTGCAAGGGCCTCTGCCACCTCCAGGTCTGGCACTGGGGCTGGCCGGTCTGGCCCTGGTCACCTGCTGACTCCTTCCACTGGGATGGGTTCATGTTCACCTTCCACGACTCCTACGAGCTGAAGGCCGAGCCCCTGGAGTTCGTGGTCAAGACCTGGAACCTCGACGACACCTACCCTCACACTCCTACCTTCGCCGTCCACGTGGAGCCGGTGGCGAGAGTGCCCTGGAGCTACGGCCAGGTGGCCTACGAAGGCGCCTTGGAGGAATTGGGAGGAGGCTACTGATGCCAGAGGTTATCCCCACCGGAGCGCCAGTGCCCGTTGCAGTATTGGGCTGGGATGGCACCAACTTTCGGGTTATCAGGGTACACACCTCTCACCGGCTGATCGTCCGGGGGGAGAACCAGCTTCACTCCTTTGGGGGGGTGCTGGCTGAGGAGAGAACGGCGGTTATCTCCGGCGCGAATGGCTACGTAGACAGCGTGGCCTGTCCTGCAGGGCAGATCCTCCACGTGACCACCATCTGCGCTCGGGATCAGACCAACAACACCACAGGGACGCGCTACTTTATGATGCACAACGCGGCGTTGCGAGCTATCGGAGATACTAGGGTTGCAGTGGTGGCAAATGAGTATGAGTGTTTGTATGGGCATTGGTGGCTAGATGTGAACGACTACTTCCGAATCTACTTTGACGGGGCGCTGGCAGGGGATACTTGCCGAGTGACCTACACGGGCGAATTGTTCACCCTGGAGGTGTAGGAGCGAATTATGCCCCACGGGACGCCAGACTGGGGACTGGTAGGGCCGAAGCAGACGACATACGGCCTGGACGACCTGGGAGAGCACGCGGTCAGACTAGGAAGCCCCCACCTTTCAGATCGAAGGGGGGACGTGCTCTGGCTAACCGACTTCGATGAAGGTATTGGCCCGATGGAGGCTATCTTCAACGGAGCAGCTGGGGGAGTCGCTTTGATG
Source organism: uncultured Anaerolineales bacterium (assembly GCA_964573815.1). Classification (GTDB taxonomy): domain Bacteria; phylum Chloroflexota; class Anaerolineae; order UBA7937; family B3-Chlor; genus CAYGAW01. Next base: position 8,493 of record CAZNMJ010000102.1, read on the forward strand.
ACCGAGCACTCTCGCCAGGGGCCTTATTGTGTTCGGCTTATCTCGGGTTCTGACGGGGCGGCGGACGCTTACGGTCGAATGACCCTACCAATCCCAACCCTGTCTCTGATAGGCAATGAGTGCTCATTTGGATGGGACGCTATCCTGGACTATTTCCAGATCGAGATATGGTACTACGACGGAACCGATCACTGGGATGGCGTCTTGAGATACGATCCCTTGCTCAACGAGCTTCAGTACTGGGCTGGTGGCTTGGTCTGGACGGCCCTGGCTACAGGGGTCAATCTTCCCGCTTTTACCAGGGTTATTCATACTTTCAAGTTGGTGGTGGACTTGACCACTATACCCCCATCCTTTACACGAGCCGTCTTGAATACGATTACCTATTCCTTCCCGGCAGGGATTCCACTGATCCCGACAGCAAGCGGTGTTGGACCCTATATCGAGTGCTACTACCGGAACCAGTCAATCCTGGCCAACCGCACAGTCTACATAGACAACTGCATCATAACTCACAACGAGCCAGCCTAGAGCCAAGTACCCAGGAGGCAACATGCTAGAGCCAGGCAAGATTATCCGAATCCGAGACTGGACCATGCTGGACGAGCTTAGCAACCCCGTGGAGGCCAAACGAGTCACCTTCACCTACCCCGACAAGACGCCTACCCACGTGGACATCCCCGTCAGGGAGTTCTCGGCTGAGAGAGTCAGGGCAGCGATAGACGAAGCGATCGCTACGTGGCATGAGGTCAAGAGCGCGTAGAGTCTTTCGCCGGCGAAAGATTCACGGAGAGAGCCTATGGAGTGGTTCCTGCAGAAGATCTACATCTGGTTCTACGACTGGGTAGACGACTGGGTATCTCGCTCTCAGTCAGTGCTCAGGAACTGGTGGACTAAGACCTCAGACCTGATCTACGAGTGGTACGAGTCCATTCAGGCGTTCTTTGTGGTGTACTGGGATAAGGCCCAGGAGGTCTACAACACCTGGTACACTCGGCTCAAGAAGCTGGTTAGCGACAGGTGGGAGAGGGCCTACTACGTCATCATCACCTGGGGCCTCACCCTAATCTGGTACGCCAGGGATGGGTACGCGAAACTGCGGAAGTTCGTCATCGCCTGGTACGATAAGTTCAAGGAGTACGCCGAGATCCTTTTCGCCTACCTGGTCTGGCTGAAAGAGGACGTCTGGGATAGGGTTGTAGAGATACTCTGGACCTCGTGGACTAACGCCAAGCTCATCTTCGTGGACTGGTACACCTACATCAACGACGTGTGCAATAACTGGTACTACAACATCAAGACGCTAGTCAAAGACAAGTGGGAGACCACCAAGAAGATCCTTGACGACTGGGCCACCAGGATCAAGAGCCTAGTAGACACCTGGTGGAGCAAGCTCACCAAGCTATGCATCACCTGGTGGCTCAATATCCGGGCTTTCTGCGACACCTGGGCCGAGCGGATAGAGGACCTGGTCAACACCTGGTGGGGCAGGGTCAAACAGTTCTTTGAGGATCTGTGGACCAAAGCTAAGGAGATCGTCCTCGATTGGTACACCAAGATCAAGCAGTGGGCTGTGGACTGGTACGACTACTTCCACTGGCTCATCACCGAGAGGTGGCCACGTCTGAAGGCTATACTCGAGGATCACTGGAGCCGCTTCGTGGCCCTGGTCACCACCTGGTGGGATCGGCTCACCGGCTTCCTGGAGGATCCCGCTGGCGCCATCTGGGCCTGGATATGGGATTCCTGGGCCACCTTCCGCCAGTTCCTTTGGGACTGGATGGCCGAGCAGCTTCCCTCTCAAGAGGAGACCGACGCTGAGATGAGCCTGCTCAATGACATCTTCCCGACTATCACCGAGTTCATTGACCAGATGTTCCCCCCAGAAGGTGAGGAGCAACCCGAGTGGATGGCGGACTTGGAGCTTTGGGTAACTCAGGTCTGGGATGAGACTATCCTGGTGCACCCCATAGAGCTACCTGACCAAGGGATACCCGTGATTCAGTTTCCCGGGGAACCCCCAGAATAGGAGAACAGGATGGCTGAGCCGATCAGTGCTGGCGCGATACTCCTGGCCGGTGTCTCATCTATCGTGTCCAAGGTGACTAGCTGGTTCTTTGGGATCATCTGGAAGGGTCTCATGTCCATCGTTTCTATCTGGAGCATGTGGGTCTTCCACGCGCTCAACGCGATGGCTCCCAAACAGGCCATGCAGTTCTGGAAGATCATCGTCCAGTCCTACAAGGTGAGAGACCCAGAATGGGCGCCTGCAGTCGCTGAGTACATTAGCGCCATGACCGACGTAGACATCACCATCGACGAGCTCAGGGGAACCCCTGGGAGAATGGCCGAGGCGGTAGGCAAGAAGTTCCTCTACCCCATGCTCAACCTGGTGCTCCCTGGGGCAGCGATCGCACCGGGGGTAGCAGTACCCCGTGAGGCCAAGCTGAGACCAGTAGATGGCCTGACCGGCGCGGAGCGGTTCCTGGGCACTAATCTCCACTTTCAGATGTCCGCCTGGCTCCTCCACGTCCTGGGCGACATGCAGTCGTTTGGCATGTTTAAGTCACTTAAGGACCTGCCCAACGCCATCTCCTGGAGCTACGGCCTCGGCTGGCTCTCCTGGCTGGTCATGGGGGTGCCCTTCCGCATGGGCATCTCGGATCCCCTGGAGAGGTGGTTCAACCAACTCTACCGGCCCAAGCCCCTGTCCAGACCCCAGATCTTCAATGCCTGGAATGCGGGCTACATCGGCCATACAGAGGCCCTGCGCCGCCTGAGAGAGGAGGGCTGGGGAGAGGAGGAGATCGCCACGCTGCGCAAGCTGGAGAGGGAGAAGCTATCTGAGGGCGAGATGCGCAGGATGTGGCGCTGGGGATTCCTGGACCACGACGACATCGTGGACGT
>CAZNMJ010000103.1:0-11326 GCA_964573815.1 uncultured Anaerolineales bacterium
CGGCTGAGTGGGTCTGAGTGCCCCCCAAGTGGGCTACAGCGCCAGGCTCTATGGCTTGACGGTTGTACTACCCTCACATTCTGACTCGCCTCCCACGGTAATGGCTAGGCCGACCGTCTAGCCGAGAGTGTTCGCCTTTTGTCCGTCTGCCTCTAGCAGGCCGAAGGGTCGCGGGTCCGCGAGAGTCGCAGACGCGTCTTGGCAATGGTATAATGCCCATAGGGAGAGGCACCTTGGAGTTGGGTCATGATAGATCGAGAATCGCGTGGGGAGACCGTGCTGGTGGCCATGAGCGGCGGCGTGGATAGCTCCATGGCAGCCGTCCTACTTCACGAAGCGGGATACAGCGTCATCGGCGGCATGATGCGCCTGTGGGCGGAAGAGGGCGGGCCTGCCAACCGCTGCTGCTCGCCTCAGGCTGTGGAGGATGCCCGCCAGCTATGCCAGATGCTGGGTGTTCCCTTTCACGTCTTCGACTTCGAGTCCGACTTCAAGCGGCACGTGGTGGACCACTTCGTGGCCGAGTATGGGCGGGGGCGGACGCCCAACCCTTGTCTGGCCTGCAACCGAGAGATCAAGTTCCACCTCTTGCTGCAAGAGGCCCTGAACCTCGGAGCCAAGTACATGGCCACGGGGCACTACGCCCGCGTCAGGCGTTCCAACGGAGGGTACCAGCTGCTCAAGGGCGAGGATCCCCAGAAAGACCAGTCCTATGTCCTGTATATGCTGGGTCAGGAGGAGCTGGCCCTTGTGCTCTTTCCCTTGGGGGAATACACCAAGGAGGAAGTGCGCGCCATGGCGCGGGAGAGAGGATTGCGAGTGGCAGACCGGGAGGAGAGCCAGGAGATATGCTTCACCATGGGTGACTATCGTAGCTTCTTGCGCAAGCAGCCGGGTATGGTTTTCGAGCCTGGCCCCATCTTGGACCTGGAGGACAAGGTCATTGGGCAGCACAAGGGCCTGCCGGCCTACACCATTGGGCAGCGGGAGGGCCTGGGCATCGCCGCGCCAGAAGCCCTCTACGTACTGGAACTGGATACTGGTCACAATGCGCTGGTAGTTGGGCCGCGAAGGCACTTGGCGCAGCGAGAACTTACGGCGAAGGAGGTCAGCTTCGTGTCCGGAGAACCGCCCTCCACACCTGCGGAGATCATGGCGAAGATCCGGTACCGAGCGGCGGCAGCGAAGGCGACGCTGACCCACGTGGGCGGAGACGAGGTTCAGGTCCGCTTTGCCGAACCGCAGCCAGCCATCACACCCGGACAGGGAGTGGTCTTCTACGAGGGGGAGGTGGTGCTGGGCGGTGGTACCATCGATGAGGTAGGGTAACCATGGATCTGCTGTTGTCACCTTCGTTTGTATTCTCTCTGCTGTTGGCCAGTCTGTATGGGGCGGTGTTTCACTTTATCTGGGGCAAGAGATGGAGGGACCTGGGCATCTATTGGGTGGCGGCGGTTGTAGGCTTCGCCATAGGTCAGGCAGTATTCGGAGCGTTGGGGTTGTCTGTGTACCCCATCGGTCAGGTGCGCGTGGTGGAGAGCACAATTGTGTCATGGATGTGCCTGTTTGTTGCGAGGTGGTTGAATGTCTGATATAATTGTAGTGTTGGCATGACGTCGTGCCCCCGCGGGAGGTGATGGATGTCCACCGTTGCGGTCATACGCGATATAGCGATCATCGTGCTCGCTGTCGAATCGCTGATCGTTGGTGCACTGCTCATCGTGCTGATCCTGCAGCTCAGAGGGCTCACCAGAATGCTGGAGGAGGAGGTACAACCCATTCTGGAATCCGCCAGGGAAACTGCCACCACCGTGCGGGGGACGACTGTGTTTGTCAGTGATACCTTCGTCAAGCCGCTCATCAGCGCGGCCGGCTATGCGTCGGCGGCGAACAGGGTGATCAGTGTCTTGGCGCGGGGCAGGCGACGGAGGGGAAAATAACCCAGTGCGGCGGGAACTGCGCTGGGCCGACGGTAGAGAGCTCGCTTTGCGAGAGGTAGAAAGGAGAAGAGCATGAATGGCACCAAGAGCATCGCAGGCTTCGTACTTGGCTTCGTCTTCGGTAGCCTCATCGGAATGGTGGTGGGGATTCTCTTGGCTCCGCAATCTGGTGAGGAGACCAGAGACCTGCTCAAGGAGAAGGGAATTGAGCTGAGGGTGAGGACTGAGGAACTCTCGGAGGAAGGGAGGGCCCGTCTCCAGGAGGCCATTGAACAAGGTAAAATCACTGCGACCAGGCGGAAAGAGGAACTGACCAAGACCCTGGAAGAAGAGAAGGAAGTCAAGAAGCCCAAGACCAAGAAGGCCAAGGCCTAGCGTCAGTCTGGTGGTGCTCAGAGTGTAGCCAATGGCTCAAGGCAAGAGGCACTCTCTTGCCTTTCTCATTCTCTGTGACCTATTGTTCGGTCCGGATCTTCTTGAGCACCCGTGGGAGGAACGGCAGCAGGTCCCCGGCCACGGTCCCGGCGTTCCCCATGGCCGTTGTGGCCATCTCCCCGGCGGCTCCGTGCACATAGACCCCAGCGACCGCCGCCTCGTAGGGCGATAGTCCCTGAGCGAGAAAGCCCACGATCGAACCCGCCAGTACGTCCCCCGTTCCTGCGCTGGCTAGGCCTGGATTGGCGAAGGGGCTGATAGCCAGTCGGTCATCGGGGGCAGCGATGACGGTGTGGGCCCCTTTCAGAACCACAACCTGCTTCCATTCTTGAGCCGCCTTCTGGGCGGTGGCAACCCGATCGGATTCCACTTCCTCCAGCGAGCACTCCAACAGGCGCGACATCTCCCCGGGGTGGGGAGTCACGACTGCCTTGGCGGCGAGGGATTCCCACCAGCGGGGGGCTCTCGCTAGAGCGTTCAGCCCGTCGGCGTCGATCACCAAGGGTGGAAGCCCTTTCTCTTCGGCTTCCTTGCGTTCCTCGCGTGAGGCGGGCACGAACCCTAGCTTTCGCTCGCTGGCACCTGGCTTCGTAGCCAGGAGCTGGTGCACGAACTCAACCGTCGAATCTTCGAGCCCCAGGCCAGGGCCCACCAACAGAGCGTCGTACTCGGGAAGTCGCTCTTGCAGGAGCTTGGTCGCCTGCGGGACCAGCGCCCCCAGGTCGTGGGGCAGTAGGAGGAAAGTGACCTCAGTGAGTTTGGAGGCCAGGATAGGATGCAGGCTCTGTGCCAGGCAGAGCGTGACCAGTCCCGTCCCGACCCGGGTGGCCGCCGCGCTGGCAAGATAGGCGGCCCCGGTGTAGTTGGGAGAGCCCGCCGCTATGAGGGCCTTGCCGAAAGTACCTTTGTGCGCCCGGCGCGGTCGATGGGGAAGCATACCTTTCACCAACTCGGGGTCTAGCAGTTGGAGCGGTAGATGGGCGGTCAAGGAAGGCGGGATCCCAATGTCGGAGACCACGAGTTCTCCCAAGTAGTCCGATCCGGGAAAGGAGTAGAAACCCCTCTTGGGAAGCGCCAGGGTTACCGTGAGATCGGCAGGCACAGTGGCCGGATCGACATCTCCCGAATCACAGTCCAGGCCTGTAGGGACATCAACGGCCACGACCTGAGGGGCAGTCCCCTTGAGCTCGCTTCTCTTCTGCTTCAGCACATCCAGAATATCTCCGAGCACTCCTCTAATGGGTCGAGTGACGCCGGTGCCCAACAGGGCATCCACCGCGATGTCTGTCTCAGCGAGGAGGCTCTTTAGTTGCTGGAGATCCTGATCATCATCTGCGCGCAGGTAGGGGATCTCCCTTTGTTGAGTCAGGCGGAAGTTGTCATCCCCTCTGAGCTTTCGCTTCCAGAGATAGAGGCGCACTTTGGCGCCTTCGTCATGCAGATGGCGGGCTGCTACCAGTCCATCCCCACCGTTGTTCCCCGGTCCTACCAGTACCAACACTGACTTGTCTCGCGCTCCAAAACGTTTCCATATCTCCCGTGCCACCGCTTTCCCGGCGTTGTCCATCATGATGGCGTAGGTCAAGCCTTGGGAGTCGGCCTCTTTCTCTATCTCTCGCATCTGGTCTGTGGTGGTGATCTTCATGGGGGCCCTTCCGCGTAGCGCGCTCTGTGTACTGGCGTCATTATAGCACTGCGGTCAGGCGATGCCAAACAGTACCTTTGGGCCATTGACACCCCAGCCTTAAGTCCATTATAATCTAGTTATCCTGGCTGTAGCAGAAGTGTCACTGTGTTGAACGCGGGCGACCGGAAATGGGCCCGTGAGCTCATTGACGAGTAGAGAGGTTTCGAGGTCAGAGGCAAGGAGGAGCGGTGTCCGCCGACAGTAAGCTGCCGACGATCATGACCGTCCGAGAGGTGGCAGGGTATCTCAGGATGCATGAGATGACCATCTACCGCATGGCCAGGCAGGGCGACATCCCCGCGTACAAGGTGGGGAACCGCTGGCGGTTCAACAGGGAGCGCATAGAAAGCTGGCTGAGGGAGCACGAGGTTGGACACAGGCGGGCATAGGGCGTGCCCCCGAGCCCCGATCCTTCGGCTCTCGCTAGGTGTAACTCGGAAGGCTCTCCATGAAGCTCAAAGTCTCCTTGGGGCAGATGGACATCGCCCTCGGGGAGCCAGAAAAGAATCTGGACAAGATGCGCGCCATGACGGCCGAAGCCCAACGAAGGGGCTCGGAGGTGGTTATCTTTCCGGAGTTGTGGTCTACCGGCTATGACCTGGAGCGGGTTGGGGAGCATGCCACACCAATAGACGAAGGGGTCTTTGCCGAGACGGCCAAGATAGCGAAGGAGAATTCGATCCACATCATCGGCTCCTTGCTCTCCACGGCCGACCGAGGGTACACCAACACAGCTGCGATCTTCTCCCCTCAGGGTCAGTCCCTGGGGGAGTACTCCAAAGTGCACCTCTTCAACCCGATGGAGGAGCCCAAGTATCTTGTCCCTGGCCAGGAGGCGACCGTCTTCGACTTGGCCTGGGGCAAGAGCGCTCTGGCCATTTGCTACGACCTGCGTTTTCCCGAGTTGTTCAGGAAGTATGCCCTGGCAGGTGCCACGGTGGTGTTCCTCACCGCCGAGTGGCCTTATCCACGGCTGACGCACTGGCAGATCCTTCTGAGAGCAAGGGCGATTGAGAATCAATTCTTCGTTGTCGCGTGCAACCGTGTGGGAGAGTCGGAGGAGTGGCGCTTCTTCGGCCACTCTGCCATCTATGATCCCACTGGCGAGTTGATCGTCGGCGCGGATGATGAGGAAACGGTGGCGACAGCCGTCATAGACCTTGATGCCGTGGATGAGGTGAGGCAAGCCATGCCTGTGTTGGAGGATAGACGCGAGGAAGTCTACTCGAGAGAGTGGCCAGCGAGCTAGTAGCAGTATCTCCGAGGCGGAGCGAGCAGTGAACGATTGGTTCGAGATCAGAGTGGTGGCTCGGGATGTCCACGCCATCTTGGAGCCGGGCCATTGGGAGCAGGTAATCTCATATCTCATCCTGGGGAAAGAAACCGCCGTACTCTTGGACACAGGAATGGGCATCGCAGATATCCATAGGGTGGTGAGCGGGTTGACTGACAAGCCCCTCACGGTGGTGAATTCCCACTATCATTGGGATCACATTGGCGATAACCACCGATTCGATCACATCGCGATACACGAAGCCGAGGCCTCTCTTCTGGAAGAAGACGCGCCTCCAGAGCTACTGCGTGAGGCCATGCGAGCGGAGAACTTCTGGGGCGTGACCCCGCCCGATTTCGATCCTGGCAGCTATCACATTCTGCCGTCCAAGGCTGACCACCTGCTTCGGGAAGGAGATGTCCTAGACCTTGGTGGTCGTCGTCTGCAGGTACTCCACACGCCCGGTCACTCGCCAGGCAGCATCTGCCTGCTCAGCGAAGAGGAACAGTTACTGTTCACCGGAGACACCGTCTATGCCGGTCCCGTGTACGTACAGTTTGAGGATTCCGATCTTGGCGCGTATCACGAAAGCATGGAGCGACTCAGCGGCCTGGCGTCCAGACTGGAGTTGGTGCTGCCGGGCCACAACCAGACGCCGCTCGAGCCCGGCATCTTGGTGGAGATGGCAGAGGGGTTCGAACAGATAGTCTCGGGTGGGGCCACGTACCGGATGACGGATTCTGCGTGGGGACCTCTGCGCCAATACGAGTTCATGCAATTCTCCGTTCTTCTGCCTTTGCATGCCTAGGGTTGCCGCCGACGAACGATAGAAGGGTGAAAGGGTGAGGCCCGGGGCCTGCCGGCTGGGGAGTGGATAGTCTGATCGAAGGAGAATCGAATGGCGGATAATCAAGAGTACAAAGTCGAGCTTAGAGTGATTGAGCAGAAGGGAACGTGCGGCTTCGGCCACAAGGTAGGAGACGTGATCGTCTTCGACGGGCGCACGGTGGAAGGGGAGATCTGTTTCAGTGCACTCTATAGCGTCATACCCAAAGTGTATGCCATGCGATACGGGGTTGAGTTCCCCTGGCTGGAGGACAACGATGTGGCCACCCACGCCTGTCCCGATGCCTACAACCCCGTGGTCTTCGAGGTTAGAAGGGTGAGGGAGTAGGTTCAGACCGCTGGGTAGATCTCAAGCATCTGCGCCATCTCGTAGAGAGCCAGATCCACTTCCTTTCTCCCGCTGACCACCTTCTCGAGATCGGTGGCGACTATTATGGAACCGATGAGGCCCACCATCTTGCTGTAGTTCCCTTGGACCAACTGTTGGACGGCCGCCACACCTAGTCGCGTCCCCAGGAGCCGGTCAAAGGCGGTGGGCGAGCCTCCTCGTTGGATATACCCCAGGATGCTTACGCGCACCCCGAAACCCAGCTCCTTCTCTCGCTCCTTCAAGTACTGGTCTATGGCACCGCAGTCAGGCTCCGCTCCCTCGGCGACGATAATGATGAAGTGGGCTTTGCCCTTGCTGTGGGCATCTTTCATCAACTCTAGGATCTCCTGGCAAGTTGTGGGAACTTCGGGAATCACGATCGCTTCGGCGCAACTGGCCATGCCAACCATGAGGGCCAGGTAGCCCGAATCGCGGCCCATGGTCTCGACCAGGAAAGCCCTTCTGTGGGAAGTGGCGGTGTCTTTGATCTTGTCTATGGCTCTGAGAGCGGTATTCATGGCCGAATCGACACCGAGGGCCATGTCTGTGAAGGGAACGTCGTTGTCGATGGTGGCGGGCACGCCAGCGACGGGAAATCCTGCCTCGTGCAAGCGCAGAGCCCCTTTGAGGGAACCATCACCCCCGATGATGACCAGCACATCTATCTCGTACTTCTCAAGGTTGCGTAGGGCCTCTTGCTGGCCCTCTACGGTCTTGAACTCCTCGGTACGGGCGGTCTGGAGTATGGTTCCGCCTCTGTGGCTGATGCCACCTACAAAGCGGCCATATACGCGCTCCATGTCGCCTTCCATGAGGCCAATGTAACCACGGTGGATGCCCAACACCTCCAGGTCGTGAGCCAAGGCGGTCCTCACGACGGCTCTGATACAGGCATTCGTGCCGGGAGCATCGCCACCACTCGTTAATACACCTAGCCTTTTCATAATCACCCCCCGGGGATATTCCGCCCGAGTTCGTCGTCGCCGAAGTGCTCAGCTGCTATGGCCTAGGGTCCCTCGAGTCTCACTACCCTGACACAGCCTTCCCCCAGCAGTTCGGCGACGGCCTTTTCCAAAGACGGGGAATAGGTCGTGGTATCATTGGGGAAGATCAACTGCACTGTGCAGTCATCGCGCGGCACATAGAGGTTGAAGACGTCGTCGCCCGGGTGGGTTGTCAAGAGGGAATGAAGCTCGCTCAAGAGCCTCACGTCCTTTTCCTGGTCTCCACTGCGGGGGATGCTGATGTCCAATCGACGTCGGACTTTGAGGGATGGGCTTTCTTCCTCGTCTTCAGCCTCCTCGATCCAGGAGTGATAGTCGACGGCTGACTCGCAGATCACCTTCGCTTCATCTTCCCTAACCTGGACCTTCCCCCTGACCAAGAGCATGTTGTCCGGTTGCCACAGTTCACGTGTCTTCTCATAGGCCTTGGGGAAGACGACGACCTCTACACTGCCGTGCAAGTCCTCCAGCTGCGCGAAGGCCATGAGTTGGTCTTTCTTGGTGGTGATACGACGCACTCTCGATACCATGCCGGCGATGATCACCGTCTGCCTGTGCAGGCTTCTGTCGATCTGGCCGCAAAAGCAACTGATATCCCGCTCCAATCTTGTGGCGATCCGCTGCAAAGGGTGCTCGGAGACATACAGGCCCAGCAACTCCTTCTCCCATGCCAGCTGTGTGCGGCGCGGTATGTCCGGGCCATTCCCCAGGTCCAGGGAGAGTCCAGGCTCTTCGTCGAGGCCAAACAGGGTCATCTGGCCGATCTCCTGGGCATAGTGAGCCTGTTGACTGGTGGCCATCATGGCATCTATGCAGTTGAGCAACTGCCCCCTGGGGCCCAACTCATCCAGCGCTCCGCAACGGATCAGACAGTCCAGTGCGCGACGGTTCACCTGCCTCAAGTCCACGCGACGGCAGAACTCGTTGATGTCTTTGAAGGGCCGATCTTTGCGGCCTTTCAGGATGGCCTCAATGGCTCCCTGACCCACATTCTTCACGGCCCCCAGACCGAACCGTATGCCCCGTACCGGTTCTAGCCCTCCATCCTTGCTGGGATCTGCAGGTTCTTCCCCGATGGTGAAGTGCAGGTCTCCGTGATTCACGCTCGGAGGCCGCACTGGAATGCCCAAGCGACGACAATCGGCAACCCCCTCGGCGACCTTGTCGCTATTGTCCCGCTCGACGGTGAGCAGGGCGGTCATGTACTCCACTGGATAGTTGGCCTTCAGGTATGCAGTTTGACAGGTGATGACCGCATACGCTGCCGCGTGGGCCTTGTTGAAGCCATACCTGGCAAAATACTCGATCATCTTGAAAATCTCTCTGGCCGTTTCCTCCGCCGTGCCCTTGGTGACCGCTCCCTTGATGAACTTCTCGCGCTGGGCCTCCAGCTCTTCGGCCTTCTTCTTCCCGATGGCATGACGGAACATGTCGGCGTCGCTGGTGGTGAATCCGGCCAGTTCTTGGGCTATGCGTATGATCTGCTCCTGATAGACGATCACGCCATAGGTTTCTTTCAGGATGGGCTCCAACTCAGGGATGAGATAGGTGATGGGTGTTTGCCTGTGTTTCCGTTTGATGAAGTCAGAGATGTATTCCATGGGCCCCGGACGGTAGAGCGCGATGGCGGCCATCACGTCGCCGAAGCAGTTGGGCTGCAGATCGCGCAGCATGCGACGCATTCCCGTGCTCTCGACCTGGAAGATGCCCGTCACTTCACCCTCCGAGAGCAGGCGGTACAGCTCACAGTCTTCGAGGTCGAGTTCTTCAAGGTTGAGTTCGAAGCCACGCGTCTCTTTGATGAGATCCAGGGTCCGTTGAATGACCGTCAGCGTCGACAGTCCCAGGAAATCCATCTTCAGCAGTCCGATCTGCTCCAGTTCGCCCATGGCGTATTGAGTTATCAGACCGTCGCCCTTGATCGCTCTCTGCAAAGGTACGTAGTGGGTGAGTGGCTCATCGGTGATGACCACGCCCGCGGCGTGCGTCGAGGCGTGCCTCACCGCGCCCTCCAGGCTCTTGGCAGCCTCCACCAGGTCGCGGATGTAGGCGTGCTCTTCATACAATTCCTGTAGCTCGGGCACGGTCGACAAAGCCTTGTCGATGGACGCGCCGAAAGGGATCAGCTTGGCCGTCCTGTCCACCTCGCCCGGAGGTAGATCGAGGGCTCGGCCTGCGTCCCGGACCGCGGCGCGGGCTGCCATGGTGCCAAAAGTGATGATTTGGGCTACGTGATCGTGGCCGTACTTCTCCACGGCATAGGCGATGACCTCCGCTCGGCGATCCTCGGGGAAATCCATGTCGATGTCCGGCATGGTGCGGCGCCCTGGGTTCAGGAAGCGTTCGAAGAATAGACCATGCTCCAGAGGATCCAAATCGGTGATGCCAAGGCAATAGGAAACGATGCTCCCCGCGGCAGAGCCTCTCCCGGGACCCACCAGGATGCCTCTGCTCTCCGAGAAGCGGATCAGGTCCCAGACTATGAGGAAGTAGGCGGCGAACTCCATCTCCTTCACCAGAGTGAGTTCGTGGTGGAGTCGCGCCTCGACCTCGGGAGTGATCTGAGGGTACCGTTTCTTCAGACCTTCTTCACATAGATGGGTAAGGTAGCTCTCGGTGGTGAAGCCGTCGGGAACCTCAAACGGGGGCAGGTGCAGAGTCCCAAATTCCAACTTCAGGTTGCAGCGGTCGGCGATGCTCAGGGTGTTTGTCAGGGACTCAGGAACCTCGCCGAATAGGGCGGCCATTTCATCAGGGCTCCTCAGGTGATAGCCCGTACCATCCATGCGCATACGGTTTGGATCGTTGACGGTGGTGTTGGTCTGTATGCACAGCAGGAGTTCCTGTGCCTGAGCGTCGTCCTCTCGGACGTAATGGACATCGTTGGTGGCCACCAGGGGTATGTCTAGCTCGTGTGCGACAGCGATCAGTTCCTTGTTGACCTTGACCAACTCTGGGATGTCGTGGTCCTGCAATTCCAGGTAGAACCGCTCGGGGCCGAAAAGGTCTCGGTACCAGGCTGCGGCCCGACGGGCGGCTTCGGGATTGTCTTGGGCCAGCAGTCTCGGGACCTCTCCACTGCCGCACGCTGACAGCGCTATCAAACCAGCGCTGTGCTTGGAGAGCAGCTCCTTGTCTATGCGAGGCTTGTAGTAGAATCCTTCGAGATGGCTTCTAGTGGTCAAGTCGATTAGATTGTTGTAGCCCGTCTCGTCTTCGGCCAGTAGGACGAGGTGATAGGGCCTGGCGTCTCTACGGGGGCGACGGCTGTGCATGCTCTTGCGCGCCAGATACATCTCGCAGCCGATGATGGGCTTGATCCCGTGGTCGATCGCCTGCTGATAGAACTCGAGCGCCGCGTACATCACACCATGATCGGTGATCGCCAGGGAGTCCATGCCGAGTTCGCGTGAACGTTGGACGAGGTCGTTGACGCGGCTCAGGCCATCGAGGAGAGAGTACTCGCTGTGGACATGGAGATGAGCGAACTCGGCCATTGTTCTGAACTCTCCGTATCACCGTTGCGCGAGGTTGCTGGAGTCAATTATATCACCAAAACATGAGCCCGGGAAAGCCCGGCTAGGTTCTTGAGGGAAACTTTAAGATTCGGCTGACCAGCCTCGGTTGTCTTGTTGCCTGCGCAAGCCCTGTGGTATCATGGAGCGACCGACCTTGTATGAACAGGAGATGACGGGTTGCGCGGCAAGGCTGGCAAGTGGGTGATTGGCGGGATTACGTTCCTGGTTGCTTTGGCGACCTCTTGCCGAGGAA
>CAZNMJ010000104.1:0-11321 GCA_964573815.1 uncultured Anaerolineales bacterium
CAGCGCGGCTGCTCAGGATGCGCCCAGCGGCGGATCTCACGTCGTTTTTCCACACTCTCTCTTGCAGACACTTGAACGAGCGCACCCTGGATGCTATAATAGGAAGTGAGGAGAGGTCGCATAGTCTGGTCTAGTGCGCACGATTGGAAATCGTGTAGGCGTAACAGCCTCGCGGGTTCAAATCCCGCCCTCTCCGCCTTGACATTCGGTGCACCTGAAGGTATTATGGTTGCGGTCGTGCTAGATGGGGAGCTAGCGGTGCCCTGTACCCGCAATCCGCTATAGCGGGGTCGAAAGCCTTCTTGAGGTTCTGCGCCTAACGAAACTGCTGAGGAAAAGTGGCGTTGAAGGCTGGGTCCTGCGCGGCAGAAGCCTATGAACCCCGTCAGGTCCGGAAGGAAGCAGCGGTAAGTAGTCACTTCTGGGCGCCGCAGGGGAACCTAGTTGGAGCTAACTGGCCTCGGTAAGCCGGGAGGCCAGGGTCGAAAGAGGTCGCACGACCGCTTCACACTCCCTATACAAGGGGACGGGCGCAGGTACTCGCCCCTTTTTTGTGACCACTAGAGGAATACCGCCGCAGTCGGGATACGAGTCGTGTCATCGGATGCCCATCTGACTGAATTCCGCAGGGTAGAGCTGACCGAGGAAGTGCTGCCTCCGCGCCGTTGGCTCTCGCGAGGCGGACTGGCCTCGATCATAGCACTGTTCTTCATAGCCAACGGCATGATCCTAGGCTACATCTCAACCCAACGAGATGTAAGCTTGATCATCAACGATCACCCATTCACGGCTCGCACCCACCAGACTACCGTGGACGGTCTGCTGGATGAACTGGGCATCCAGCTCAGCCCAGAGGACATCGTGCTTTCTCGCCTGGACGCGTCCCTGGAAGAAGTGGACTCGATCGTTATTCGCAAGGCGCTGCCAGTTAGCCTCGAAGTCGATGGCCGCACCCTGGAGCTCCGGACCCACACCTCTACCGTAGCCGATTTCCTCCGAGAGGCAGGGATAACCATGAGCCGCCACGACCAAGTTCTCCTACAAGGGGAGGCGAGCCATGGGGGGGCACCGCTACTCGCCGAAGCGCCTGCGGACCTCGAGCCGGGCAACCCCCATCCTGCCCAACTCTGGCATCAACACCCTCTCCGGGTGGTGGTAATCCGATCCGTGCCCATCACGGTCTACGATGGCGGAATTCCCATGACCATGCACACCACCGCTCCGACCCTGGGACAGGCCCTGTTCGACGAGGGAGTGGTCCTATACCTGGGAGACGGGGTGACCCCCACCCTGGGAAACCAGGTCTCCGCAGGCTTGCAGGTCTATATCGAGCGCTCCAAGCCTCTGGTCATCTTCGCTGACGGTCGCCGCATCAAGACCCGGAGCCATGGCGACACTGTGGCGGAAGTCCTAAGACAGGAGGCCATCGAACTCGTCGAAAAAGACTACACCATCCCGGACCAAGAGAGTGTGGTCTACGACAACATGACTGTCCAAGTGATCAGAGTACAGGAGCAAGTGGTTCTCGAGGAAGAGCCGATTCCCTTCCAAACCGTCTGGCGGCCCGACGAGGCTCTGGAGTTGGACAATCAGCGGCTCGATCAAGCGGGTGCCGCAGGCGCGAAGAGGCGCCTCGTCCGCATCGTATACGAAAATGACGCGGAGACGGAACGAGTAACTGAGGACGAATGGGTGGAAACCCCGCCGACCAACGAAGTCATCGCCTACGGCACGAAGATCGTTCTCAGAGAAGTGCAGACTCCGGAGGGCCCCAAGACCTACTGGCGTAAGTTCAGAGCCTTGGCCACCGCCTACAGCGCCTCCACGGCCGGCACACCCCCTGACGCTCCTTGGTACGGTAGAACCTACATGGGGTTGCCAGCTCGCAAGGGAATCATCGCCGTCGACCGGGAGGTGATCCCCTTGGGAACCTGGATGTACGTTCCCTCATATGGCGTTGGTTTGGCCGGTGACCTCGGCGTGAGAGGCCGGCACATCGATCTGTGCTTCGATGAGGACAACCTGCCTCGTGGTTACTACCGCTGGGTAAATGTCTATCTGCTCACCCCCGTGCCGGCTCCGGATCGCATACGCTGGATCCTGCCCTCATACCCCCGGGAGAGGTGAGGCCTTGGGTGGCGCCGAGCATCGCCCCTCTTCAGTCAAGAGGCTCCTACGGGAGTTCGGCATCAAGCCCAAGAAGCGGCTGGGACAGAACTTCCTTGTCAGTCAGGCCCTTCTGAAACGTATCATCGCTGCAGCTGAGCTGGACGATCAGGACGCCGTCTTGGAAATAGGTGCCGGTCTAGGGACTCTCACGCGAAGGCTAGCCCAGCGCGCTGGACGAGTCATCGCTCTCGAACTCGACGAACGGCTGATACCCCTCCTACACGACCAATTGGCTTCCTACCCTCACCTGGAGATAGTCCACGGAGACATATTGAGCATCGAGGTTGCCAATCTGATCTCCACGCCATACAAAGTGGTCGCCAACCTCCCCTACTATATCACCTCGGCCATCCTGCGCCATCTCTTGGAATCGGAGCACAAACCCGCCTTGATGGTGGTGACCGTGCAAAATGAAGTAGCTGAGAGGTTGGTGGCAGGGCCTGGGGCCATGAGCTTGCTGGCGGTCAGCGTCCAGTTCTACGGCCAGCCCAGGATAATCGCCAAGGCCCCTCCGAGTGCCTTCTACCCATCCCCTCGGGTGCGCTCTGCTGTGGTGCGCATTGACCCTTTCGTGGAGCGCCCGACCACGGTGGATGATGTGGAGATCTTCTTCAGGATCGTACGGGCGGGATTCTCGCAGCGGCGCAAGCAGCTGCGCAACTCACTCTCGCAGGGGTTGAATCTCCCAGTAGATGAGGTCGTCGAGGCCCTGCACTGCTGCGGCATCGATGAGAGACAGCGTGCCCAAGAGTTGAGCGTCGGGCAATGGGCCCAACTGTATGGACAACTGACCCAGGGTGCCCTGAGGTGACGGAAAGACAACCGCGCTCCATGACTGGACAACTCGCCCTTCTCGACGTTTACTAGGAGTCGCGCCACCGCACTCTGAGTGCCCCCGGAACCACCCTGAATCTCGCTGGTGTGTGACCGATTACCTCTCCGTCAACACTTACCGTCCTGCTCTTCTCTGCCTCAACCCGCACTTCCTTGACTTGGAAGTATTCGGCTCTCTCGTGCTCGATGTGCGTACCCCGATAGATCCTGGGGAACAGCGCCCAGATCATGGGCCAAGACATATCCCGCACTAGAAACACGTCCAGCAAAGCGTCGTTCAACCTGGCTTTGGGCGCTACTTTTAGCCCTCCCCCACCGTACGCCCCATTGAGAGCCTCAAGCAACAACAGGTCTTCATCGTATTGCAGCTCTCCATCCACCCATACCTTCATTGGGCATGCGCGACCCTGTCCCCGTATTGCTGTCCGATAGAGACTTACCACGTACCCCAGACCGCCCCCCAAGGCGTGTCTGAATCTCCGAGGCGTATTGCGCACGACTTCAGAGCCAAAGCCCACGTCCGCCAGGACGGCATAATACCTCTGCCTCCTCTGCCCGGCCTGGTCCTCGTAATCGGCCAATCCCGCATCTATCGACCTGACACTGCCTTCAGCCAGAGCGCGGCACGCCTCCTCGGCCGTCCAGATGCCCAGACTGCGCAGGAAATCGTTTCCAGCACCCAGGGGGAGTGAAAACACCGCCGTGGGAGAGCCGACCACCCCATTGACCACCTCGTTGACGGTACCGTCGCCGCCCACGGCCACAATGGTCTCATACCCGTCCGCCACACCCTGCCTGGCTAGCGCGGTCGCATGGCCCTTGCGCTCAGTGAATTGTTGGTCATAACGGACGCCCAATTCCTTGAGGCTCACCGCCAGCGCCGCCAATCGTTTCAACGCGTTGGGACCGCGGACGGGATTGACTACGAGAAGCACTCTACCGTGCGACATGAGTTGCGAACCCGGCAGTCGTGGCGTCGGTGCCAGGCCCTCCGGCTGCAGTATACCACATCGCGGGGCACTACGCCCACGCTCCGGGTTTGCCGCAGCCTGCACGCGACAGTATAATTCCCCCGGCAGGCCAAGCACGGTGGCCGGCGGCGACTTACCCATAGCAGTATCCACGGCGGCGCCAAAATGACTGAGCAACTAGACCGATACGTCCGCCAGACGGCTTTCCCCGGAATGGGCGAGTCTGGGCAGCGCAAATTGCTCAACTCGTCCGTTGCCGTAGTCGGCTGCGGGGGATTGGGCACGCACATCGCCGATACGCTGGCGCGGGCTGGCGTAGGCCGCCTGAAGCTGGTCGACCGCGACTACGTGGAGCTGAACAACCTGCAACGGCAACTGCTTTTCGATCAGCGCGACGTGGCTGAAGCGCTGCCAAAAGCACTGGCAGCCGCCCGGAGGCTGGACAACATCAACTCCCAGGTGAAGATAGAATCCCTGGTGGCCGAAGTGAGCAAGGAAAACGTCGAGGACATCATTGGCGACGTTGATCTGGTACTGGACGGTTGCGACAACTTCGAGACCCGCTATCTGATCAACGATGCCTGTGTCAAGCACGACATACCCTGGATCTACGGTGGCGCCGTCGCCAGCTACGGCATGACCATGAACATCATCCCCCATCAGACCGCATGCCTTCGCTGCGTCTTTCCCGAGAGGCCGGAGGCAGCAACGATTGTCACCTGTGTGACCGCGGGCATCCTGGCCTCCATCGTGTCCATCATCGCCGCCCTCCAGTGCAGCGAGGCCTTGAAGCTGCTCACCGGCCAAGGCAAGCTCAACCAGGGGTTGACCCACGTAGATGTCTGGGAGAACAGCTTCGAGGTATTCTCCGTGGAGCGCCAAGAGGACGATTGTCCTGCTTGCGGCAAGGGGCGCTACGAATATCTGGAGGGCATGGGGGAATGAGTCTTCACGCTCAGAGGCGGATGCAGAGGCCCATCTTTCAGCTCCTCCGGGCCCGGCATTTGGCACACAGGCCCACCAGGTCGATGTGAGCCCGCTCGATGAAGAAGTCCTGTGCCTCGCTGACCTCCGCCATCAGTCTCCCCACCAGTGCGCTATCAAACTCGACTACTGCGCCGCACTCTGAGCAGATGAGATGATAGTGGTCACTCGCATCTCTTGGCTCATAGTGGTGATGCTCCTCGTCGAGATGAAGTACAGAGATCACGCCGAGTTCTGCGAGAAGATTGAGATTGCGATACACCGTGGACAGACTGATACGGGGATCCCTCTCGCGCGCCAGACGGTAGATGTCGTCGGCGTCCAGGTGGCCCTCTCCCTGGCGAATCACCTCCAGCAGTAGTTTGCGTTGCGGGGTTATGCGCTTGCCCTCGGCGCGAAGCACCTCCAGTGCCTCGTCGTCTGATGCCACGGTCATCTCCCTGCGCTTCTGCAAATGGTTGGCAATTACATTATACCGCCACGGCTGCCCTCTGTCAACAAGAAGGGCAAGCAAGTCTTGCCTTCCTGCTCGCCCGCCTGGTACAGCCGCGGAGATGAACTGGCAGCTTGCGGTCAGTGCTCACGGACCATGGCATCTGCCATCCGAGCCACCCGCACCATCTCCTTCACATCGTGCACACGAACGATGTCGGCTCCATTGGCTATGCCTATCGCAACCGCTGCGGCAGTGCCTTCCACGCGTTCCTCGGGAGGTAGATCGAGGGTATAACCGATGAAAGACTTGCGGGAAGGCCCCACAAGGATGGGCCTGCCCAGGACCTTCAGCTGAGATAGCTCAGCCATCAGCTGCAGATTTTGCTCCACAGTCTTGCCAAAGCCAATCCCGGGGTCGACGATGATCTTCTCTTTCTCGACGCCAGCCTTGAGCGCCAGGGCGATGCTCTCCCTCAACTCGCGTAAAACATCGGCCATCAGATCCTCGTACTCCACGCCGAGGTAGCGCCCCCCCAAACGCTCCGTCTGCACGGTGTCCTTGGGGCGGCTGCGGTTGTGCATCAAAACAACTGGGACCTGGCATCGAGCCACCAGCTTGGCAAGCGCGGGGTCCATGTGCAAGCCCCAGACATCGTTAACGAGATGAGCACCCGCCGACAATGCCCCTTCAGCCACCCTCGCCTTGTACGAATCTATGGAGATGGGAATGTCTGTACGCTTAGCCAGGCCCTCGATCACCGGCATCACGCGGCGCAACTCCTCCTCGGCGTCAACTGGCTCCGAGCCAGGTCGGGTGGATTCGCCGCCTAAATCTATGATATCCGCGCCCTCCTCGATCATGCGCTCGGCCCGGGCCAGTGCCAACTCCGTGTCATCTCCCAGGCCGTCACCAGAGAAGGAGTCGGGGGTGACGTTGATCACGCCCATGATATAGGTTCTCTCTCCCCAGTTGAAGGTCCTGCCCGCGATGGTCAAGGGTTGAGGCCCTTCACCAGCGTACCGGGCGAGGGCTAGCTCGATCTCGGAGGCGATCGCCACCAAGCTCTTGAAAGGCTGCATGCGCAGCTTCCTAAGAAGATCCTGATAATGGCGCAACGTGCCGAGGAGCAGCACATCGCTGTCTGCCTCCTTCGAGGAATACACCACATGCGATGTGACCGCCTCGCCTCCCCGCGAGAGCATCTCTTGCTTGACGATGTTGGCTCCAGCGAAGTTCAGGCCTTCCAGCTTGATGGCCCAGAAGGAAGCCTTGGGCCTCATGATTCGGATGCCGGGAGGAGAGGCACCTATCTTTTCCATCTCCGCCTCTATCTTGGCGGGGGTGTTCAAGTTGAGAACGCGAACGTTGAATCCGCTGGTCATACTGACCTACCCGCGGCTCGTCTCGGACATACCCAGGATGGAGAAGAACTCCGCCCTCGTTGCCGGGTAGCTGCGGAAGATGCCGCGATTGGCTGATGTGACCAGCCGGCTGCCTGGCTTCCTTATGCCCCTCATGGTCATGCACAGATGCTCAGCCTCGATCACCACTCCCACCCCACGGGCCTTGAGTGCATCCATGATGGTGTCGGCTATCTGGCCTGTCAGACGCTCCTGCAGTTGAGGACGTCGAGCGAGGACCTCCACCACTCGCGCCAACTTGCTTATTCCCACCAGCCGTCCAGCAGGGATGTAGCCCACATGAGCCAAGCCATGGAAGGGCAGGAAGTGATGCTCACACATGGAGTAGAAGGGAATGTCCTTGAGCACTACCATCTCCTCATGCTCTTCCTCTTCGAAGCCAACGGCCAGGATCTCCACCGGATCCTCGTCCACCCCGGAGAAGACCTCCGCATACAACTCCGCGATACGCGACGGGGTGTTGACCAGACCTTCCCGGGTCGGATTCTCCCCTATCGCGGCGATGATCTCCTCCACTGCCCTTTGTATCCTGCCTTGGTCAATCAACCCTTTTTTCGCCATCCTCAACAACTCCCATCCTAGCCTCCATGGCTCATGATCACTACCTGAGCTTCAGTGGGCAAGCTCCCCTTGGTGACCTTGAGCATATCTTGGGGTTCGATGTCTTTCGCTCCCATTTCTTTCAGGAAGGGATCCACCGGCTCCAGCTTCAACCCCTTCAGGGCCTCGGTTCCATAGTGCATAGGGATCACGATCTTGGGCTCCAGCAGGCTGATCACGTCCGATGCCTTCGCAGCACCTATGGAGGTGCCGCCTCCCACAGGAATGAGAAGCACGTCTACGTCGCTCAAGTCCTCCACCTGGGCCTGGGTCGGAACTCGGCGCAGATCTCCCAGATGGCACACCGTGATGCCATCAAAACCGAAAACGTAGATCGTGTTCACTCCTCCTTGTCCGTTCTTGCGGGCGTTCTCAGACACGGGGATGCCGATAACAAAGATCCCCTTGATCTCATACTCCCCAGGGCCGCTGATGATCTTCGGGTTTCCCTTTATAGCCTTCACGTTTGCGTGGTGGGGATGATCATGGCTGACCGTTACTATGTCCGCCCGCAGCCGCGGTAGACTGTAGCCCATACCATCGCCATACGGATCCGTGATGACGGACCCTTTCCTGCTACGCAACCTAAAACAAGAATGCCCGTACCAGGTGATCTGCATCGCTATCCTCCACAGCTCACAGGAGCGTCAATAACACACTTATCACATATTATATGCGAACATACGGCAAAAGTGAATGCCGGCTCCTAAGGCGGGCATGGTCACTCGCGAAGCGTCCCTCGAGCAACGCAACACGATGCCATTCACAGGATGCACAGCTCGTGCGGCGAACGCAAGGCATTGTCAGACGTCAGTCAGGTCCCACGCACTGACCAAGACCAATGGCTAGATACCCGCAGTCAGGCAATCCTCCCGCAGGATTGAGACCTGCGGGAGCGTCGTCTACTGCAGGCCAAACCTTAAAGATTCCAGATCCATCTTGACAAGACAGAGAATCTCTGTTATAATTAGAACGTATGTTCTAATAGCAAGGGAAGCCTCATGCCTGATATGCGGTTTGTAGACAAGGTACGTAAGCTGAAGATCCATGAACGGGCTGTGCGGGAGCCTTCCCAGGTCAGGTCGGAGCTCACCAGGGTCTTCCCTTCCCTGGAGCGCCTCTTGGCCGTCCTCGAAGAGGTGCCCGATAATGTGGAACTGGAAGTGACCCGCCAGAAGAGCAAGTATATCCTGCGTATCAGACGATAAGCCAGAGTTCCTAGACTGGAGATAGGCCTCTACTAAGAGGGGAAGAGGCTAGGGTCTCACCGCTCCCAAAGCGAAATCCGCTAGGGAGCCTTAGGACTCACTTCGATGAGAAGTCGGAGTGGATCCCAAGGCTCCTTTTTTCGTTGCAGAGAGCCAACGAGCACAAAGGATGAATGTTGAGGCGGGACAGAGCTTGATCTTACTCACCTTCGGGCTGGTCGCTCTCTTGAGCGGCGTGGCCTGCTACTACTTCTCTCTCTTCAGGCCCCGGCGGCCGGCGGTCACAGCGCTCGTCCTCCTGAACGCCTTCATCTTCTGGCAGGACCTGCTGTGGGGCAGCATCTACGCAGTGGCCATGATGCAGCATCGCCTGGTGACCTTCGAGATGCTGACGGGAGGTCTCTTCTGGCCCCTTCTGCTCATTGGGATCCTCGGCGCTTTGGGCACTGGGCTGCTCTTTCTGTTGATCGTGAGGAGGGAACTGCGATGACACTCGCCAGAAGCCTGGCCATGCGACTCTATGGGCTCCTCTTTCGTCTTCTGATCGTCGTTGTGCCTCACACGGAGGAACTGGACCTAATCCTCGACATACTCAATGGAGACACCGATGAGCGGCTTCTATAGCAGAACCTTCACCGAGGACGAACTCCTCGACGTGGCCCGCCTGGCCGCCGCTGGCGACGTCTCCCTGGACGAAGAGATTGGCATGCTTCGAGTATGCATGCGGCGCGTCCTGGACGCGGACATCGACCCCGCTAGGAGCCTTCAATTGCTGTCGCGGGGCGCAGGTCAACTGGCCGCTCTGATGCGAGCCAAGCGCGCCTTGTCGGGCGAGGCGGCCGATGGCCTGGCCGCCGCCTTCGCCAAGGCACTGGATGAATTGTCCACAGAACTGGGCATCGATTTGTGATGGTGCTGGGGGGCGACAGTCACGGGAGGTCAAACTTGAGCGATAGGCTCGTGAGGACTGAAGCCCCCCTCACCAACGTGTCAAGAACGAGGCGGCTGATGGAACAAAACGGAGAGGGAGTCAAGCAGTTGAAGGAAGTCCTCCGCAGGTACCGGAGCACCAGGGCCAAAGGCGTGACCATGGATGAGCGGCCGGGCTGCGTGTACGGGATGCTCACCAGGGAGCAACTCGATGACCTGGCAGGGCAGCTAGAGCAGTTGAGCAGCACACTGAACCGCATCTGGGTCTCGCTGCTCGTGATGCTCATCGGTCTGATTCTCAACATCATACTCGACCAGCTGGGGGTGCTATGAGCTTGCGTGAGAGGGTGGCGGAGCGTTTGTTCGGTGACGTGATCGACGCCCGCGTGCAGGCTGCGGTGAAGGTGGTGGACGACAAGTGGTGGCGGCAGGTGGGCGGGGCGGCCGGCCCTCAAGACAAGAAATGGTGGGAGCTGAGGGACGACTTCGAGGATGCGCTGGAGGCCTGGCGGACGAACCCCCTGGCCTTCCGCATCGTGGGTCTGATGACGGACTACGTGGTGGGGAGCGGTGTTCAGATCTCGTCTCCTGTGGGCTACGTGGACAAATTCGTCTCCGCCTTCTGGTCTCACCGTCAAAATAAGATGGCGATGCGGATCTACTCGTGGTGTGGGGAGCTCACCAGGGCTGGTGAGCTTTTTGTGGTCTTGTTCACGAACCCTGCTGATGGGATGAGCTACGTCCGGACGATACCTGCGGTGAAGGTCGACCGGATCGAGACTGACGAGGATGACCTGGAGAGGGAGCTGCGGTATCACGAGCTGCGGAACGACAGCCCGATCGAGGGCAAGTGGTGGTCTGGATGGGAGACGGGGAAGGATGATCTGGAGTCTCCGGTGATGCTGCACTACGCGGTGAATCGGGGTGTGGGGTGCGTGCGGGGTCAAGGGGACCTGGTGCCGATCCTGCCGTGGCTGCGGCGGTACCGTGAGTGGCTGGAGGACCGGGTGCGGGTGAACCGGTACAAGAACGCCTTCCTGTGGCACGTGAAACTAGAGGGTGCTGGTCCGGGTGACATCGAGTCGAAGCAGGCTCAATATGCGAAGCCTCCGTCTCCTGGGTCGGTGATTGTGACTGACGAGACTGAGGCGTGGTCTCCTGTGCAGCCGAAGATCGAGGCTGAGGACGTGAAGGACGATGGGAAGGCTTTGCGGTTGATGGTCGCTGCGGGTGCCGGCATCCCCCTGCACTACCTGGCGGAGGGAGAGACGGCGACCAGGAGCACGGCTCGGGAGATGGCTGGTCCTACGGTGCGTCACTACGAGCACCGGCAGATGTTCTTCTGCGACCTGCTGGTGGACGTGATCGAGAAGGCGGCGTACAGGGCGCGGGTGGCGGGGCGGCTGGGGAAGCCTCGTGGTGGTTTGCGGTTGTCGTACGTTGTTGCGGACCTGAGGGAAGAGGACAACCTGCAGATGGCGCAGGCGGCGAAGGAGATGGTGGAGTTCCTGCAGGTGATGAAGGCGGAGGGGTGGATCACCGACCGGAAGGCGATGGAGCTGGCTTACAAGTTTGCCGGTCAGGTGATCGACGTGGAGGCGTTGCTGGAGGAGCTGGCGGCGGAGACCTCCCCGGTGTGACGCAGTCACGCCGGGCTGCCCGGAGCGAGGGGGCCGTCCCTGGATTATTGTTGATTATTTGGCCCCCGAGCGGAGCACCGATCGCGAGTCAGTGTCGTCAATGGCAGAATCCCTGTGAGGCTGCGCTG
>CAZNMJ010000105.1:0-11182 GCA_964573815.1 uncultured Anaerolineales bacterium
TTGGCGGTGGTAATAGGACGGCGGACCAAGGGTGTCTCTCCGGATGGTGCTCTGAAGCACGTGCTTGGCTACACCTGCGCCAACGATGTGACGGCTCGCGACCTTCAGAGACGCGATGGTCAATGGACTCGAGCGAAGGGTTTTGACACCTTCTGTCCCATCGGCCCCATCATCTCCACGGATGTGGACCCTACCGATCTGACCATCTGCACTCGGCTCAATGGCGAGGTGCGTCAGAGAAGTTCCACGAGCGAGATGATCTTTCCGGTAGAGGAGCTGATCAGCCATATCTCTGCTGTGATGACCCTTGAGGCTGGAGATGTGATCCTTACGGGCACCCCAGCTGGGGTTGGTGAACTGAGGCCCGGAGACAGAGTGGAGGTGGAGATCGCAGGGATAGGAACGCTGGCGAACACTGTCGTCAGCGGCTGAGGCCTTTTTCTGGACATCGTCTTGTGGTATACTATGCAGCGGAGGGAGACGAAGGTGCAGAATCTCATCAGCATTGAGGACCTTTCGACGGACGAGATCTGGCAGTTGCTGGATCTGGCCGCGGATCTCAAGGATGAATGGAGAGGAGGGGGCAACAAGCCTGTTCTTGCAGGTAAGACGCTGGCGATGATCTTCCAGAAGCCGTCCTTGCGAACGCGCGTTTCCTTCGAGATGGGGATGTCGCATTTGGGAGGCGCGGCCATGTATCTCTCGCCTCAGGAGATCCAGCTGGGTCAACGCGAGAGCGTGACAGATGTTGCCCGCGTCTTGAGCAGGTACGCCCATGGCATCATGGCCCGCGTCTTCGCCCACAGCGATATAGGGGAACTCGCCCGTCACGCATCGGTGCCGATCATCAACGGCCTTTCAGACTATGTGCATCCCTGCCAAGGGCTGAGCGATCTATTGACCATCCACGAGAAGACGGACTCCTTACGGGATTCGACTTTAGTCTATGTGGGTGATGGGAACAATGTGGCGCATTCGCTTCTCTTCGCAGCCAGCAAGCTAGGCATGGCGATCAGGGTATCGACCCCGCCGGGCCATGAGCCCGATGAAGAGGTGGTGAGGAAGGCGAGAGCGTTTGCTCGGGAAACAGGTGGCGCAGTGATGCTCGATGGTGACCCTCGTTCCGCAGTGAACGGGGCGGACATAATCTACACAGATGCGTGGGTGAGTATGGGTGAGGAGGAGGAGCGAGACACGCGCATTCCCATCTTCCGCCCATACCAGGTCAACAGTGAGCTAGTGGCTTTGGCCAAGCCAGACGCGATGGTGATGCATTGCCTCCCCGCACATAGGGGCGAAGAGATCACCGACGAGGTAATTGATGGTCCACAGTCCGTGGTGCTGGATCAGGCGGAGAACAGGATGCATCTGCAGAAAGCGATACTGCATACGCTGATGGCTGGCTGAGGGGTCGGCGGAGCTCCGTGGCCAGGTGCCGCGGGGCGAGGATCTGCACCTGCAGATGAGAGTTGACGGATCGCAAGTCAGCCGCTGGAGCTAGTCGAGGACAAATGGCCAGGGACCGAGCAGCCTTTGAGGACGCGGTCAAGAAAGCACACAGCTACGCGTGGGAAAGACGATGGATGAAAGCCATCGAACAGTATGAGGTAGCCATCGCCCAGTTCCCGGACGATGCGACTGCTCACAGCGGGTTGGCTTTTGCTTACCTCAATGACGGTAGGTTGAGGGAGGCCTTGCGCGAGTACAGAAAGGTCTGCGAGCTGGGACCAGATGATGCCGAGGCCAGGCGAAAGGTGGCCGAGATCCTCGAAGAACTGGGTCGGGTCACGGATGCTGTGGAGGCTTGGACGACCCTTGGTGAACTGTCCGTACAGCAGAAGGACTTGGGGCGGGCTCTGGAAGCTTGGCAGGAGGCGGTGCGCCTGCGGCCAGTCAACAAGCAAGCTCGTCGGAGGCTGGCGGAGGCGTATGCCTTCAGATCCAACACTGGCGAGGCGGTCAAGGAATATCTGGCTCTAGCCCGCCTGCATCATGAGGATGGTGAGTACGACCGTGCAGCGGAGTACTGTCAGCGAGTGCTCTCCCTCGATGCCGGGAACAAAGGAGCTCGTTCCCTCCTGGAGCGCATGGTTTCCGATGCAGAGGCAGGACTCGCTGCTGAGACGCTAGTCGTGCGAAGAGAGGAACTGGGCCCGGTGGAGTCAGCGGTCCAACAGACGCTTGCTCGCTTGGCAGAGGCGCTCTTGGGAGAAGGAGAGCTGGTTGAACCGACGATCGATGCGGAGGTGGACGGGTCTGAACCCCAGTCAGAGGGCTCGCCAGAGATCGCGACCATTATTGGTAGGGCGGTCGATTCTCACTCTCGGGGAGAGGTCGACGAAGCCTTGGGCTACTATGAGCAGGCGGTTGAAATGGGGGTCACCCGGGTTGAGGTGCTCTTCAACCTTGGACTTCTTCACAGGGCGCGCTCTCGTCTCGACGAGGCCATCGAACTGCTAGAGAAGGCACTGGAGGTCTCAGAGTATCGACTGCCAAGTCATTTGGCCCTGGGTCAGTGTCACTGGTCCAGAGGGGAGGCCGATCAGGCTTTGGATCATTTCCTCCAGGCGATGATGATCATGGATTTGGATTTCATGGGGCAGGACCGTGCCGACGAACTCACTCGCTCCTATCAGGTCGTGTCTGATAGTCATCGAGGTCAAGGCGATGGACGGCAAACCCATGTGCTTGTTCACGCTTTGACCGAGTTCCTCAGCGGCAGCGACTGGAAGAGCAGCGTTTCGGAGGCGCGGCGGAAGCTCGATTGCATGGCGGAAGAGGGGACTATTCCCATCCTTCCTGAGTTCTTGGAGCTTCCTGGCGGCGATGAACTGCTGGACATCATGGTCAGGAGCCGGGAATATCTCAGGAATGACGCGCCGTTCATTGCGCTGGAGGAATGCTATAGGGCCATACAGATCGCCCCGACCTACCTGCCGTTGCACCTGAGGCTAGCGGAGATATTCGCCCACCAGGGTAAGGCGGAGGAGGCTGTGAGCAAGTACGCCTCGGTCGCCGACGCATATCTCATGCGGGACAACCCACGCAAGGCAATTGAGGTTTACGGGCGAGCGCTGCAGGCGGCACCGATGAGCATATCCATCCGGGAGAAGCTGATCGACTTGCTGATAGAGCACGATATGATCGATTCGGCGCTGGATGAATATATGGCATTGGGCGAAAGCTACTATCGGCTGGCACGGGTAGACACGGCTCTGGACAAGTACGAAGAGGCTTTGGGTCTGCTTCCCCGGACGGCAAACGCCAGCGACTGGGAGGTCAGGATACTGCATCGCGCTGCCGACCTTCATGTGCAGCGAGTGCAGTGGAAGAGGGCACTGTCCATCTACGAGAAGATCCTACAGTTGTCTCCGGGTGATGAACAGGCCAGGCTCCGGCTCGTAGAGCTACAGTGGAAGCTTGGGAAGGAGGAAGTCGCCTTAAAGGAGCTGGATGCCCTGATCGTCCACTACGGGAAACTGGGAGACTTCCAGAAGATCACCAACATCCTTCAGGAACTGGTTGCCGCAAATCCGAAAGACATCTCTCTGCGATCACGGCTGAGCAGAGTGTACATCGAGCTTGGGAGGAACAAAGAAGCTATCGTAGAGCTGGACACTCTGGGAGAACTGCAGCTAGAGGCTGGGCGCAAGGAGGATGCGAAGGAGACGCTTCGGACCATCATTTCTTTGCAGCCCGATGAGGTGGAGGGGTATACGCAACTCTTGCGGGATCTAGGCGAGGAGACCAACAGAGTGTGAGCCGCGTGATTGCTGCGAACGACCGCCGGTTAGCGCTGCGAGGAGTGACGTGTCCGACATTCTATGGATACTCTCGCATTTTCAGCTGAGAGATCTCGTCGACATACTTATTGTCACAGCCATCTTCTGGGGCCTCCTTTTCCTGGTTAGGGGAACCAGGGCCATGGCTTTGATGAGGGGGGTTCTGGTGCTCGCGATCGCCGTGGTGCTGGCCAGCAACTTCTTCTCCCTGACCGCCTTCAACTGGCTGATTCGCAATACGCTTCCTGCACTTCTGGTGGCCGTACCGGTCATCTTTCAGCCGGAGCTTCGTCGGGCCTTGGAGCGGCTTGGACGAGGGGGAGGCCTGATTAGCCTGCCCTCGGCCGAAGCCGAAGGTATCAAGGCTAGTCGGCATATCGCAAGAGCGGCGCAGCTGCTCTCGGAGCGAAAGCATGGGGCTCTGATCGTGCTGGAGCGCGAGACGGGTCTGCAGGAGTACGTGGATACGGGAGTGCCCATAGACGGGGAGGTGTCTGCTGAGCTGCTGCTGACCATTTTCCAGCCGAACACTGCCTTGCACGACGGCGCAGCCATCATCAGAGGCGACAGAATCGTCGCCGCTGCTTGCATCATGCCGCTGGCGGAGACCAGCCGCGTGCGCCGTGGTTTGGGGCTGCGGCATAGGGCAGCTGTGGGCATCACGGAGCAAAGCGATGCTCTGGCGACCATTGTGTCTGAGGAGACCGGAACCATCTCCCTGGCGCGTTACGGACGGTTGGTCAGTAACTTGGATGAGTCCCGCTTGAGGGAGTTGCTGCGATCCTCGTACAGGCGCCAGTGGAGCGGCAATCTCTCAAGACGGGCCATCCGGCAATAGGACTTCAGTAGGGGCTGTCGTTCTGGGTAAGCCACGTATGCTGACAATCTAGTAAGGGATATGACACGCAGTTTCTTCAGTATCGGCAATCTAAGCTTGATGATAATGGCACTCATCCTGGCGTTGATGGTCTGGATAGCGGCCAGTATTCAGGAGAACCCCTTTGTCGAAGCGTTCTTGCCTGCGGACATACCGGTGGAGGTGATCAACAGAGGGGAGGGCCTGGTGATCGTCGGCGGGATGGAGGAAGGTGTCACCGCCAAAGTCCGAGCTCCAGAGTCCGTCTGGGAGGACTTGAGGGTCAGCAGTTTCCGGGCCTACGTGGACCTGGAGGGCCTGGATGTGGGACTACATGAAGTCCCGGTGAAGGTCGAGCCCGCCGGTAGTCTGGTGAGGATTCTGGAGACGTCGCCCGGTGTGCTCACTCTCCGCCTGGACCGTAGGATGGAGAAGATCGTGCCCGCAACGGTCAGCATCTACGGAGATCCTGCGCTGGGATATGAGATGGGCCGTCCGGTGGTGGATCCAAGTCACGTAACGGTCAACGGGCCCGCTAGCCTAGTGGACCAGGTAGTGGAGGCCACTGCGGAGTTATACCTTAGGGGTGAGAAGGATACCTTCGAGCGCGCGGTCTCCCTGACACCGACAGACGAGGTGGGTAACGCAGTCTCAGGGGTGCAGCTTGACCCTGAGTCGGCCAGAGTCACCGTCCCCATCGAACAGAGAGTAGGCTTTCGAGAACTGTCCATCAAGACTGTCACTGAAGGAACGCCCGCCCCAGGATACTGGATCAGCAGCATTAGTGTTAACCCGCCCACCATCACCGTTGTCGGAGATCCTGCGACCGTCAGCGAGATACCCGGCTACTTGGAGACATCTCCCATCGATGTTGAAGGTGCCCGCGAGGACATTTCACAGCAGGTGCCCGTCCTGTTTCCAGAAGGTGTATCTCCGCTGGAGGACGTTCCCACCGTGCAAGCCCTCATTGAGGTGTCCCCCGTCCTGGGTGGACAGACTGTACAACTCACTCCTGTGGTCCAGGGCTTGGGGAGAGGGCTGGAGGCTGACTTCTCGCCGGACACGGTGGAGGTCATCCTCTCGGGGCCTCTGTCAGAGCTTGAGGCTCTGGAGGCGGGAGACGTTCGCGTGGTGTTGGATCTTTCGGACTATGGACCCGGGACCCACTTCGTGCCTCTCATGGTTGTCCGGCCCAGCTCGCTGGTAGTACAGGCCATTCTTCCCGACCAACTCGAGGTAGTGATTCGGGAATCATGACCAAGCCCTTGGTGGCCCTCGTCGGTCGTCCCAACGTCGGCAAATCCACCCTCTTCAACCGCCTGATCGACGAACCCCTGGCCATCGTGGAAGACGTGCCGGGCACCACACGGGATAGGATCTACGCGGACACTGAATGGGGAGGCCGTGCCCTGACCTTCATAGATACAGGAGGCCTCCTACCCGACTCCAGGGGTGACCTCCTGGCTTCGGTGCGTGACCAGGTAAAGATTGCCATTGCCGAGGCGGACGTCATCATTCATTTGGTCGATGTCAAGGATGGGGTGACTGCGAGCGACTTCGAGATCGCGCAACTCTTGCGGCGTTCGAACAAACCCGTGATCCTCGCAGCCAACAAGGCTGACAATGAGGCGCGTCGTCGTGCGGCTGTGGAGTTTTACGAGTTGGGCTTGGGCGATCCGTACCCCATTTCGGCGCTCCACGGCTCTGGCACGGGAGAGCTTTTGGACGCTGTCTTGAGCATCTTGCCGCCGCAGCCACCAGAGGAGCCGCTGGAGGGGATCAAGTTCGCCATAGTGGGTCGACCCAATGTTGGGAAATCCTCCCTTCTCAACACCATTCTGGGTCAAGAGCGCATGATTGTTAATGAACAGCCAGGTACGACGAGGGATGCCGTGGATAGCTTCATGGAATGGGATGGTCAGAGTGTGACCTTGATTGACACTGCTGGGATTCGACGGCGCGGCCGTGTTGTGCCTGGCATCGAGCGATACAGCGTGATTCGTGCCTTGAGGGCTGTTCAGCGCGCCGATGTAGTGTTGTTGCTGATAGACGCCACGGAGGGCGTTGCGGCCCAAGATGCTCACATCGCCGGCTACGTGGTCGAAGAGGGCAAGGGTATCGTTCTGGTGGTCAACAAGTGGGACCTCATCGACAAGGATGCCTACACGATGGATCACTACACCCGCGAGATCAGACGTGCGCTCAAATTCGTTTCCTATGCGCCCTTGGTCTTCGTCTCCGCGGTCACAGGTCAGCGCGTGGGAACGGCGATCGATCTGGCTCTGACGGTTCAGCAAGCGAGATCCTTCAGGGTACCGACGGCAGAGCTCAACAGGCTCGTAGAAGATGCTGTCTCCCAGCATGCACCGCCGTCCAAGCGGGGCAAGCGTCTACGAATCTACTATGCGACGCAGGTCAGAGTGGCGCCTCCTACCTTCGTCCTGTTCGTGAACGATCCCAGGCTCGTCCACTTTACTTACCGTCGTTACTTGGAGAATCGGTTGCGAGAGGCTTTCGGCTTTGAGGGCTCGCCTCTGCGTCTTGCGTTCCGCAAGAGGGAGTAGGAGGGGAGTGTGAATGTCGGCAACACCCGTGCCGTTATCTTACGCTCAGTATCTGGCGAGCAATTACTAGTCTTTGAATCTCCGAGGTCCCCTCACCTATCTGGGTGAGCCGGTTGTCCCGATAGTAACGCTCCACAGGGTAGTCCTTGGTGTACCCGTAGCCAGCGTGGATCTGTATGGCGTTATAGCAAGCGAGTTCAGCGGCCTCTGAAGCGAAGAGCTTGCCCATTGCCGCCTCCTTCGTGAACTTCTTTCCCTGGTCCTCTAAGTACGCCGCCTTGTACACCAACAGGCGTGCTGCGTCCATCCTGGTTGCCGCGTCAGCTATCATCCACTGAACGGCCTGGAAGTCGCCGATGGGACGGCCAAACTGGTGACGCTCCTTGGCGTACTTGATTGAGGCTTCCAGGGCGGCCTGACCCAATCCAAGTGCCATTGCCCCTATGCTGATGCGACCGCCGTCCAGGACCTCCAGTATCTGTTGGAAGCCTTCACCCTCTTTGCCCAACAGGTTCTCCTTGGGAATGCGACAGTCCTCGTAGAAGAGCTGCGAGGTAGGGGAAGCTCTCAGTCCGAATTTGTCCTCGACCTTGCCCACGGAGAACCCCGGTCTGTCTGTTTCCACTATGAATGTCGATATCCCATGAGAACCCGAAGCAGAGGGATCGGTCTTGGCGACGGTGATCGCTATCTCCGCTACGGGACCATTGGTGATCAGCGACTTGGTGCCGTTGATGACCCATTCCTTGCCATCGAGAACGGCGGTCGTCTTCGTCGCACCAGCATCGGAACCGGCCTCCGGTTCGGTGAGACCTAGGGCTCCAATGGCCTCACCTCTGGCCAGAGGGGTGAGGTACTTCTTCTTCTGTTCCTCGGTGCCGAAGAGATAGATGGGACAGCTGCCAAGGGAGATGTGGGCTGCGTAGGAAAGGCCATGTGAGCCACAGGCCCGCGAGATCTCCTCCGTGGCTATGGCATAGCACACCGTATCTGCACCTGCGCCACCGTATTCCTCCGGCCACGGCAGGCCCAAGATCCCCAGTTCGCCCATCTTCTTGAAGGTCTCGAAGGGGAACTCGCCCTCCTGATCCATCTTGGCGGCGATGGGCATGATCTCGTTCTCGGCGAAATCACGCACCATCTCCTGGATCATCCGTTGTTCTTCAGTGAGCTGAAAGTCCATGATGCAGAACCCTCCTGCACCTTCTCGTGATTCCTACACGTCATGCACACCCAAAACCATGATCCCCGAGGCAGGTCCCGTACGCAAGCAAGGAACGCTGTCTACGCCGGCTTGAAGTACTCGATGTCCAAGATGGAGCCCTCTCGTTCCTTCTTGGGTCTGAAGACGGCCTCAACCGACATGCCGATTTCCACTTCCTGGGGCTTGACCTGGCCCAGTCTGTGGACCAGACCGCCGTGCACGCCCTCCATCTTGATCAGAGCCAGTATCTGAGGCTCATCCAACGGTTCGTTATCCAATGACCGGGCGAGCACAGTGAAGGTGTAGACTGTCCCTGAGTTGGCGACTTCTACCCACTCCTCCAACTTTGTGAAGCACCGTTCACAGTACATCGTAGGCGGTACGTAGGTCAGGTTACACACGGGGCAGGCGCTGCCCAAGATCACGCCCCGATCCTTGATGGAACGGAAGAACTTCTCCCCAGCGATGCCGACAGTGTACAGGCTCTCTATCGGCATGTCGCCGTACCAGACCTTCGCGTCTCGAAAACTGGTTATCCGCTCAATAAGCGACATGGCAATGCCTCCCTGGATCCTGCCGCGAGCAAGGAGGACGGCTCAAGCGAGCCGTGTCCCCGCTCACAAAGGTTTGAAGTACTTGATGTCTGTGATGGAGCCCGTGCGCTCTTCAGCTGGCTTCCACACAGCTTGCACCCTCATGCCGATTGAGACATCATCAGGATCGACCTCGTCAAGCAGGTGTAAGATCCCGGCACCCTTGGAGGCACCATCTATCTCGATCACCGCGGGGATTTGTGGCGTTTTCGCTCTACTGGCGTCCCAGCGTATGTAGCAGACCGAAAAGGTGTTGACGGTGCCTGTGTCCTTCAGATACACCCAATCATGCATGGGCTCCCAGCACCACTCGCAGACTACTCTGGGAGGTACAACTGTACGCCGACAGCGCTCACAAGTGATGCCGATGATGCGCCCATTCTTCAACTCCGCTAGATAACGGCTGATGGCTACTCCCGCATCCCAGCCGTATTCCAGTCTCGGCTTCCAATGGGTAGTGAGAACGTTCCCCTCGTCCAAGTCGGCTTGCCTGAGCGGCGTACCAGGAAACTCCTCTATGTTGGCGCTCATCTATCCAACCTCCTACGGTTTGATCAGCCTGCAAGTACTGGGGGCTACACTCCCAATATCAGAACACATCCGACCTGCATCAGGTCGCCCCACGACTGAGCCAGGCCTGTTCTAGGCTGGCCAGGAACTTGTCTCTTGCCTGCTTCTCCGCGCAATTGCCAGAAGATCTCAGAGATCTTCATCAGCCCAGCTGCTGCGATGGGATTCCCCACTCCCAGCATGCCACCCGAGGGACAAACCGGCATGTTGCCATCTCGTGCGGTCACGCCCTCGGCGGTAAGACGCGGAGCATCCCCTTTGTCGGCCAGAAGAAGACCTTCCAGATGATGCAGTTCTTTGTAGTCAAAGGGGTCGTACGGCTCCACGACATGGATCTCCTTGCGGGGCTCCTTGATTTCGGCCATGTCGTAGGCCATGCGAGCGGCGTACTCTACGTACTTGGGATAGTACAGGTCACGATTGGTCCAGTAGGCGGTATCCAGGGACCAACCGACGCCCCTGACCCAGACCGGCTTGTCGGTAAGCCGCTTGGCCACATGCTCCGCTGCCATGACAATAGCCACGGCGCCGTCACTAGTGGGACTGATATCGAGTCTCTGCACGGGCCACGCTAGGACTTCGGAGTTCAAGACGTCTTCCACAGTGATGTCGGCAGCGAGTTGCGCGCAAGGGTGGTCCAGGGCATTACGCTTGTTCTTCACCGCCACGCGGGCGATATCCTTCTTCTCTATGCCGTGTACTGTCATGTAGCGGTTCATCTCCAGGGCGAAGATCCAGACTAGATTGGGCTTCAGGGCTCGCTCCGTGGTGTGATCGAAGATGGTTAGAAAAGCTCCTTGCGGGTGAGGCTTGCAGCTGGACATCTTCTCCTCACACACCACAAGGCAGGTGTCGAACAGCCCTGAGGCCACATGGTACCAGCCTTGAATGGCCGCGAAGACGCCAGTACCACCGCCCACGTAACACCGCATATACGGCTTGTTCCACGCACCGGCCCCGTCGCTCAGGTATTCTCCTTTCATATGCAGGCCATCAAAGGCGTCGGGCGCCGTTCCCAAAGCCACGGCATCTATGTCATCGAGAGTCATCTCACTGGAGTCGAGAGCCATCCTGCTCGCCTGAAAAGCCAGTTCTCTTCCAGTCTCCTGTGCCCTCCGCACGAACTTGGTCATGCCCGCTCCTACGACTGCGACCTTTCTCATACCCATTGCTAGCCTCCTTACCCAGCCTTCAGCGCCGGCCTATCCCCCGATGACAGGCCGACGGCATTGCTCAGATGCTGAGGATTACTGCTGCGCCACTGGTTGTGGGGATGCTGCGCCAGCCAAAAGCAAGGCCAGTCTCCACGTGTTCCAGCTGTCGCTCTCCAGCTTCTCCCCTCAGTTGCAGCACCACTTCCAAGACCCTCGCCAGACCTGACGCATCCAGAAGATGACCCACCCCCAGGCTCCCTCCAGAGGGGTTGATGGGCATTTCGCCATCCAGCTCCGTCGCTCCTTCTTCAACCAGTATGCCTGCTTCGCCCTCGCGACAGAGCCGAAGGGCTTCCATGTGCTGTAGCTCCTTGTAGGCGAAGGTGTCATCTACCTCGGCAAAGTCGATCTCAACGCGAGGGTTCCGGACCCCCGCCATGCGATAGGCCATCTCCGCTG
>CAZNMJ010000106.1:0-9226 GCA_964573815.1 uncultured Anaerolineales bacterium
CGCTGTCTGAGCATGGCCTCCAGTCCCGCACCCGGATCCTGATGAATCGAATAACGAGCGTCGAACTGGGAAAGCCCGAGGACGCGTTCGATCTCATGCCATTTGCTGGAGATGCTTGATGGAGACACCCCGTACCTCTTGCCGATGTCCACCTGCGAGTCGCGGTAGAACCCGAAGAGCACCATGATGTACTCGATGGCGGCTGCGTAGACCTCGGCTCTGCGATATCGCGGCTGAGCTCTCTCCTTGAACTCACGCCACAGGCGCACTGCTCGGAGCACCTCTGGTACCCCAAACTCCGCAGCTTCCATGCCCCTCACAAACAGGGTTTCCACATCGTCCAGTGGCTCCTTGCCCAGGCGCTTCAGTTGAAATGCCCCGGTCAGCACCCCATGTGGGAGCCACAGGGCACCACCGGCCGTCCCTTCTTCCACGGCCCGCCTCAACAAGTCCTGAGAGCGAGGAACTGAGACTGGCGCATCCAACGGACCCGGATTCACATCCGCGACGAGCCAGACGCCCTCGTAGCGAGACAGCGTCAAGGTGGAGACACGTCTGGGATCGTAGACCGGTCGTCCCTCGTCGTCTGCGCCTGTTACCCAGCCCACCTCCACCAGCACCTCGTTGCGCCCGCGTCGACCGAATCTGGGCAGCACGAAGTCGTCGCATTCAAGGTGCATGTACGACAAGAAGATCAGGGGTCCCAGTCCGAATACGCGAAAGGCCCAGTGGGCCTCGCTGTCAGGCATCAAGAGTGGGGGAATGGCACCTTCATCTTGCTCTTTCAGGGCCTGCACGAAGCGCCGGGCCACGGGAGCGGTCTGTTGCGCGTAGATAGGTAGCTGGTCGCTCATCGCTTTTGCCGCCAACGTCTGTATCAGGCATGCCTTCCGGGTCGGGCGGCACATCGTAGGGTGATCGACGATGCCCGGTCGCAGCTATCTGGTTCAGCCTGATTATGACGTGGGATTCGCCCTCTCGCAAACACAGCCAAATACATGTGCAAGCTAGGCTTGTATCACCGTTCGCGTTCGCTCCCAGCGTGGAAATCGTCCGGCAATCTCGCTGGCCTGATGCGTGGACTCGCGAGAGCCAGTGTGCTGCGTACGATTTCTCGGCCGCAGCTATCAGAAACCCCCACCCTAACAGCGGGTGGGGGTTGTGTTTCACTACTCCGTCAGCGCGTCACCCGCAGAGAGATGTTCAGTCATCACCAACCTCTGACTCTTCGTCAGATTCCCCTTCCCGGGCGGTCATATCCAGCAGCTTCTCCCTCAAGGACGTGAACTCCGCGAGCAACCTGGATTTCTCTCGCCGGTAGTCCTCGATCATCACCTCCAGATTTGCCAGCAAGAGGGACTTGTTCTGGAGTTCTCGCTCCAATTCCTCTATCTGGTCTGCATCCTGATCGGAGTTCCCAGCCATGGAGTCTGCCTCTTCCCATCCTCACTACAATTCAATCACGGCAAGGTTCAAACCGGGTCAATGCGAGGTCAAAAGTTGGTCATAATTGCCCTTGTGTGCTGCCTGCGCACGGGGTATAATGGGTATGGTGAAAGGTTTGTTTACCCGTGTGTTGAGTTGGTTTGAAGAACGGACGGTGGCATACCCAACACGCCTAAGATGGCTCGTGGGGTCGGCTATCGTGGGCACAGCAGTGGCGTATCGTCTGTTCCTTCAAGACTACGTAGCACGTCAGTGGCCTGAGTTCAATTGGGCTATTGACGTGCTATTCTATGGGCTGCTGAGCGGTTTAATAGCGTGGGTATGTCTGACCTTGATCGGAAGGAGGCTGCAGCCAAGCCCCGATGAGGCTGACCGGCTCGCTTCCCTGGTCACGAACTCGGTCCACGCCATCATCAGCCTCGATGAAGATTGGGCGATCAAGACCTGGAATCGAGGAGCCGAGCTCATGTTCGGCTACCGCCCTGGTGAGGTTATCGGGCGACCTTGCACCACCTTGATCCCGCGGGATGCCAGCCAGGCCGCGAAACTGCAGGCCATTCGTCGAGAGATCGTCGAGGCTGGTTTCGCCCGGGAGCGTGATGTGGAACTCGTCAGCAAGAACGCGAAGTCCATGACGGTTCAGCTAGCAGGGAGTGTCCTGTCAGGCGACGGGGGGAAGCCGAGCGGCTTCCTACTCGTCTTGAGGGACGTGACGGCACCCAGGCAGGATCAGCAGCAGATGCGCAGGCTGTACAGAGAACTGGATAAGCAGATGCGCGAAAGGACCAGGAAACTGGAGTTGGCCCGTCACGAACTAGAACAGAGAAACGCTCAGCTGCATCGAGCCTACGAAGAACTGAAGGAATTGGACCGCCTGAAATCCGATTTTGTCTCCATGGTCTCCCACGAACTGCGGTCACCCCTCACCAACATCAGCGGCGCCGTAGAACTTCTGCTGGCGGAAGAGGAGTTGAGCGACGAGTACGTGCGCAAGATGCTAGGCGTCGTAGGCGAGCAGAGCGACCGTCTCATACGATTGGTCCGTGGGGTCCTGGATGTTTCGCGCATAGATGCCGGCAGGCTATCCCTGGATCGTGGGGAAGCTGATCTCCTGCCCATAGTGCAGCGGGCGGTGAGCAGCCTGCAGCCAACCACTCACTTCCACTGGTTCGAGTTGCCCGCCGCCGACCACCTGCCACCGGTGTGGGGAGATGAAGATCGAATCGAGGAGATCTTCTTCAACCTCCTCGACAACGCCATCAAGTTCTCACCGTCGGGCGGCCCCATAAAGATCCAGATGGAAGCAGGGGATGGAGAGATCACCGTCTCCGTGACCGATCCCGGCATCGGGATCCCTCCTGCCAAGCTTGACAGGATCTTCCAGAAATTCCACCGGTTGGACAGCGATGACTCCCGCGAAACCTATGGCCACGGCCTCGGCTTGTACATAACCAAAGGGTTAGTGGAGGCTCATGGCGGCAGGATGTGGGCAGAGAGTGTGGAAGGGGAAGGTTCAACGTTTAGCTTCACTCTGCCCTTGGCCCCCGAGACCCAGACTGCCGAGAGTGTCACCTCCAGCCCATCGTCTCATAGGTCTGCAGAGGAACAATGACTGACAAGATACTGATCGTGGACGACGACCTGACTCTCATCGAACTGCTGAGCCACTCGCTGGAGAAAGCTGGCTATGAGGTTCTAAGTGCCACCAACGGCATAGATGCCCTCCAGATGCTCTACAAGAACAAG
Source organism: uncultured Anaerolineales bacterium (assembly GCA_964573815.1). Lineage (GTDB taxonomy): Bacteria > Chloroflexota > Anaerolineae > UBA7937 > B3-Chlor > CAYGAW01. The sequence continues at coordinate 3,193 of CAZNMJ010000106.1, forward strand.
GTGGATCTGGTCATCCTAGACGTGATGATGCCTCGCATGGACGGGTGGGAGACCTGTAGTCGTATGAGGGAGATCTCCGACGTGCCTATCATCATGCTCACTGCCAAGGATGACGAGGCGGATACCCTCAAGGGGTTCCAGTGTGGCGTAGATGACTACGTCACCAAACCATTCAGTTTCGCTGAACTGACGGCGCGAGTGAAGGCCATACTCCAACGCTCTCGAAAACCTCCCTCTGACAGGCGGATGAAGGTCTACATCTTCGATGACTTGGTGGTAGATGCCGACAACTCCCAAGTGACCGTGCGGGGAGAGCCCGTGAGCCTGACTCCCACCGAGTTTCAACTGTTGCTCACGCTGGCGGAGAACGCGGGTCGGATCCTCTCGCACGAACAACTGCTAGACCAGGTCTGGGGACCGGAGTACGTGGGCGAGACCGGGTACGTCAAGCGGTACATCTGGTATTTGCGCCAGAAGATAGAGGATGACCCCAGCGATCCACACTACATCGTCACGGAACGGGGGTTCGGGTACAAGCTTGAGGAATGAGCTCGAGGCAGCGCCCTGGCACCCGACTCCAGTGTTTGTCCTACAGCGCCCATTCCAGAACGTTGAGACTCAGCCAGGTTGGCGATCCAAGGCCCCGCAGGCGCACTCACTGCCCGCGCTGACCAGTGCGGTTATGAGCCAAATCCTTGATTTCAAGCGCGCCGACTTGGTTCCCGCCCGGAACGGCCCACGGCGGTCTCGTCCGGAACCAGGGAATACCTGCCTCTCGTCTTGCAGACGCACTGACCAAGACTGTGCGGATTGTGCCAACTGATAGTCACGATAGCGACCGTCTATCCACAGGGATGGCCCCTTCTCTTTACCCCCTGCGGATCAAGGAGCGAGCTTTGGTCTCGCCAGCTACTCTCTTCGCTCGTAGATGGTCACCTGGCCCTGCTGGTAAACCACATCCATCAGAACCTCGAACTTCCTCAGAACCGATTGACTTATGTCGTAGGTGAAGCGCTCCAGGTCCCCTATGTAGACATAACGGATGTCATACTCCTCAACCAAAGCTGCCGTGCGGCCCACATCCGGTGACTCATATAGGGTCTTTATGTCGGGCTCTCGTTTCCCCGGCTCCTCGTAATTGCCCCTCCACTGGAGTTCGTGGCCTCCCCAGCCCAGCACCGTGGGCAGTCCAGTGTGAGTCGACACGCGCCCGTAGTAGGTGTACTCGCCTCCCGTGGCCTCCAAGATCACCGGAGCGCCCTCCACATTGGCCCTCAGCCAGCGGATGGCCGCCAGGTCGTCCCCGTAAGCTCCCTCCAAGTGAGCCATGCCATCAAGCGTCGGCGGGCCAGCAAACCCTCCAGTCTTGTTGTGCGTGGCCAGAACGGGATACACCATGCTGGCCAGGAAGAGGGGTACGAACCCCGCGAGCCACACGCTGGACAAGACCCTGCGTCGCCCTCCGAGCCAGGGGCCCAGATAGTAGATTCCAAATGCGGAGGGGACGGCAACGAGCACCCAGGCCTGATAATAGAACTTGAACACCGTGTTCATGCGCGTGCCGAAGGTGTCTCGTAGGAAGACGAACTCCACACTGAAGGTCAACAGGAGTGCGACGAGGATCAAGATCAAGACGAACGTTGCGCTCGACGTCACAGAGCCGATGCTGAAGGAGCGCAACCGTTCCCAGAAGACCACGCACCCTGCACCGATGAGCAGGACGAGCAACGCCACCAGGTATAGCTTCACAAGCACAAGAAGGGCTGCCAAGGGGATGACAACCAGGGCCGCCGCACCGGTGAACGCCCAGTGCCGTACACGGCCTCTCTCCCCGTCAGCTCTTACGGCCTTCGCTGTGCGCCACAGCTCATAGCCCAAGAATGCCGTGATCACATAGATGAAGATGCCAAACATGATCAGATACTGGTGGAGGCGGGTCTTGACCTCAGCCTCCCCGATGCCTCTAGCCTGGGAGCGCAAACCGATCCAGAAGGGCAGGTAGAGCACGAAGCTCAGAGCCATCAACACCACAGCGAAAAGGCCGACATCAACTATCCATCGGCGCCCGAAGCCGTCCAGGCGCCCACGAGTGGCCAGGGCGTAGGCCACCACACAGATCAGGAAGTAGATGGGCAGGTCCCAACTGTTGAGGAAACCCAGCCCTCCAATGCACACTCCCAGCAAGACTACCTGCCACCAAGACGCCTCTTCCTCGGACCAGAGGAGGTTGAGAGCCAACCCGAGGGCCAGCAACACGAAGGGAAGTCCCAGCACATGAGGGTGCATGTCACCCAGGAGGAAGCTGAAAAACGGAAACTCGTCTATGACCTCCTCGTCAAGTCCCGAGACAACATCGCGCACCACTCGGGAGGCTCTCCACCACCACCAGTTATCTCCAGGGATCCACGTCCCGGTCACCGGAGCCCTCGCCAGGTTCTTGACGTCTATCCATTCCCAGAAGGCGGCCGTCCCCAGACCGCGCGTGTGCAACGCCTCCAACAACCCCTCCAGGTTGCCGATGACTGCTACGGACATGGCTCCCACCGCACCAAAGATGGTGGCCAGTCCCTGCCCCGTCCCTTTCCTTTCGGCATGCCGCTGCACCAGGTTGTACGTGAGGCTGAACGCGCCGCTGGCGGTGAGGGCGAAGAGCAAGGCGATGGCTAAGTTGAAGCCCACCTCCGAGGGCACGCCAGTGAGCCTGGTCAGCACCGCGATCATCAGGTAGCCGAAATAGTAGTAGCTGATGGCGAAACCCGAGAGCCACGGATCAAGGGGAGGAAAGTATTCGCTGCGCAGGATGGCGTTCAGAAAGGCGAAATCCATCGGTTTCTCGGTGCCGGATATCTCGGGGTTGTAGGCTCTCACCAGGGCCCATACTCCAAAGGCCAGAGCGAAGAGCAGTTCATGGGTCAGGATCAGCCCCATATTCTGCCGCAGCCAGGACAACAAGGTGCTACGCCTGTCGGTCTTCCAGAGATAGAGAGAGGCCGATAAGGCGGCAACCAGCAGAATGCACACGACGATGGCCGTCCGCGTGTTGCTCATGAAGCCAAAGCTAACCGTCAGCCAGAGGACGTAGCTCGTGAGCAGGATACCCAGAGGTTTGGCCAGGGCGTATCCTCTATCAGGGAGGTTTCGGAACAGCCGCCGTGCCAGCGGCAACGCGGCTAACCCCAGAATCTCGACCGCCAGCCACCAACTGAACACGTAGGTCACTATCGCCTCCTAACCATTCTGCCTCGGCTGGCCGAGCCCGTTGACAAGGCTCTTTCCAAGCTAGTCATTCGGTCACCACCTCGTAGATCTTCACGCCAGGGTTCCGATACACCAGGTCCAGATCCCCAAACCCACGTAGGTCCTCGAACTTATTTAGCCCTTCCTCAGGGTAGATCGTGCGCTCCAGTTGCCCCACGTATATGTACCCGATGTTGAGCTTGTCGATCAGTTCCCGCGCCTCCTCCAGATTTATGGTCCTATAGAACGCGTCTGCGTCCCCTGACCTCTGCCCTACCTGCCAATCGTACCGCTGTTCGTTCTGATGGGCGCCCAGCAGCGTCGGCAAGCCGGTGTAGCTGGCTACCTTCAACCCGAACTCTCGGTAGTACGGCAGTGGGGCTTCGGCCACCACCGGTGTGCCCCTTACATTCTCCAGCAACCAGTTGATGGCTTGGTAGTCGTGAACCAGCTGGATGCGGTTGCTCTGATCTGGCCAGGCATACGACCCCACGGTCATGAACTCCGAGCCGTCCAGGGTACCCCAGGGCGGCCTCGCACCGGGGAAGCGGTCATCCACGCGCTGCAGAGTGCCTAAGGAGACAAACACGGTACTCGAAGCGAAGAGAAGTGCGAACGCCCCCTTCCAAGCATAGCGCAGCCGCCTACGTCTCACGCTGGAGAACCAACGCCACAGCCTTGGCAGGCTCACGCCGGCCACCAACCCTAGCAAGACCCAGGCTTGGGTGTAGAACTTGAAGATGGTGTTCATGCGATAGTGATCCCCTCCCTGGAGGAAGTCCTTGAGAAACACTATCTCACACCCCAGCAGAATGCCGAGGGCCAGGAAGGTAAGGAAAGAGATGAAGCTGTCCTCGAGTGTAGCCCTGCGGCGCAGCGTCAGGAACGCGTACAACAGTAGCAGAGAAGTCAGCAGCGCCAGCACCCAAAGCTGGAAGAGAAGCAGCCCCACGAGCAGAAAGGCCGTGCCCGCCAGCACCAGCAGGCCCACTACATATGTGACCCGAGGTCTCCGAACCAAAGCCTGGTGAAGGTCCAACAGCCGGGGGAACCGCGCTCCGTGCCTCAGGCACAGTCCTAGACAACGAAGCGGCCCCTGTCGGGGGCGGCCCCATACCAACTGCCCCCACAACAGGCTGACCACCAAGAAGATGAACAAACCCCAGATGGTGAGGAAAGGCTCCAACTCCGTGCGCGTGCGCACCAGCCCCAACCCCACATACAGTGCTTGATAGTGGGTGAAGAAGGGCAGATACACAAGCAGGCTCACGACGACCACTGTGGCGAAGACGAGAAGCGCGCCCACGGCTCGCTCCCAATGCCACAGCCCCCTGTTGCCCAGCAGCAAAGCCCCCAAGACGATGATGAAGTAAGTCGGCATGTCCCAGGTGTTGATCACGGCCACCGCCCCGAGGGTCACGGCGAGCACCACCAGCCCGGCCAGGCTCTCGAGCCTCCAAAGGGGCGACTCCTTCCCCAGCCCCGCTCTATGGAGGAAGCTGGCAGCGCGATCCTTGATGAGGCCCCAGGACAGGCCAGTGTTTGCAACCTCGGTGGTGGCCGCCGCCCCCGGATCGCACTTCTTTGTCATATCCTTGGCGGCGAGGGCGATGTTCAACGCCAACGCCAGGAGGAAGATGGTCACTGGGATGCTGATCATGTGCGGATGGAGGTCCGCGAAGAGGAAGCTCCAGTAGGGAAACTCGTTGATGGTGGCCGGGATCACCCGCGAACTCCGCCAATAGTCGAATCGTGACAGCCGAGCCTGACGCAAGAGGACCCGCACCAGCCCGGGCACGAGCTTGACCACCCCTTCCACGCCAGGAATGCGGCTCTGGAAAGCCAATCCTCCAGCTTCCCCCAAGCCCTCTGCCAGCTGCACCATGCCATCCAGGTTACCGATCAGCGCCACGAAGACCGCAGCCAGAAGCCCAGCCAGTCGCCGCCGGGTCAGGTTGTATCCCACAGAGAAGGCATTCACCACCGTTAGCGCGAAGAGCAGGGGCACGGCCAGGTTGAAGGCCACCGAGGGGATTATCCCCGTCAGTTTGATCAGCGTAGCGATCAGGTGCAGGCCATAGTAGTAGTAATTGATGTACCCACCTGCGTAGTAGGGATCGTAGGGAGGGAAGTAGGCGCTCTTGGTGATAGCATTGAGGAAAGCGAACTCCATGCTCTTCTCGCCGCCGTTCCAGGGATGCCACAGATCCGGGTTCAGCATCCTGATGCCCACAAAGACCACGAAGGCCCCGGCGAAGAGGGCTTCACTGAGCAGAATGAGCCGCCTCCGCTCCCGCCACGAGCCCAGCATCTCGTCCCTTCTGCGCCAGAAGACATAAAGGGAAGCCAAACCCAGTACAAGGCAAGCACATAGTGCAGTTGGCAGGCTGTTGGGCAACAGACGGTAGCTAGCCACGATCCATACCAGAAAACTGACGATCAACAACCCCATGGTCTTCGACAGTATGTAGCCTCGGTCGGCCAGGCGATGGAACACCAAAGTGGTCAGAGGCAAGGCCAGCAGGCCCACAGCCTGAACGGCAAGCCACCAGGTGATGACGGACAGCAGGGGGTGGGCGTTGGCCAGGGGGTTCCAGCCCCACTCGGCGATGACAGGTAGTTCATCCACGGGCCGGTCGAGGAGGAGACTCTTGTCCGACCGAGTCTGGTCCGAGAACGCCATATCTTGAGCACCCGAACGAGGCTGGGATTGCAGGGCCTCGCCGAAGAGACTTCTGAACTCCTCATCGCTGAGCTGTCTGGTCTTGCCGAAGACGAGGACCTTGGGATGGTCATA
>CAZNMJ010000106.1:9326-11081 GCA_964573815.1 uncultured Anaerolineales bacterium
TGCCAGAACTTCTGCTCGTTGTCCGGCTCGTACAGATTCATCTTGAGCGTCTGATACTCGGAGATGCTCCGTGGCTGGCCGTCTACCATGCCTCCGAGCGGCAGATCGTCGTCCCAGTGCTCCAGAGCAAGCGTGGAGCCAGAGGGCAGGTTGCGGTAGATCCAGTCCGAGGCCTGGATACGGCTGTGAGGCCGGGAGTAGATGCCGACGAAAGCCAGGGAATAAAGCACAGAGCAGCCAATCACGACTCCCGTGATCCCATACCAGATGGCCGAAGCACGTCTGGCCACCGCACCCTCTCGCTCTTCCAGCCATCCTCGAAACGAATAGAGCAACTTGCCGCCCATGATGAAGAAGAAGGGGAACAGGGGCAGCATGTAGCGCATGAATTTCACCATGAAGCTGCCGGTGACCAGGAAGTAGGGTCCCACCCAAGCCAACATCAGGAGCTCCATACCCCGTCGATACCGCGCTACCCGCCACAGGAAGAATCCGAAGCCGCAGTAGGCGACCATCCCCAGAGGCAGGCCCATGGCCCAGAGGATGCTGTGCTCTATCTGGTACAGAAAGGGTGGCGTGTTGATGTACTGTCGCGTGTACGGATAGTCGGCGATACCCCTCACCATCCTCCCCTGTTCGGCCACGCCAGCCAAGAAAGCATCGAGATCCAGCACCGCGTAGGGCTGAGCGATGAAGAACGTCAGTGCCAAGGCCAGAACCGTGAAGAGGAACAAACGCAGTGTCTGCCTGAAGTATCCTGTGCCCTGCTGCTTGAGATAGAGGACGTAGGCACCCAAGACCACCAGGGCGAGCGGCGCGGCACTGAACTTGGTGGCCAGCGCCAGCCCTAGAGACGCCCCCAGCAGAATGCTGTTCCGTACACCACCGTTCCGCGCGAAGTCGATGGCGAAGACGAAGAAGAGGAGAACGAAGAACGTCAACAGGGCATCCACGGCATAGAAGTGAGCCACCTGGATGTGGAACACCGTGAAGGTCACAAAAACGGCTGCCAAGAGCCCCACGCGTCGGTCGTATACCCGTTTGCCCATCAGATAGGTGAGATAGATGACCCCGGTGTCTATCAGAGCTGACAGGACACGTCCCACCAGCGTGATGTAATTGTAGTCGGACATCCGTCGCAAGCCCGCGAGGAATTGGGCGGCGGAGGGCCAGAAGTCCAAATAGTCCGCCAGGCCAGCCGGCATGGTTAGCAAGTGAGTGGTGAGACGAAGCATGTAGAAAGGCAACGATCCGTACGCGAAGAAGTGCGGGTTCAGTGGACTTGTGTCGGCATCGAAGAAACTCGGGTTCTCTTCGGTGGGGTCGCTCAGCAAGGGCGGGGCGAAGAAGCTGGGCCACTGGCCTAGGGGCGGCGTGCCCAGCCGCGAGACCACCATGGTTATTTGCCGCTCGTCGGGGTGGAGGTGGTGGTTGTCGTCCCAGTTCACGCCGTAGAGGCGCAGGGCTACCCCTACGACAAGGAGCAGAATCAGCAGGAGTTGAAAGCGGTTGCCCTTCGACAGGCGATGGTGCTGCAAGAAGACTCCCCTATGTGGTGCCCTCTCGGCCTGTCGCCAAGAGGGCCTCCCCTGTGCTCCGCGATGCCGTGCGAGCGCCAATATTCTATCATCCGGAATACCCCAAAGCAAACCCTGTGGAGATCATGGATGCGGAGATTGGGTAGTGATAACCCGGTGTGATACCTATGTACGTGTAAGGTTACGCTTCTTTTTTGGGGCTGTGGGCACCTGGGAT
>CAZNMJ010000107.1:0-4245 GCA_964573815.1 uncultured Anaerolineales bacterium
GAAGCAACCTTGGGCCGCGATCGGAACGAGGAAGGCGAAGTAGTTCCGCATCTGGGTGTTCGATACAGAACCGTAAGGACCGGACTCTGCCTTTCGTCCCCCGAAAGAGTGCCGTGGGACTGACCCTCTCTCCGGGTCAAAGGGAATTGCACACCTATCCTAAGGTGCGAGGATGAGCTAGATGCACGAGACCAGTCGTCGGCTTGGATACACGGTTGTTGTCCTGGCGGTGGTGATCTCCGTCTTGTGTAGCACAGTAGGCGGCGCGTTCGTCGGAGGGCTGGCGGGGTACCTGGTGGCTAGCTCTGCGGCACCCTCGCCGTCTCCCACAACCCCGGTCGCTACCAAGACCGAGGTTGCCCACCTGACCCTGACCGAGGAGTCAGCGATCATCTCGGCAGTGGCGAAGGTGGAGCCTGCTGTCGTCACGGTCATCAACACCATGCCGCCCCAAGTAGGGTTATTTGGCCAGATCCTAGAGCCTCAAGCTTCCGGCTCAGGGGTAGTCATCAGCGAAGAAGGATATCTAGTCACGAACAATCACGTGGTGGAGAACAGTCAAAGCCTTGATGTCATCTTTGCCGATGACACCAAGGTTCCAGCCACTCTTGTCGGTGCCGACCCTTTCTCCGACCTGGCGGTGTTGCGCGTTGAGGGCGAGGTCCCGGGAGTGGCAGAGCTGGGAGATTCCGCAGCGCTGAAACCGGGGGAACCCGTGATCGCCATCGGCAGCCCCCTGGGCGACTTCAAGGGCACCGTCACGGTCGGTGTGGTCAGCGCTCTCGATCGCCGGCTTGAGGTCGGAGCGGGGCTAACAATGGAAGGGCTGATCCAGACGGATGCAGCCATCAATCAAGGCAACAGCGGAGGGCCGCTGGTCAACGCCCTGGGGCAGGTGATAGGCATCAATACCGCCATCGTGAGAGGCAGCGGAGCCGGCGGTCCGGTAGCAGAGGGACTGGGCTTCGCCGTCCCGAGCAGCACGGTCAAGGAGGTAGCCGGTCAACTGATCCAACATGGTAAAGTGAGGCGCCCCTATCTGGGGATTGAGTGGGTCGCCATCACGCCTCGCATAGCATCTGCGTACAACCTGCCCGTGCAGTTTGGAGCCTACATACAGGCTGTACAGCCGGGTGGCCCCGCCGACAGGGCAGGTTTGCGTGCGGGGGACATCATCACCGCCATCGACGATCAGGTCATTGATGAGCAAAACAACCTGGTCACAGTCCTGATGCGGTTCGATCCGGGTGAAGACGTCCAAGTCACCCTCTTCAGGCAGGAAAACGAGATCACCCTCGATGTGACCCTCGGTACGCGCTAGGCCACCAAGATTCATATGGGCGGCCCAGCGTCACCTGCTCCCCTCATCATTCCCCAATCGTCAGCTCATGGGGTCATAGGGACCGGCAGGAAGAACGCAAGGACCAGGATGAGGTAGACAGCCAGGAGCTGCGCCCCCTCCAACCAATTGGACTCTCCATCCAGGGAGATGAAGGCGGCGATAATCACAGCGGCGGCCAATGCCAGCAGTTCGAACTCGTTGAAGATCAGCGTCAGAGGGTTGCCCATGGCCAGGCTGATGAAGACCAGCACTGGCGCAACGAAGAGGGCGATCTGCATGCTGGAGCCGACGGAAATTGCCAGGCTCAAATTCATCTCGTTCTTCCAAGCGGCTTGTACAGCAACCAGATGCTCAGCCACGTTGCCCACGAGGGGGATGATGATCACCCCTAGGAAGAACTCGGTAATGCCCAAAGTCTCGACCACGGGCCCGACGGCGGAGACAAGAATCTCACTCAGCCAGGCCACGAAGACCGTGGCCAGCAGGAGGATTAGCACTGCTCTGCGCACCGACGAGGTGGCCACGGCGTGCTCATCCGCCATTGTCCCTCGCCCCCCAACGAGGAAGGAATAGCTCACGCTCAGCACATAGATCACGATCATCACCACGGCCACACCAAGGCTGAGCCACTCCACTGCCGCTTCCCTGATCTCTGCCGGGATGCGGAGTCCGAAGATGGAGGGGATCAGCAAGGCGATCACGGCCAGCGTCATGCTCGTGGCGTTGAGGCCAGCTTCAGTACGATCGAAGCGCTGCACGCCGTTTCGCAGTCCTCCCAGTAGCACGCTCAGCCCCAAGACCAGCAGGATGTTGCCCAGGATCGAACCGGTTATGGAAGCCTTGACCAGGTCCAGAAGGCCCTCGCGGATGGCGAAGATGGCGATGATCAACTCCGCCGCATTGCCCAATGTCGCGTTGAGGAGCCCTCCCACCCGGGGACCAGTGTGGGCAGCTAGCTCCTCAGTAGCTTTACCCAGGATCCAGGCCAACGGCACTATGCCCAGCGCCGAAGACAAAAAGACAACCCGTTGATCCCAGCCGAGGAGACTGGCAACAATGCTGACGGGGACAAAAATCAGAAGGATGCTTATGTACCTCATTCCAAGACCTTGCTATGCCTTCATCAACCGCAGGAGCTTGGTGACCGCTGAGTCCAGATCCTTGCTGGTGTCGACGACCACGTAATTGCGGCCAATCGGCTCTGCACTACGTGCCATACGTCGGTGGACCCGCCAATCTGCATCAGAGATGTCATCATCGTCACGGCTATTCCCGTGCCTCGTGCTCAAGCGTTCTGCTGCGACCTGCTCGGAGGCTACAACCTTGACGATGACCAACTTAACCCCTTCACGATCAGCGATCTGATACACCAGCTCGCGATGCCGCTCGTAGAGATTGGTGGCGTCATAAATGACACGCACACCTTTCCTGAGAAGCTTGGTCATCAGCGCGTGACAGGTGCGGTGCACCCACCGGCTTTCCTTTCCTGTATACTCGCATTCTGGAAACAGTATCTTGCGCACCTGATCGCTCTCGATGATAACGAAGGGTAGTATCTCGGTCAGGCCTCGCGCGAGGTAGGACTTACCGCTGCCAGGAAGCCCGGTGAGCATGATGAGGACTGGATGGGCGGTGGTCTCGTCAGTGTTCCGCAGTCGCTCCTCGACCTTGGCAACGTATTGGTCCAATGTGTCAGCCATCAGGCACGCATCCCGGAAGATTATACCAGATGTGCCCTCGCCGACAACACCAGGGCCAGACAAGTATTGACAGCCAAGCGGGACTGAGATAAAATGGGAGAGACCACGTACACCCTAAGCCTGCTGAGGACGAGAAATGGTCGAGAGCCTGTTGAAAGGACGTTATCGCCACCTGGCGGAGATCGGTCGAGGGAAGAGGACTGTATCCTACAAGGGCCACGACACTCTTTTGAATCGCGCCGTTGTCGTGAAAGTCCTCCGAGAGCCCTACGCTGCCGAGCAGGATTCCGTAGATCGCTTCCACAATGCAGCACAGGCCATCGCGGGTCTGTCCCATCCCAATATTGTCTCTGTCCACGATATCGGCAGTGATAGGGATCTTCACTATGTCGTGACTGAGTACGTCGAGGCACAGAACCTAGAGTCCGTGCTGGCGTCTGAGGCTCCGCTGACACCAGAGCAAGCGCTCGACATAGGGATCCAGGTCTGCAGCGCCCTGGGTGCGGCCCATCAAGAAGGCTACATCCATGGCCAACTCACGCCACGCAACATCCTCTTGAGCGAAGACCGAAGAGTGAAAGTATCCGATTTCCAGGTGATGGAATGGCCACTTTCTGCCCCCCGGCGCGAAGAATCGCCCTCCCTCCGCGTCGCCCTCTACCTCTCCCCAGAGCAAGCCATGGGCCGGAGGCCGAGCGCGGCTTCGGATGTCTACAGCCTCGGGGTCATATTGTATGAGGCACTTGCCGGACGACCACCCTTCCTGGGCGACACCTTTGCCGAGATAGCGGAGAAGCACATCCGCGCAGCTCCCGAACGTCTTGACTCGGTCAATCCACAGGTGCCAAGCCCCTTGAGTGCCGTGATACACAGAGCCCTGGCAAAGAGCTCAGTGGATCGATACCGAACGGGCAACGATCTGAAAGAGGCTCTGGCGGAGTACCGTCGCGAGAGCAGCAAGCTGGAATTCCTTGAACTCGTCGAGGCAGAGGAGCGAGCAGCGGCCCTGGAGCGAGAGGCCACGGCGACGGAAGTCGAAGCCTATCCGGCAGAGCAGCCAGCAGGCCCCGACTGGGTCGGCTGTCTAATCGGAGTCGTGGCCTTAGTGGCCGTCCTCGGGCTGATCCCGCTGTGGGTGACCGTCTTCTTGCGCTACTTCGCCTAGGTCCAGAGAAACCGAAAACAGGCTCCAGCGAATGTGCC
>CAZNMJ010000107.1:4345-11047 GCA_964573815.1 uncultured Anaerolineales bacterium
TGCGCTACTTCGCCTAGGTCCAGAGAAACCGAAAACAGGCTCCAGCGAATGTGCCGCCAACTCTACTAGCTTTTTCCACGATTCTCTGGTATAATAACAGTAGTCGAGGTTCGTGTGAACGAAGGCCTTGGCGAAGTTCTAGGTATGGGCGCGGACCTCGTTGCATGGAGGATCCAGAGTGAGTTCGAGATGGATTAGAAATGGGCTGATGTACTTGATCATCGTGGTGATCGCTGTCGCCCTTTTCTACAACGTGTATAGCGCGTCGACCGGGCTGACCCCGGTTCCCATAACGACGGTGGCCGAGGACGTCAGGGAAGGCAGGATCAGCAAGATCGTAGTCTCTGGCGACGAACTGAAAATCACCCGCACCAATGGCGTGGAGGTTCTGTCACGCAAAGAGCCGGCCGCGGACTTGACCGAAGTACTCACCAACCTTGGTGTCACTCAGGAGATGCTCAACGGCGGCATAGTCATAGAAGTGCAGACGCCAAGCGAATGGGGTAGCTGGCTTGCCATTCTGTCATCGTTCCTGCCTCTGATCCTCATCGGCGGCCTACTACTGTTCATGATGCGGCAGGCTCAATCAGGGAATAGCCAGGCCCTGTCGTTCGGCAAGAGTCGTGCTCGCATGTTTACCGGAGATCAGCCCACGGTCACTTTCGACGACGTTGCTGGGGTTGCCGAGGCTAAGCAGGAACTCGAAGAAGTTGTCGAGTTCCTGAAAGAGCCAACCAAGTTCAGTGCCCTGGGAGCGCGCATCCCCAAGGGAGTGCTGATGGTGGGCCCACCAGGCTGCGGCAAAACCCTGATGGCGCGAGCGGTGGCCGGTGAGGCCGAGGTACCGTTCTTCACCATCAGTGGTTCCGAGTTTGTAGAGATGTTCGTGGGTGTAGGCGCCTCGCGTGTGCGAGACCTCTTCGAACAGGCCAAGCGAAACTCGCCATGCATAGTCTTCGTGGACGAGATAGACGCGGTGGGACGTCACCGCGGAGCAGGACTGGGCGGAAGTCACGACGAGCGAGAGCAAACCCTCAACCAGATACTCGTTGAGATGGATGGCTTCGACACCGACACGAATGTCATCGTCATGGCCGCCACCAACCGCCCTGACATCCTAGACCCGGCGCTGCTGAGGCCGGGGCGTTTCGACCGTAGGGTGGTCTTAGACCTTCCCGACATGAACGGCCGCAAGGCTATCTTGGACATTCACGCCAAGGGCAAGCCCCTGGCTGAGGAGGTCGACTTGGCGGTCATAGCCAAGCAGACTCCGGGCTTCTCAGGAGCCGACATCGAGAACCTGCTAAACGAGGCGGCGATCCTCACTGCGCGACGAGACAAGAATGCCGTTGGCATGGAGGAGCTGCAGGAAGCCGTCGAAAGAGTCATCGCCGGGCCCGAACGGAAGAGTCGCCTTATCAGCGACGAAGAGAAAGAGATCATAGCGCATCACGAGGCCGGACATGCCCTGGTCATGAGTTCACTGCCCGGCTGTGACCCGGTGCACAAGGTCTCCATCGTATCGCGAGGGATGGCTCTTGGCTACACTATGCCTCTGCCGGAGGATGATCGCTACCTGATGCAGCGCTCGAAGTTCCAGGACGAGTTGGCTGGCTTGCTGGGAGGCCGAGCCGCCGAGGAATTGATCTTCGAAGACGTAACCACGGGGGCAAGCAACGACCTTGAGCGGGCCACACGATTGGCCAGAAAGATGGTCACCGAGTATGGCATGAGCGAGAAGCTCGGACCATTGACCTTTGGCCACAAAGAGGAATTGGTCTTCCTCGGCAAGGAGATCGGAGAACAGCGGAACTACAGCGAAGAAGTCGCCCGGGACATAGACGAAGAGGTGCGCCGCTTGATCACCGAGGCCCACGAGAAGGCCCTCCGGATACTGCGTGAGAAGAAGGACAAGCTCGTCGGTCTGGCGGCGCGGCTGATTGAAGTAGAGACCATCGAAGGCCCCGACCTAGAGGCCCTGTTCGCCTAGTACAGTCGCGCGCCCCCTGCGCAAGACAGAGTCAAAGCCCCCTCACAACTGGCAGCTGCGTACTACGCCACGATTCTCTTGAGGAACTCCGCGAGCTTCTCGGGGATAACGGCCGGCTGTCCGCCCAGGAGGCGACACGTAACCACGGTACGAGCTGCGAACTCCAGCTGCTGAGCTCTGTTGGCCGCCTCGCGCAAGTCCTCGCCCACCGTCACCAAGCCATGATTCTGCAGCAGCGCGGCGGAACCCTTGCCCAGGGCGTCGACCACCGATTGGCACTGTTCCCTGGTCCCCGAGAGAAGGAATGGCACGACCGGCGCTTCTCCGAGGGCTATGGCCTCGATAGTCAGCGGTGGTATGGGATCCTCGAAAAGGCCGACTATCGTGGCCATCGGTGCGTGCGTGTGGATCACAGCGCCAACATCCTCTCTGGTGCGGTAGATCGACAGGTGCATCGGCAGTTCCACCGATGGTCTGTCCCGCCCTTCAAGCTTCTTGCCCTGCAAGTTCACCTTGATCAGCGTTTCCTCAGTCAACCCACCCTTGTAGAGTTGCGTGGGTGTGATCCAGAGCTCATCGCTCTCTGGGATGCGCGCGCTCACATTTCCCCCTTTCGGGGTGATCAAGTCCGCATCGTAGAGTTCGTCGACAACGGAGATTATCTCACTCTTGATGTCTCGAGCCATGAAGCGACCTCTTCTCTAACAGACGTCCAGACATATCAGCTGCAATCTCGAATCCTGCGGCCGCAAGCGTGGCCTACCGCCGCAAGAGCTTATCATATGTCCTGACCCATCGCTTGTACAGAGTCCGATACTTGCTCCGCATGGCGCGGTCAGGCTCAAGGGTCTCTTTCGGGCTAGCCATGCTTTCCACTGCCGCCGACAGATCATCATAGATGCCAATTCCCACCGCAGCGCACATCGCCGCTCCCAATGCGGATGCCTCTTTGACCTCGAGAACCCGCACTCGTATCTGACAAACATCGGCCACGATGCGATTGAAAACTGGCGCTCTCGTAAGTCCACCGCACACAGTGACAGATTCCACCTCTCTGCCCGAGACCTCCTCCAGTTGGGAAAGGTTGCCCAACAATGCAAAAGCGATGTTCTCCAGGACTCCCCTGGCCATTCTAGGTCTCGTCAGCGGCGCTTCGAGCTTCATGGGAAAAGGAGCCAGAAAGCCCACCTGTGATGGGACCTGCAACCGCCCGTGGTCAGCGACCCAGGGGCCCATGAAGGCCATAGCCGCGCCGGGCGGTTCCCTCTCCGCCTCAGCACTCAGCACAACGTAGCCGTTCTCTCCTCCCTCTCTGGTGCCGAAGGCCTCCCACAGCCACCGATACACAACGCCTGCCAAACCTGCACTGGATTCAAGACTCCAGAGATGAGAGAGCGCATGTGCTCCCGTCCACGTGCGATGCCGCTCGTCCAGTACCGGTTGCGCCACGGTCATCTGGACAGGCATCGTTGTGCCAGCGATGGCCACTGTGTCGCCGTCGTTGACGGCGCCGCTAGCCAGACACGCCGCCTGGCTGTCACCGAGTCCCACCACGATAGGTATCCCGTCAGGTAGGCCCAGTGACTCCGCTGCCCCCCGGCTCAGGTCGCCAGCAACGTGACCTGGCGCGCAGACTCGAGGAAAGACGTCGGGGGATAGCTCCAGGACCTTGGCGATCTCAGGCGACCATTGCTTCTTCGTGATGTCGAACACAAGGGACGAGGAGGCGCTACTGGGCTCTGACGAATATTCGCCGCAAAGCCGATACACCAGCCAGTCGTTCACCATCATCACTTTGGCTATGCGGTCAGAGACCTCCGGTCTGAACCTTCGCATCCAGAGCAGGTGCTCCGCCCCGTCGATCCCCAGCGGCCACCGTCCCGTCAACGCATAGAGCGTCTCGCCGTGTTTCTGAGCTAGCTCGAAGCCCTGGGCCACAGCACGTCCGTCTCGGTTGCTGCCAGCGTACAGTACCTCCCCCTTTTCGTCCAAGAACACCATGCCATCGCGGTAGCTGGTCACGCTGATGGCGCGAACCTTCCTGGCACCAACGGACTTCAACGCTTCTCGGGTGAGTTGCACAAATGCGTCCCACATTTCGCCGGGATCGAACTCCAGGCTCGCTGGCACGTCTTTGTCGCGCACGAACTGCCCATCGCGGGAGGCGATGCCCACCTGCTGACCTCGCGTGTCCGTAACCAGACATCGCCAGCTGCCACTTCCTGCATCCCAGGCTACCAGATAGCCGTCGGCTGGCACCTACGCGGACTCCCCTCGGGCTACCAGGTACACGCGGTTCAAATCCTCCTGCAAGCTTTGTAGCCCCATGGCCGCCGCCACATCACCGGAAAAAGCCAACTCCCCTGACATCGCTGCCGAGGTTGCATCCAGCTCTCCACTGAACATGCCGTCGAAGACCTCGCTGGACATGGATAGCTCAACCATTGCTTCGCCCGGCAATTCGCCCAGCCCGCCGCTGAACTCACCATCCAAGAAGTGCACATAGAAGATGGAATCCAGATCCTCTATCTCGAACTCGACAGCCACGTCGTATCCCTTGCAGCCTTCTTTGATGGCCTCGTCCTTCTCCAGCAAGTCAAGCCAACGGGAGACTACCCTTTCCATTGCCGCGCTGGACTCATAGCCGGCCATGTTTCGACCTCCTTTTTACGCGGTTCTTTGTAGGATTCGGCTTGTGTGCCGCCGATAGTGGTCAGGGGGAAGTGTGTGAGGCTAGCCGCGCCACTCAAAACGATCCAAAGTCTCCGGGTTCACCACGTGCAGCGGCTTCTCGCCTTGAAACAGGCGCTCTAGGTCACTCACCACGATGCGAGACTGATGGACGGGTATCTCATGAGTGTTCCCGCCGATGTGGGGCGTGGCAATGACGTTGGGCAACTGGAGAAGCGGGTGGTCCAAAGCTGGAGGCTCCTCATTGAATACGTCCAGAGCCGCTCCCGCTATCCCACCCTTCTCCAATGCGTCGACTAGAGCTCCTTCGTCCGTCAGTTCGGCCCTGGCGGTGTTCACGAAGAGCGCAGAAGGTTTCATCAAATCGAACTCTCGGCGTCCCAACATGCCTTTCGTTTCGTCTGTCAACGCTGCATGAAGGGTGACCACGTCAGCTTCACGCAAGAGGCGATCCAACTCCACGAGGGTAGCCCCCAACTCATCCACGGCTTCTTGCGAGACGTACGGATCATAGACCAGGAGCTTGGTGTCGAAGCCCTTGAGTCGCTTCGCCACCTCGCGACCCACCGCTCCTAGGCCGATGATTCCCACCGTCTTGCCCCACAACTCGTTGCCCTTAAACTCGAAGAAAGCCACCGCCATCTTGACCATGCCCTGCGGGCCGCCTTCCTGACGCAGGATGTCCATCGCCTGCGGGATGTGCCGCAGGCTCATCAGCATCAGAGCCAGTGTAAGGTCCGCCACCGCCTGCGCGTTCCGACCGGGTGCGTGGAGGACTGGAATCCCCATCTCGGTGGCCGTGCTCACGTCAATGTTGACCGGATCCGCCCGGCAGCAAGCGATCACTTGAAGCCGGTTGACCTGCGCCAGCACCTTGGCCCGTACTTGGTCCACCTCGGTTACAAAGACGTCGACCCCTTCCAGCGCACGGACCAGCTTCCTGCCCGCGAGGAGTCGTTTCTTGTCCGAGAATCCTTCGTACGAGACCTCACCGAAGCTACTCAGTCTCTCGACTCCCCACTCGTCGAGAGTCGCAGTGACCAGGATCCTCATCCATCGTCCTCCGCAGCGCTCAGTGATTCTGCGTCGCTGCCCTCGGCTGAGAGTCCGTGGGTGCCGCCCTGCGACTTCTCAACAACCTCCTTGATGCGCGCCAGTTCCTGGGCCAACGTCTCGGTCACCTGCCGTGCCAGTTTGTCGGCGATCAGCCCCGGCAGAGCGGCCGGCACCGCGAACTCATTGCTCATGGTCAGGAGTGTTCCCCCGGCTTGGCGTTCACAGGTCCATCTGACTGTGGATTCAGCTCCCTTGATGACCCTGGTCACCATCCCGTGGGGCGGATCCCATTCCACTATTTCATGCTCCGTGGTGATCTTGCTGGCCGCGAACTTGCTCACCGAACGGTAGGTACAGCCCAGCTCCGGGCGGCCTGCAGAGGTGATCTCGCATTGAAGCGTGACCACGCTCCACTCCGGCCCTCTTTCCAGGTCACTGATCAGCGCCCACACCTCCTCCGGCGAGGCGGCGATGAAGACTTCACTCTGTGCACGAGGCATAGCAGTCTCCCCCCACTTCAACAGGCCGAGCCGAGAGCGGCTCCGATTATACCACAGCTCCCAGGGCGCAACAATTGCCGGACGATGTTTGCTCGAAACCGCCGCCGTGGCGTATAATGAAGATAACTGCTGACATAGTCTGCCCGGGAATTCCGGGAGCGATCTCTGTCGTGGTGTGGTATGGATCGGGGAGGAAAGTGGGTCGCCAAGCACCCACTTCTCTCACTTTTAGAGCCCTGTTGTACGCGGACAGGTACGCAGGATACGTGGCCCGTATGCGGCCCAAGGCGGTTCATCAAGAGCGACGTGTCAAGACCAAGACGAGAACCCCGACTCGATGAACTGAAGCGAGTAGCATTGCTAGTTGCGCTGTTCGGACTGCTTGGGCAGCTTGTGACCACCGTAGGCTGCCGAGGCTTGCCCACCCCGATACCCACGCCTACGCCACTCCCTACCGCTCCCTCG
>CAZNMJ010000108.1:0-11035 GCA_964573815.1 uncultured Anaerolineales bacterium
ACTCCATCAGCACTTTGGTGGAGCGAGGATGGGTCACGCGGACGCGAGCTCCCCATGACCGACGCATGGTGATGGTCGAATTGACTCCTGCTGGTCGCACGGTACTTGAGGACATGATGCGCTCAGCTGCAGCTGGAGTAGGGCAACTGCTCAATTCGCTATCACAAGAGGAATGTGATCAGCTGTTGGCTGGGCTAGACGTACTGAGGGGCTGCTTTGCCCGGACATCTGACAAGAGCGTGGAGTGAGGCTGTTGAAAGAAAGTAAGAGAAACAGACTTCCGGAACGAGAAGAGCGATCGAGAGGGCGGACCTTGGGGACACCGCTCCTGCGCGCACTACGCTTTCTTTCGAGCTACAAGTGGGAAACAGTCGGTGCATTCATTAGTCTGTTGCTGAGCACCTTTGGCGGTCTGATAGTTCCGCGGCTGACTCAGGTGGTTATTGATGAGGGAATCTCTGCCGAAGCGCTCAACGTCATCATTTGGGGTGCAGTAGGAATCGTGATCGCTGCTCTGGTTGCGGCATTGTTCACGTTCGTGCGAGGGTACCTGGCGGCGAAGGCATCCCAAGGGGTGGCCTACGACCTGCGCAACGCACTCTACACGCACATACAAAGGCTCTCCTTCAGCTACCATGACCGCGCTCAAACCGGCCAACTCCTCACTCGAGCTACCAGCGACGTGGAGCTGGTGCGGATGTTCATCGGTACGGGATTGCTGCAACTGGTCAGTGCACTGCTGATGATGATTGGCAGCCTGATTCTGCTATTCAGAATCAACTGGCAGCTGACCCTCATGACACTGCCCGTGATGCTGCTGGTGTTCGGGGTGTTCGGCTTTTTTGCTGGGAGGGGGCGGCCCTTGTTCATCCAGGTTCAGCAGAAGCTGGGGCGTCTCAACACCGTGTTGCAGGAGAACCTGGCCGGGGTGAGGGTGGTGAAGGCGTTTGCCCGCGAGCGATGGGAGGGGGAACGGTTTGGCCTGACCAACCTCGAGTTGCGAGACGCGGGTCTCCGCGTCGGCAGGATGTTCGCTTTTGTCATTCCACTCATCTTCACCATAGCCAACCTTGGTACGCTGACTGTAGTCTGGGGCGGAGGCTATCAGGTGATCGCCGACCGTCTGACCATCGGTGAGTTGGTCGCCTTTCAGAGCTACCTGATGATGACCATGTTCCCCATGATCATGCTGGGCATGATCATCATGGCTGTCTCTCAGGCCGGCGCCGGCGGGGAGAGAATCTTTGAGATCCTGGACACTGAGGTCGAAGTGACGGACAGGCCAGACGCAGCGGAGTTGCCCCCGATTCAGGGACGGGTCGAGTTTGAGAACGTCACCTTCCGGTACTTTCGCGACCAAGAGCCTGTGCTCAAGGGTGTTAGCTTCGTCGCTGAGCCAGGGCAGACCGTGGCCCTGTTCGGCGCAACCGGTTCGGGCAAGAGCACGGTCATCAATCTCATCCCTCGCTTCTACGACGTAAGCGAAGGAAAGATGACGTTGGACGGATATGATGTGCGCGATGTGACCCTCGAATCGCTACGGCGCCAGATCGGCATTGTGCTCCAGGAGACGGTTCTCTTTGGCGGCACAATCCGGGAGAACATCGCCTACGGGCGGCCAGACGCCACGGAGGAGGAGATCATCGATGCGGCCAAAGCGGCCGAGGCCCATGACTTCATCATGAGTTTCCCTGATGGCTACGATACAGCTGTGGGCGAGCGCGGTGTTACTCTCTCCGGCGGGCAGAAGCAGCGAATCGCCATCGCTCGAGCACTGCTAGTCGATCCGCGTATCCTCATCCTGGACGACTCCACGAGCAGCGTGGATGTGGAGACGGAGTACCGCATCCAGCAGGCATTGGAGCGCCTCCGGGGAGGTCGGACCAGCTTTGTCATCGCTCAGCGAATCAGCACCGTCCAGAGCGCGGATCTGGTTGTCGTTTTGGATGCAGGCGAGGTTGCGGCCATCGGTACGCACCAGGAGTTGTTGGAAAGGAGCCCCATCTACGCTGAGATCTATTGCTCGCAGTTAGAAGACGACCGGGTGCCGGGGCCAGAGGCCGAGATGGCCTTGAGTGTCGAGCCGGGAAGAGAGGTGGTCTGATGTTCCACGGCGGTCCCGGACGCGCACTGAGGCAGGAGGTCGAGCACGCCGCCGACTTCCGCCACACACTAATCAGGCTGTTGTCATATCTGCGGCCTTTCGCGGCACAACTTCTCGCGGTGAGCCTGCTGGTCCTTGTCAACACCATTCTGACGGTTGCCGCGCCCGGCCTCATTGGACGGGCGGTTGATCTGCTTTGGAGCTTCGTCAACGGCGAAATCGGGGCCGACATGGCCTGGAGCAGCTTGAGTCGTACGATGCTGCTGCTGCTAGGCGCCTATGTGGGCAGCTGGGCGGCCAACCTGGGCAGCTTCTACGTCATGGTCACCCTTGGTCAGAACGTCCTCTACACCCTACGAGAGCAGATCTTTGCCAAGATCCAATCGTTGTCCTTGAGCTTCTTCGATGAGCACGAGGCGGGAGATTTGATGTCCCGGTTGACGAATGACACTGACGTCATCAACAGGGTGCTGAGCATGGGTCTGACCCGGTTCGTCAGCAGCTTTCTGACACTGGCCGGCATCTTGATCGCCATGTGGGCGCTGAACTGGCGGCTGGCGCTGGTCAGCTTCACCGTCCTGCCGGCCATGGTTCTCAGCACCGTCTTCTTCTCCGGCCGGGCGCGGCGTGCCTTTCGGGTAACCCGCCGGACCATCGGCGGCGTATCGGCGGAGCTGGAGGAGAACATCGCTGGCGTCAGGGTCGCTCAGGCGTTCAGCCGAGAGCAGGCCAACGTGGAGGCGTTCCGCCAGGTTAGCGCTGCCAACCGGGATGCTAACGTCGCGGCCGAATCCATCACCGCGGCGTTCGCACCCACACTGGACGTTCTCGGCATCATCGGCGTGGCCATCGTCGTGGGCTACGGCGGCTACCTTGCACTCAACGACCTGGCGACAATCGGCGTCATCGTCGCCTTCGTGCAGTACGTCCGCCGTTTCTTCGAGCCGGTCCGGGCCATTGCCATGATCTGGGCCAACTTGCAGTCGGCCATCGCCGGTGCCGAGCGCATCTTCGAACTGCTCGACACGCCGCCGACCATCGTGGATGGGCCGGACGCTATCGAATTACCCTCCATCGAGGGGCGGATCGCCTTTGAGGACGTGTGCTTTGAGTACAAACCGGGCGAGACTGTGCTGGAGGATGTGGACCTAGTCGCGGAGCCGGGTCAGACCGTGGCGCTGGTCGGGCCCACGGGGACGGGTAAGACGACCGTCGTCAACCTCATGGGCCGCTTCTATGACGTGTGCGGGGGCAGGGTCACAGTGGACGGGCACGATGTCCGAAAGGTGTCCCAGGCCAGCCTGCGAAGGCAAATGGGCATCGTCCTGCAGGACACCTTCCTATTCTCGGACACGGTGATGGAGAACATCCGTTACGGTCGCCTGGGCGCGAGTGACGAAGAAGTGATCGAGGCCGCCAAGCTGGCCAAAGCCCACGACTTCATCACCCGCCTGCCGGAGGGGTACCAAACGGAGCTGACGGAGGGAGCCAGCAATCTCAGCCAGGGTCAGCGCCAATTGATCTCCATCGCCAGAGCTGTGCTGGCCAACCCCCGGATCTTGGTTCTCGATGAAGCGACTTCCAGCGTGGACACTCGCACGGAACTGCTCATCCAGAGCGCACTACGTGAGTTGCTCCAGGGACGGACGAGCTTTGTGATCGCTCACCGGTTGAGCACCATCCGCGATGCTGACCAGGTGATATTCATCCAGGACGGGCGGATTGCAGAGCGCGGGACACACGAGGAACTCCTGGACAAGGGCGGGCTGTATCATGACCTGTACATGAGCCAGTTCCGGCCTGAAGTCGAGACCGAGCCCGTCGAGTGCGCACAACCAGCGGTTGCAGCTATACGCGTGCCCCCCGGGCGCGCCGAAACGGAATGATCTCCAGTATGAGGTGACGCGGGTCTGCCACTGGAGAGACGCTCGATCCGACCCTCGACCGTCTGCGAAACGGCCCCTCACATTTGTGGCAGGAGGTCAGGAAGATCAGCGGGATTCTCAAGAGCTTCTCGCTACGAGCGGTCGAGCAGGCCATCGAGGCCAACATAGTTGACCAAGTGCGCCTGCTCTCCACCCCGTCGCCCCACGTCCAGATCCACGATGAACGCGACGTGGTGTGGATCACCACCGATGTGCCCCATTCCTTTCTCAACCGGGTCTATCAAGCCCGATTCGAACCCGACCGTGCAGATGGAAGGATCGCCGAGCTTCTGACTCACTTCGTTTCGCGCGGACTCCCCTTGAGCTGGCATGTTGGCCCCTCCAGCCAGCCGCACGACCTGGGAAGACGTCTGATGGCCCACGGGTTGAGCCACACAGGGTATGAGATCGGCATGGCAGTCGATTTGCGGACTTTGGATGAGAGCCTGCCCACACCGTCCAATCTGGCGATCGAGCGCGTAGACTGCATGCCGAAGTTGCAGCAGTGGATGTGCGTCGTGGCAGCCAGCTTCCAGTATCCCGAGAAGGTCGCGAGAGTCCTTCTGGAGGTCTTCGGTCGCCCGGGATTCGGTGAGCATCTGCGGTGGCGACTATATGTAGGCTCGCTGGACGGCGAGCCTGTCGGTGCGTCGCGGCTGTTCATGGGAGCCGGGGTGGCCGGCGTCTATGCCGTCGGTACTGTCCCGAAGAAGCGGAGGCAGGGGATTGGGACGGCGATGACGCTTGCTGCTCTGGGCGAGGCCCGGAGATTCGGGTACCGAATCGGCGTCCTTCGCGGGGCGGAAATGGCGCTGGGAATCTACCGTAGGCTTGGATTCACAGAATTGTGCAGGTTCGGTGTCTACGAGTGGCGGGGAGAGACAGAGGCAACTGAAGAAGTGGGCAAGGCCTGACTTTGGTCGTCTCTTGTGCCGCCGTCAGCCTGCCTCGAGAGGGCAAAGTGGTAGCACGGAGCGAGGCCATGGAAGCGGAAAGAAGGGCACCGAACCCGGTGTCAATCTCCGTTGCTCCAACGACTGAGGTGATACAGAGGCGGTACTACGATCTGCCAGGCACGATGGAGCTAATGAGGCTGCTGTGGCAAGAGGCAGTGGTCGACGGCGTCGAGTTTCAGAATATGGCGGAGTGGGATAACGAAGAGCCTCCAAGGGATGAGCGAGATAGACGTCTTGTAGCCTGGAAAGCAGGCGAGAAGTACACGATTGCCGAGATTGCGGCGCTACTGCAGGAAGCTGAATTGCCGGTTCTGTCTGTCCACGCCAACCGCGATGTTGGAGCCTGTTTATGCACTGGCCTGGAGGAAGACGTCAACAGAGGGCGCAGACTGATCCATGAAGCCCTATCTCTGGCCGAGGCGGTTGATGCACCTGTGTGCGTCTTCCATCTCTGGGATACCTGGAAGGAGGACTTCGACTGGTCAGTGGTAGAAAGCGTCCTGCGGGAGATCCCGGACCAGTACCCTGGTGTCAAAGCCTCGGTAGAGAATGTCCCGACCAACCTCGCGGGCATCACACCCTTCGAGTTGGTCAGGCGGTTTGAGTGGATAACGCTGGATTTGTGGTGGGCTGCCTTGTACGATGAACTCGACAGATTCGGGTCAGTTAAGGAGCAGATCGTAAACATACACCTGCGAGGGCGGTTGGAAGCGGGCGAATGGGTGCTGGAGGACGCGCCGTTTGGTTTCTACGAGGCACTGGACATCATCAAGAACAAATGGGGCTACACAGGGCTGCTGACCATGGAACCAGCCGGGGTGCGCGATGGCGACTGGGAGAGTCTGCTGGCAGCAATGGCAACCTTGAGGGCCCACTAGATGCGGACAGCGATGTAAGACCCGCGGAAGGAATGTGACGGCGAAAGGAGACCGTGTCGATGCCGGGGGACGTCAAAGCTACGTCGGAGCTGTATTGGATAAGTGCTCTCGTCGCTGCTCTCATTGACGTGGGCTTGGTCTTTCTCTTGGCCTGGCGCGTTCGCCCCAAGCGGTTCCGTCAGCTCAAAGAGGCATTGGTGGTCGCTGCTGTGATCTTCTGGAGTGCTCTGTGGGCTTGGGTGCTCTGGAGTTTCTGGGATTGCTGCTACAGCTATGTGTTTCCAGACTGGGCCCGTTGGCTGATCCCCCCAGCCTATGGTTTGCTCTTCGGCGGCAGCGGACTGGCCCTGTGGTGGCTGGCTCTGCGGTTGCCCGGAAATCCAGTGGTGGGTTTTTGCGTACTGGGTGGTTTGGTGTCGTTACCAGGGCATCTGTGGGCCATCTATGGGCGGAGGATGCTGGAAAAGGTGCCACTCTTGCAGGGTGTGAGCCCGTCCTCTGCCCTTGTCTTTGGTGTGCCTGAGTTCATCTTCTACTGGAGCATCATCATCGTTATCGCCGTGTTGCTGCGATGGGCCTGGGAGTGGTCTAGACGCCTGATGCAAAGAGGAGCGGCTGTTCCTTAGCGCGTCGTGGGCCGCTGTCGCTCATACGCATTGCTGGGAACGATAGGGAGAGTAGGACCGATTGCGATGGCTGATGTGCAGGATCGTCTTCACAGCGTCCCGAAAGCTGAGTTGCACGTGCATCTCAGGGGAGCGATACCAGAGGACCTCCTCACGCACCTGCTGAACAAGTACTCCGCTCTGGAAGTATGGCGCGAAGCCCCGGCGGAGTGGAGGCCCATGTTCGAGGCCTACGACAACGTTCGACCCTTCCTCTCACCGCGTCGCTGGTCGGTTGAGGACGTCTCGGATCTGTTGCGTACCGATACCTTCGAGCAGTTTGTGGCTACCTACGCCTTCACAGGATGCTACATTCGAACCGCTTCAGACTTCAGGAAGCTGGTTCTGGCAGTCGTGGAGGGACTCGAGTCGCAGAACGTGATCTATGCGGAGATCACAGTCTCCATCCACAGACACATAAGGAACGGGATCCCCCTTGCTGACATCGCAGCTTGCCTGGACGAGGGAGCCAACCATGGCGGAATCACTGTGCAGTGGATCCTGGGTCTGGTCAGGGGTTATGGCAAGGAGGCTGCCCTCAGGCTCCTCCAGGATGTGATAGCCTTGGGGTGTGAGAGCATCGTGGGAATAACCCTCGCCGGGAGGGAGCACCTCTTCCCGCCAGCTGAGTTCA
Organism: uncultured Anaerolineales bacterium; assembly: GCA_964573815.1. Classification (GTDB taxonomy): domain Bacteria; phylum Chloroflexota; class Anaerolineae; order UBA7937; family B3-Chlor; genus CAYGAW01. Next base: position 7,163 of record CAZNMJ010000108.1, read on the forward strand.
CCGACGTGTTTGCTTTGGCGCGGGACCACGGCCTGCGTTTGACAGCACACGCCGGGGAGATGGTTGGTCCTCAGAGCGTCTGGGATGCCCTGCAAGTCCTAGGTGTGGAGCGAATAGGACATGGGGTGAGAGCCGCGGAAGACCAGCGTCTCGTGCAGCATCTGGTGGAGCACCAGATACCCCTGGAAGTGTGCCCCACGAGCAACATACGAACGGGCATTTATCAGTCGTTTGAGGCCCATCCGGTGAAGGCCCTGTTTGACGCGGGCGTCCCGATTGCCATAAGCACCGACGATCCCACCTTCTTCAGGACAACTGTCGCCGAAGAGTATGTACGCCTGCATGATCTGGGTTTCAGTGATCGCGACCTGTACCAACTGCTGGAGAATGGGTTCCGATACGCGTTCCTGCCGGTTGACGAAATTCAGAGCTACTTGGACTCCCTGAGAAGCGCTTGGAACCAGCTGTCTTCGCCAACTCCCTCTGGGGGGTGAAAGCAGTGAGCAGGCGGATCACTGTGCCGTTGCCCAGGACACAGGCTGGTCAACCGGTGGATGTCCGGTGTCAGTCCAGGCGTGTTCCTGTAACTTCATGTCCCGAAGGCCGGCGAGCGCACAGCTGTGGCGACCCGGCGACGCAGGGCCACTCTTGGCAAACGCTTGGCACGGGGCTACAATTGTTGTGTTTCTGACTCGCGTCGCGGGTTCCGACCCGAGGTGAAGGGGGCGCGAGTCGTGGTCATAGTACTAGGATTGTGGAGGGCAGGATGCTGGAAGGCAAGGCGCCAAAGGAGCAGTTTGGGCCCTATCCGCTGCAGCGTCTACGGAGCGTGGATGAGCCCACGACGTACATAGGGCCGAACGTTGAGAGAGTCAGCGAACGGCAGGCTGGGTTCATCAAGGCGGCCTGGGGCGATTACGGCCCGCGCCTCAAAGCTGAAGTCGACCGCTTCGTGCAGAAGGAGCCTATCGGGGCGGCGCTGTCTCAGATTACGGGGCATCTGGCCAGCCTGGAACTGAGCGAGGTCTACCCCACTCTGGCTCCCATACCACGGGATCCAGCGGCTGTTGCGCGCCACATCAAGGCCTTGGGCTACTTCCTGCGGGCCGACTGCGTGGGGGTCTGCGAGCTTCCCCAGTATGCGGTCTACGCCTCGGACAGAAAGGAGCGACCCATCGAGTTGGATCACAAGTATGCCGTCGTCTTCCTCATCGACCAAGGATGGAGGACGTTCAATGGAGCTTTGGGAAGCGACTGGATCAGCGCCGCGCAGAGCTTCAAGAGCTATTCTACCAGCGGTTTCATCGCCACGATCGTAGCCAACTACATCAGACGCCTGGGATACGAAGCCGAGCCCCACTTCTCTGGCCACTACAAGGTCGTCATGCCACCCTTAGTCCTGCTGTCCGGGCTCGGCGAGATGTCGCGCTTTGGAAACACGGTTCTGAACCCGTTCCTGGGGCCACGGTTCAAGGCTTCAGCGGTGACCACAAACCTGCCACTCGCACCTGACAAGCCGGTAGATTTCGGGCTCCAGGACTACTGCACGATATGCAAGAAGTGCGCCAGGGAGTGCCCCTCACAGTCCATCTCCTACAGCGATGGGACGATAGTCCACAATGATTACGAAACCTACGGACTGGACGTCGAAGGCTGCACCAGAATGCGTGTCGGAAACCCCGCCGGTGCCTCCTGCGGTAGGTGTATCAAGGTCTGCCCCTGGAACAAGCCCTATCAGGGGATTCACAAGGTGGTGGAGTGGTGGCTGGAGCGCTCCTCTCTCGCCCGCCGGTTCTCGGTTTGGATGGACGATCTGCTAGGGTACGGAAAGCAGAACATCGAGGACAAGTGGTGGTACGACCTGGAGGAGATCGAGGGCAGCTTCATGGTGCCGGAGAAGGTAGGCGCCACCGTCCACGATAGCCCGCTGGCAGAGTAGTCCAACTCTGAGGCATGGAAGGGCGTCTGCATTGCCTCCCGGGACTTGGTTCACGTCCGGCATCCGCAACCTCGGCGCTAGCCTTGGTGTTCTCTTAGGTGGGATCGATCGGTTATGGACAGTGTGTAAGAGGGGCACGCGGGAGTAGCCACTGCAGTCTGCGACCAGCGGTCGAGCGGTGAGGCAGGCTCATGGCAGGGGAGTTGCCCCCTTTCGTTTGTGGCTGGGGGGCGGTACTGACTGGTTCAGAGCACCCGTTACACTGATCCTACTGGCTTCCCTTGACACAGTCTCTTGGTGTTTTGAGTGTACCGCGCTGTAGAGGCAATCTGCCCCAAGACAATCGGACGTGTAGGGACATGCGGCTTGAAGGGCTTCTAAGGTCATTTCTGAGAAGGCTGCTGACCGGACAGGAATCCATAGCCCTGGAGAACAGCGTGCCATCCCTCGAGAGCAGATTCGAGGGCATAGAGGAGTTCGGCCTCTATCTTCACGTCCCATTCTGCCGCCAAATCTGCCCCTACTGCCCATACAACAAGGAAATCTACCGTCCTGACGTGGCGCGCGAGTACGTGCATGCGATCAAGAGAGAGATCGACCTGTACTGCGATCTGATGGGCGACAGCCCTGTGACCTCTTTCTACATCGGTGGCGGAACGCCCACAACCATGCTCCACAGTGGCCTCGAAGGAATCCTGGCCCACATCTTCGACTCGTTCAACATGCAGTGTGACATGCACATGGAGAGCCACCCCAACGACCTAAGCGCTGACAACCTCAAGACCATCATCTCCATGGGGGTAAAGCACCTGAGCATTGGAGTGGAGGCGCTGCAAGACAGACATCTGCGGGCGCTCGGCAGACAATACGGGGTGGATGAAGTGAAGGCGGCGGTGGAGAGGGCCGTCGCTGCGGGCTTCAAGTGCGTCAATGCGGACATGATCTTCGCTCTCCACGACCAGACGTACGACGAGGTCGAGCAAGCCGGCCACGACCTGGTTGAGCTTGGTGTGGACCAGGTGGCCGCCTATCCCCTTTTCCGATTTCCGTACACCAAGATGGCGGGCCTTGGCGCACGAAAGAACGACAATAACTCCACCATCTTCACGAGGAGAAAGATGCTGCGCATCCTGGAGAGGATCTTCTACGGAGCAGGCTACGAGCGTACCTCCGTGTGGGCCTTCACCAGGCCGGGCGTACCAAAGTACTGTTCCGTCACGGTGCCCCTCTACGTCGGCCTGGGCGCCAGTGCGGGCTCGTACCTCAGGGACGTGTTCTACCTGAACACCTTCAACGTGGGGGAGTACATTCGCGCGCTCAAGAACGGGAGGATGCCCATCGCGCTCTCGCTCGAGCTGTCAGAAAGGATGCAGATGGCCGGTTGGCTCTACTGGAGGATCTACGAGACCAGGTTCAGGAAGAGCGACTTCCAGGAACGATTCGGGAAGGAGTTCGACGAGGTCTACGGCAAGTACATGAAGCCCCTGTCCTGGCTGCGGTTCGTGAGGGACCACGGCGACGAAGTGGTTCTGTCCGATGAAGGCACCTACTGGCTGCACGTGCTGGAGGACTTATTCTCGATACAATACGTGAGTAAGCTGTGGGGAACTTCACAACAAGATCCGTGGCCAGAGCGCGTCGTGCTCACGTAGGAGGATGATCGCCGCAACGCACTTGCACATGTCCCATACTTGCACTTATGGTACGTCTTTCGTGGTTTGGCATCTGTCTTCCTCCGGTTCCACGTCCTCGGGCTGCAGCAGGTTCGATATCATGGCGGTTGGTATATTGCGGCGGGTAGGACGGCACAGGTTCAAGTCTAGCGTCACGCACAAAGGGCCCACAAGCGGCCTTGACATAGGCGCCAGGCATGGCTACAAATGGGAGCGTGGGCGACCTAGTGGTTCTTTGACTGGCCGGATGGCTGGCCAACG
>CAZNMJ010000109.1:0-9649 GCA_964573815.1 uncultured Anaerolineales bacterium
AAAGATCAGGAGTGTCGTGAGCTCGTAGACGGTGGAGAGGAGGTGATGTCCGGCCCAGGAAACCAAAGTCACGTGTGTCGTGAAGTGCGACTCAGCGTACAATCCCAAAGAGTAAGCACCAAAGTTGAGAAGGAGGAGAGCGGCATGAGGAGGTTTATGGTACTTCTGGTCATGGTGCCCTTGCTCACGGGCATCATCTGTGTTTTGTCCGCTTGTCAGGGTCAACCTGCCACCCCTCTTCCGGCGGGCGAGACCCCTGTTCAGCCAACCCCGGCCGCCAAAGAGCCTGCGGCGGAGGTTGTTCGTGTCCTGGCGGTGGCTGGTCCCGAGACTGATGTTCTGATCGAACAGGCACGCGCCTTTGAGGAAGAGACAGGTATAACCGCCTCCATAGAGCAGGTGGCGAGACCGCTGTGGGGTGACCGGAAAGTCCGCGAGTTGATAGAAGATTCCGGGATCTACGACGTAGTGATGGTCGGTGGCGGCGACGACCTGCTGTGGGTCAAGACCAAGGGGCACTGGCTCCCCCTGGACAACTACTTGTCCGCAGAGGAGATCGCAACAATCACCCACAGCGACTACTTCACCCGCGACGGCAAGTTGATGGGCGTCCCCCAGTACTTCAACTTCCCGATGCTGTTCTACAGGCGGGATTTGATCGAAGATCCACAGGAGCAGGCTGCGTTCAAGGAGCAATACGGTCGCGATCTAACGGTCCCGACCACGTATGACGAGTTATACGAGGTCGCCCAGTTCTTCCACCGTCCGCCAGATTTGTACGGTTTCTTCCTGGGCGGCGTAGACTGGTCGATATTCCTTGATCACACCTACTTCATCTACGGGATGGGGTCAAACTACGGCGACCTGGAAACCGGCGACCTGACGTTGAACACTACCGAACAGAAGCGGGCCATGGCGGCGCTGACCAGGATGGCCGAATTCAATCCCCCTGGTTGGGAGACGCTGACCTTCTTTGACGGCGACCAGCTGATGCAAGAGGGGAAGATCTTCATGTATCAGAACTGGCTCTACATCTGGAACAGCTTCCTGGAGACCATGCCAGACAAGGTCGGTATGGCGCCGCCGACGGGCGACGTACAGCCCGGGGCGCACCTGGGCGCTTTCGTTGCCGTCATCCCCGAGGCCGCGCCATCTCCGGAGGCGGGGGCCAGGTTCATCCAGTGGATGATGAGTTATGACTACCAGAAAGCTCAGGTCTTGGCTACAGGCAACCTGCCCATGCGAGAGGACGTCCTCGAAGACGCCGAAGTGAAGGGAGCGCTCGTTGGCATTGACAAGTACGAGGAGACCCTGCCTTACGTCACCTACCAACACACCACCTGGCCGGGGGAGTTGTCGAGCGGGGTGACCGAGGCCATCTGGAAGGTACTCAACGGAGAGATGACGGCCGATGAGGCCTGCGATTGGCTGCAGGAAACGAAATTCGCGGACAGAAAGGCGATCGAATAGCCCTCGACAGATCGGGCGTAGGCGCCTCACATGTCCTCCGCACCCGCATTGCGGGTGCGGAGGACTTTCCAGTCAGCCGTCGCGATCAGGGAAGCAAGCGCCATCGAGGGCCGGCGCGGAGCCGGGCCACAGCTACCGGGAGCAAGGGCCTCCCTGTGGCACAGGCTTCCCTTGCCATTCATCTTCATGGCATGCCTGGCTTGGCGCCTTGGCGCTGGGGTGACCTTAGGCTATGACAGTGTAGTGCTATGAGCAGGCACAAGAGAGCGTGGAAAACCGGCCTGGTGTTTATCCTTCCTGCTTTCTTCTTCGTCTCCGCCTTCATGATCTACCCGATTCTGAACGTATTCTACCTCAGTCTCCACGACTACTCTCCCCTTCGATCTGCGGAGGTCCTCTATGCTGGGTTCGCCAACTACCGATGGCTTGCCCGGTCGGATCTGGTTGCCCACTCGCTGTACGTGACAGTGGTCTTCACCGTGGTCAGCGTTGCTCTGGAGTTGGTGGCGGGTCTGTCCATTGCATCTCTACTGGCGAAACACCTGATCGAGACCCGGTCCAGGATAGCGAGAGTGCTGAACACGATCGCCAGCAGCGTGTTCCTACTACCCTTCGCGACCCCTGCTATTGCCGCCGCCGTGGCCTGGAAGATGATGCTCCATCCGCTGTTTGGCCCCGTCAACGCCCTACTTGGGAGCGAGATAGCGTGGTTCACTAGGTATCCCCTGCTATCCGTCATCGTCGCTGATGCCTGGAAAATGACGCCTTTCATTCTCTTTCTTGTCCTCGCCGCCATTATGTCCATTGAACCCGAACAGTTCGACGCTGCGAAGGTAGACGGCGCCTCTGGATGGCAGGAGTTCCGATACCTGACACTCCCCTCCATATTTCCGGTTCTGACGGTTACGACCGCCTTTCGGGCTGTGGACGCTTTCACCAAGATCTTCGACATTGTGTATATGACTACAGGCGGAGGGCCAGGCACTGCAACCGAGGTTTTTCCCCTGCTGATCTGGAAAACGGCCTTCTCTCACCTTCACTTCGGAAAGGCCTCAGCCCTGGCTGTTGTGGCCATAGTGATCTCCGCGTTGCTGGGCGCAGTCCTCATCGCAAGGAGAAGCGCCACGTGAGACGCTCCGCGGCAGAGCACGGATTGCTGGCCATCTTGGCGGTGGTGGCTGTGGCGACAGTCTTCCCGGTAGCCTGGATGGTGGCAAGCTCAGTAAAACCAACGGAGGAGATCTACAGGGATCCGCCCACGTGGATTCCAGAGCGCTTCACACTGGACCACTACAGGAGCCTCTTTACCAGGTTCAGTTTTGGTCGGCTGACGCTGAATAGTCTTCTGATCTCCGCTGGCGCCGTGGTCACCAGCACACTGTTGGGCTCGTTGGCGGCCTACGGGTTCTCGAGATACGGCTTCGCAGGCAGCGGGGTGTTGCTCGGTTTCATACTGCTGGCCAGAATGATTACCCCGGCAGCTCTCGTGGTTCCCCTCTACACAGTTATGAAGGCGCTTCATCTCCTCAACTCACTTGTCAGCATAATGATCGGAATCGTCGTCCTGCAACTGCCCTTCGTGGTGTGGATGATGAAGCCCTTCTTCGACGGCGTGCCGAGGGACGTTGAGGAAGCAGCCGCCCTCGATGGCTTGTCAGCCGTTGGTGTCTTTTGGAGAATTGCCATGCCTATCGCCGCGCCAGGGATATACACCGTCGTCCTCTTTGGCTTCATAACCGCCTGGGTCGATCTCCTGTTTGGAATCTCCTTCTCCACGACGACTCGGTCCATGCCTTTGACGGTAGGCCTGGTGCAGATGCAGACCGGATATGAGATATACTGGGGTCCCATGATGGCCGGTGGAACCTATTTGATCATACCTACCTGCCTTCTGGCGTTCGGCCTCCAGAAGTATCTGATCAGGGGTATCAGACTGGGATTCTGAGTCGTGACTATTCTGGCCTTCAATATTGGCGGCGACCCCGGCGAACCTGGCGTCTAGAGAGGTTCGTTGCTCTTCTCAAGGCGGCGGGGCACTGCAGCAGAGAGCAGTTGTGAGGAAACCGTGTCGCCGCTTCCGCAGCTTCTGAGATGAGGGTGGGAAATGCATCGGAAAGAGAATGATGGTCATCCTGGCCAGAACCGTCGAAGGCACGGATCCGACTCACGGCGCCGGGTCACGTTGTCCGGGAACGCCCTGCTATTGAATGGCGAAAGGGTACCTCTCTTCAGTGGGGAGATCCATTTCTGGCGCATCGATCCACAGTACTGGGGAGAGTGTCTGAAGCGGATGAAGGCGATGGATCTCAAGATTGTCTCCACCTACCTCAGTTGGAGACGTCATAGCATCTCGCCACAGGAAAAGGATCTTACCGGGAAGACCGACCCACGGCTAAATGTGCCTGCCTTTCTGCGCCTCTGCCAGAGCCTCGGGCTGTGGGTTCACCTGAAGCCGGGACCCTGGATATGTGCGGAGGAGGAGAAGGGCGGCTATCCCGACTGGCTCCTCAGCGACGAAGAGATCCTCGCAAAGGACAACCAGGGCCAGCCAGTGGTGGGATATTTCCCGCCCTTCGACGGGGACACACCCAGCTACCTGCACCCCACGTACCTGAAGCACGTTCGACGGTGGCTGACTGATGTCGACCTGTGCATCAGTGACTTCTGCTACCCCCGCGGCCCCGTTATCCTTGTTCAACTGGATAACGAGCCCAGCATGACCTTCCGTGACGGCATGTTTGAGTCGGACTACAACCCGGTCATCGCCGGAGGCTTATATCAGCAGTGGCTGAAGGGAAAATACGGTTCTGTGGGGGCCCTCAACCTCGCATACCGATCGGCCCTCGCCAATTTTTCCGATGTAGAAGCGCCTGTCACTCTCGGCATCCAGCACCTGGGCGACCTGAGGAGACATACGGACTGGGCCGAATTCAAAGAATGGTTACTGGCAAGGTACATCCAAATCCTCGGGGAGATTCACTTGCGAAATGGGATAGAGAATGTCCTGTTCACCGTCAACTACAACCGTCATTGGCCCCTGTCCGTGCCCAACAACTGGAGGAAGCTTGAGGAGGCCAGCGGCGGCCTGGGAGGCTATGACTATTACGCGGTTCCGCCGCTTTCGGTCGACGATTTTGTCGATGTCGTCAAATCCGTCAATTACAGCCTGGCCACTTCGAAACTGCCTTGGGCCCCGGAGATGATGACCGGCATCTGGAAGCTCGAGGGCTCTGAAGAAACGCCGTCACCCTTGCTGGCCAGCCACACTGAGACAATGACCTCCTCGGCCTCGCCTACGGCCTCAAGGGGATGAACTTCTACATGTTCGTGAACCGGGAGAACTGGCAGGGTGCTCCCGTCGATGAACACGGTCAACCCAGTGAAACCTACGATGTTCCCAAGAGGGTCATGAGTCTCGTCCGGAGAATCGGCGGCTTCACGTCGCTTCGCAAGAGTCAGGACGTGGCTGTCATGTACTACCGACCTTACGCCTGGGAGGCTTACGTCGTCGGCGACAGCAAGGTCATCGTCGATGGGATGGAGCTTGGAAGGGCGTATCGTCTGTTCGAGCGCTCCTATACCGCGTTGTTGGCTTTGGGCTACGACCCGGCGATAGTTGACCCCTTCGTGGACGGCGATACGGACATTTCCACCTATCGTTTGATCGTTGTCCCGTCGAGCGGCTACATGGACGAGCAGACACAGAGGCTCTTGCGCAGCTACGTCGAAGGCGGGGGCATCATGGTCTTCTGTCCCGTGTTGCCCATTATGGATCTGGACTTCAAACCATGTTGGCATTTCGGGCGAGACGTGGAATACGCTGGGGCCACACCCTGTCCGAAGTCGCCGTTCGGTGAGCGCGTTGTGGGGCGGGGGAAGATCATTCTGGTGCAGGACGACTGGCTCTCCGACGAGGGGCGCGATGAAAAGGCATGCGATCTCGATGTCCTAGGATCCCTCTTGGCGTCTCAAGGCCTCGTGCCAGAGGTAGGGGTCGAGGACCAACACATCACTGGGGTCATTCACAGGAACGAATTTGAGAGAATACTGTTTGTCGTGGACACGATACCCAAGCCCAGAGAAGTCCACCTGGCGTTCCGCGACATCACAACCGGGAGCCTGGAAGAGATCCTTCCGGGGGACGCAGTGCTGGCGATCAGGCGTGGGGTCACCACGCTGGCAACAGAGGGAACAACCGTGCGGGTCTTTCGACTGTCGGAACAGATCTAGTGTGAGCCAAAGATGGCGGCAGTAGAGATCAGGAACGGAGTCGTATACATAGAAGGCGAGCCTCTCTACCTTGTGAGCGCCGAATATCCCTACTTCAGGGATGAGGCCGAGAACTGGAGTGACCGATTGGAGAAGCTAAAGAGCTGCGGCGTAAAGCTCATCAGCTGCTACCTTCCGTGGAGACACCATGACATCCTGGTCGACGGGGAGCGCCGCTATGATTTTAGTGGCTCAACCATGGACAACAGAAACGTCCTGAGATTTCTGCAACTCTGTCACGAGAAGGGCCTGCTGGTGATTGCCAAACCGGGCCCATTCATCCACGGCGAGACCAACTACGGTGGCCTCCCTGACTTCGTGTGTCCCGTCAACAACGCGGAGATCGAGGCCATGCTGGACCATCGAGGCAACCCCGTGACCTGGTCCGGCAGTGAGCCTGCCGAGGATGGACGAGTGGCGAAGCCCTGGCCCCTCCCAGCCCCCCTGGATGCGAGTTTTCTCAGAGAGGTGGAGCGCTGGCTCGGCAGAGTCCAGGCAGACGTGATCGCTCGCTTCGCCTACCCCGAGGGACCAGTCATTCTGATCCAGCTGGCGAACGAAGGCATGTACTCCAACGCGCAGAGGCCTCCCTGGGAGTATGACTACAGCGATTCCAGCCTCGAGTACTTTCGCCAATGTCTGAAGGACGACTATCAGACCTTGCGCAGATACAATAGGCTGCATGGCACCGCCCATTCCACATGGGAGCAGATAGACCCCGCGCGTCAATGGCAGGAACCTGACACTGTGCGCGATCTGGTAGCCTACATGGATTGGTCCGCCTACCAGTGGAAATACATGAAAGAGATCTACAGGCTCTACCGCTCCTTCTTGGGCTCCGAACTCCCCTGCCTGGTCAATATAAACCCGCCCCTCCCTGATCCCTACGGCGTGGACGCCTGGCTTAGCCGCGTCAACCCTGATGAGTGGGCCGATGTCCACTATGGCTTCACGAACTGGATTGGCCCCGCCACGGATGACCCCTCCGTGCTGCTGCGATATCTTCTCCTAGCCAAGAGGAGTAGAGGGCCAAATCTGGAGGAAAACTGGGGTTTCACCGAACCGTACGGACAGCAGTACCGGTTCGCGACAGTTTGCTACACCCAGACTCTCCTGGTCATCGCAGGCGGAGCCACCGGCTACACCATCTACACTGGTGCTGCGACCTCCTCCTGGGATGAGAGCTTGGATGGATTCCACAGCACACCCTATCCCAGCCACGCTCCCATCGACGAGGCCGGCAGGATCACGGCCAAAGCCCGAATAATGTCCTTCCTCAACAGCTTCTTTGGACACTACGGGTGCGAGTTTCTGGAGACTCAGCCCCGTAGGTCGCTTGCCTGGGTGGTCTACCTTCCCTTCGCCTACGTCGGCGCCTGGGCCTCGGGCAGCATGGCCGACCGGCCCCGCCCGGGTGGCCACGTTGCCGGAGGTTTTGCAGTTCCCAAATGCGGCACCGCCTTCAGCCATCTGCAAGGGACCCTCCTCTCTCTTGGCGTTGACTACGGTGTGGAAAACCTCGAGGCGGCCTCGTTGGCAGCGCTGGTTAGGTATCCCTTTCTCATCTTGCGCGGAGGCTTCTTCATGGACAGGGAAAGCCAGGAGAAGCTCTGTCGGTACATAGATGCGGGAGGGAAGCTGATTGTCATTGAAGAGTTGCCCGGGCTAGATGGGGAGTTCGAGGGATGTACCGAGTTGAGGGACAGGGCGCATGAGATCGTGGTTGTGCCAGAGGAGACATTCCTGGGAGACGGTTTCGGCCACGTCTTGCTGGACCTCGGGCTGGAAAGACCCATTGAGACGGAGGGTTGCGCGGGCGCGTGGCTGTACGATCATCCCGCCAGGGATGTCCAGTACCTCTTTGTTCTGGCAAGAGAGCAACGGCGGCTGAGCAGGATAAGCTGGCAGAGCGCCACAGGCGCGGCAACCCTGGAAATGCGCGTGGTGGGCGGGTCCGGAGCGGTTGTCCGGATTGAGGATGGGAAGCTTTCGGCGGCTCTGCTCATGGGGACCAACGACTGCAGCGACACCTCTGTTGCCCCGTTTTGTCGGCTTGCTGACAGTGTGATATCAGCAGTTGCCCCTTGCGACCTGCTCGTCATCCAGGAAGGTGATGACTATCACGTCGCAGTTGCCAACATCAGGGGAAAGGAGGTCGTGGTCACGCTTCCAGATGGCCAGGTAGCCGGGTTCAGTGCTGGCCCAGGGGCTCTGCCCCATAGCTGAGCCGTAGACTCCCCGGCCGCCTCCGTCCCGAACAGCGGGCCACGGGCGCCGCCTCACTCTCTACAGGGACCGAGCCCTGGCGTGCCAGCGGTAGATGGCAGGGCCCAGAAGCGCAAAGTACCCCCGGCGCAGCTCCTCATAGACGGCAGCGCATTCCAGCCGTTTCTCGTGACTTTCTCATGTCTCGCAACGGGCATCCGAGCCTCCGGGGGAGTACCTACTTGAAGGCCCCGTACTCCTGCGGCGAAATCGAACGACAAAAACGACGTCAGATGCACCGCAGGACGTGCCGAAGCACGTATCGAAGGAGCGATTAAGCGGCGGGGGATGCTGGACTGAGATCGTATGTGGGTGTGGCAGCTTTTTACGTTCACCGTCAAGCTAGTGTTTCACTGAGCCCACCTAGGCATCGCACCTCTGCCGGCGCGAGATAGATGATCCCCACAGTGAGTTGAGTTCTCCTCATTGTGCCGTCATGAGTCCATTTCTATGCTATTCCTCCAGCGTTGTTACTTGCAGTTCTATGCGGATGGATATGGTGGACATTCCCGATTCGATCCGTTCTCACTCGGTCACGATTTCCGCCTCGACGTTCATCCCGGGACGCAGATTCAGGTCCGTGGGCTCTAGCTCGATCATCACTGTGTAGGTCGTGTCACCTTGCTGCACCACGGCGATGGGTGAGATGGCGACCACGCGCCCGCGCAGCTTCTCGCCGGGGAAGGCCATCACCCGCACGATAGCTTCCTGGCCCACTTCCACGCGCCCGATGTTCAGTTCGCCCACGTTGCGCGTCTCTACCAGCCACCCGGTGGTGTCCAGAATCTCGACGACTGGCGCACCTGACGCGGCCCATTCCCCGGGGTGTAGGTAGACGGCCGATATAGTGCCGTCGAACGGAGCCAGCAGCTGAGAATGGGCAAGGGCCAGGTTCGCGCGGGCCAGGGCGGTGCGTGCCTGCTGCACCTGGGCTTCGGCGACGGCCACATCCTCCGTGCGAGGGGGGACTTGGGCAAGCGCTAGTTGAGCCTCGGCGCGAGACAGTTGAGCTTGGGCTTCTCTCAGTTCCGCTTGGGTTGGCAGTCGTTTCAGGCGATCGTACTGGGCCTTCGCGATCTCATAGTCGATGGTGGCCTCCTGAAGAGCGACAGCCTCAGGGCTAGCTCCGATGTCGGGCTGTCCAGCGACCCGGTCGTAGGCCGCCTGAGCGCGTTGCACGGCCAACTCGGCCTTGCGAACCTGGGCTTGGGCGGTTGTTAGTTCCTCCTGACTGGCGCCAGTTCTTATCTGGTCGTAGCGGGCCAGTGCAGCTTGGTAGTCAGCCTCGGGGACCGCCACCGCCTGGTCTAGCGGACCGGCCTGAGCCTGGTTCAGAAATGCCTGACTGACCGCCAGAGCATCCTGGGCTTCCTGGACACTCAACTCCGCATCTGTTGCATCTAGTGCGGCGAGCAAGTCCCCGGCCTCAATTTCGCTCCCGACCTGCACGGTTACGACGCGCACCGGGCCTCCGGTGAGAAAGCTCAGCTTGAGCTGCTGCGCCGGCAGGATCGTGCCCAGCGCAGTGATGCGTCCGGTCTCTAAAGTGCTGGGGCCGGTGGAAACACTCATGGGCGTAGGCATGGGAGATGGCGTAGCCTTGTCCTGGCATCCGGCCAGGAGCAGCACAGCCAGTGCCAGCACA
>CAZNMJ010000109.1:9749-10967 GCA_964573815.1 uncultured Anaerolineales bacterium
AGCCAGGCCAAGCCCACCACGCCCACGGTTTCTCTCACGGTGCGGAGCACGAGCCACAGGCGGCTGTGACCCATTGCGTGCAAGACGCCGAACTCCTCCCGTCGTTGAGCGAAGAAGATGTAGTTCAAGATAGCCAGCGCAATGGCCGCGACGACAGCGACGACGCTCTCGAGCGCGGCAAACAGTAGGAGTATGCCTCGTGTCGCTTGTTGCAGTTCACGGTATTGCGTGTCGTAAGTTCGCACGTTCGTTTGGGTAGAGGCCACGTCCTTCTCCAGCCAATCGTCCAGTTCGGCTTTACGCCCCTCGGCCGGGACGACGAGCAGGTGGACCGGCCGGGATGAGTAGAGTTCGTGGCTCTCCAGGTACTCGTAAGAAGCGAATCCCATCCATAGGTCGCTGGGGGCCAGGATGCCGACGACCACCATTTCGGTGGGGATGCTGTAGTCTAGTTCGTAGACCGGCCGGCCGACCGTGTCGCCCACGTGCAGGTCACGATTCATAGCCACTGCTTCCGACAGAACGATCTCGTTGGATCGGGGGCGGGGCAGGCGACCTTCCTTGAGGTACACCCCGTACAGGTCAATGAGAGCCGGTAGGTCGTCTTCAGAAACGCCGTAGAACGTGAACTGATCCTCCGTGGGCGGTATGCTGGCCATCAGATCCAATCGCATAGCAGAGATGACGCGTGCCACGGACGGGTGGGTCCTGATCCGCGCCGCCACGCCAGGATCAACGGCGCGGCCCACACCTGGCGAGACCACGCTGACGTGGTGTAGGTATTCGAAAAAGGGCAATTTCGCGTCAATGAGTGGTGCAACGAAGAAGGCTGGAAAGGCAATTCCCAGGATCATCAGCGCCATGCCGGCAATCAACATCAGTGCCCGACGACGATAGCGTAGATAGAAGGTGCGGGACGATAGCGGCCTGGCCGACGAGCGTCTCACCGCTCGCCGCTGGTCTCTCGCTTCCGCGCTGAGTTTCCCGCGCTCGATGATCGCCACGGCGTCGAGGCGGGCAAGTACCCGCATGATGCTGAAAGCTGCGAAGGCAATCGCCACCAGTGGGATGGGGATGGTGAACCAGATTGGCCAAAGGTTGGCCAGATTCAGTTCCATCCCCCTGGGTTCGTAGAGGGTTGCCTTTAGCCAGGCAAAGATCAGCATGGAAAGCGTCAGACCGGCGATCCAACCCACCCCCGCCATAGCAGCCGTTTCT
>CAZNMJ010000110.1:0-10917 GCA_964573815.1 uncultured Anaerolineales bacterium
AGGCAAGACTTCGGGTTGTGACCACCTATCACGAGACCGGCAGCATCCGCGAGACGGCCCGTCGCTGGCACACCTCCCGACAGATCGTCCGAAAGTGGATCAGACGCTATGAGGCTGAGGGCCTCTCTGGCTTGGAAGATCGCTCCCGCCGCCCTCATAAGTCCCCAAGGCAAACTCCTCCCCACATCGAGGACCAGGTCCTTGAGGCTTGGCAGAAGACCCGCTATGGACGTCATCGGTTGGCTCTCTACTTGCGCGCCCACGGACTCTGCCTCTCCCCTCACACCATCCGGCATATCTTCCGAAGACGAAGACCACCCCAGAAACGGAAGTGTCGCAAGCCCCTCTACCCCCCTATGTGGGCCTGGGACCAGGATCAACCCTTCTCCCTCCTCCAAACCGATGTCAAAGACATACGTGATAAGCAGGCCCTAGGAACAGAGAGGACCACCCATCTCCGGCGTCAACGCTTGCCCCGCTATCAGTGGACCGCCTGTGACGCAGGCACTCGCCTCCGATTCCTGGCCTACAGCCACAGGCTAAACCGCACCAATGGTACCGCCTTCATGGTGCTCGTACTGATGTGGCTGCGTGCCCATGACGTACCAGCCAATGTCTCCTTCCAAACCGACTGGGGCCAGGAGTTTGGTGGCGATAACCCAACCACAATCGCCAAGTTGTCCAGCCGCTACCTCCACCCCCTCCGAGCAGATCTACGCCGCTATCCTCTCGGACGCAAGGGCTACAACGGCCGCGTCGAGCGAAGCCACCGCACAGATGACGAAGAGTTGTACCGACCCTACCTCCTGCATGCCAAAGACACTACCCATTTGCTCACCCTCGGCCTGCATTGGCTCTACTTCTACAACGTCATCCGCCCCCACTTTGGCAAAGGCATGAACCGAAAACCTCCCCTGGAGGTGCTGAACCATCTGGGCTACAATGGGCCAGCGACTGTGGCTGCAATGCCTCCTATCCTACTCGACGAAATCAGCACTGCTTTGGCCGTCGCCTGCCACCAAGACCCTGGTAACGATCTGTTGGCCACATACACACATCGGGCATTCGTTCAGTCTGCGTCCTGTACAATCGTCTAGTTTTTTGGTTAATACGTTCGTACAGGCGGTAGTCCCGACGAGGGCGCACAGGATGTCTGTAGGGAGAGGGGTTTGCTAAGACAGCAATAGACGTGAATTGGACAGTCGTGCCTAAGTCATCGAATCCATTCTGGTTGCCAGCTCAACCACGGGGTGTGTAGAAACGACGTGAGATCCCCAGCTGGATCGTTCCTTCAATACGCCCTACGGGCAACTCAGGATGCGTCCACCGGCGCAGGAAGGTGGCATGACGTCACCCCCCTGTCTGACGGGCCTTTGCGACATCCTCAACCAGGAACTTGCACGCCCGTGAGGACGTGGTTACAATTAGAGTGTGACAGTCAACTGCCATTCCGTTGCCATCTCGGAAGGATGAAAAGCCCGGCACAGAACGGTGAGAGCATAGAACGCGTGGAAGCATGTGGTTTCGTTGGCGCCTTCGAGATGCAGTTGAGGTGCAAGGACGGCACATCCTACCATGCTAGCCTTACCGTGACGCTGTCCATCAAGATGCGTAACGCAGCCTATGCGAGGTGAGTGTCATGGCCAAGAGAAGCAAACGCCACCGCCAAGACAAACATGTGGAGCTGCAAGGTGAGGCCATGTTCAGAAAGGTCTTCGAGCAGTGTCCGGATGCCATTTTCCTGGCTGATGCGGAAACCGGCGCGATACTGGACGTCAACCCGGCCGGTTGCGAACTGATGGCCACGCCCAGGGAGGAATTGCTGGGGCTGCATCAGACTGCGCTGCACCCCAAGGAGGAGACGGCAGGATACGAGGCCGTCTTCAAAGAACATGTTCAGAAGGGCGAGGGGACTACCGAGGACGCGTACATACAACGCCCTTCGGGTGAACTGGTGCCGGTTGAAATATCAGCCAGTGTGATGGAGATATCCGGAAGACGAATCATGCAAGGCGTCTTCCGTGATATCACCAGCCGCAAGCAGGCGGAGGATGCGCTACGCGAGAGCGAACGCCGCTATCGCCGGCTGGTGGAGCTTTCCTCCGATGGTATTGCCATTCACAGCGGGGGTGAGATCGTCTTCGCGAACCGCTCGGCGGCGGAACTCTTTGGGGCCGATGGTCCCGAAGAGGCCTTGGGAAGAGCCGTGATGGATCTCGTGGATCCCGAGTATCGGGAAGTAGTGGAAGATCGAATGCGGCAGGTTATGGAAGAGGGAGAAGCCAGGTTGTACGAAGAAAGGCTTCTCCGTCTCGACGGAACTGCTGTTGATGTGGAGGTGGCTGCGGTTCTGGCCGTATTTGAAGGCCGGCCTGCCGTACAAGTGGTGCTTCGGGACGTCACCGGACAGAGGTGGGCGGAGGAGGCGCTGGCCGAGAGTGAGGAGCGGTACCGCAGAGTTGTGCAGGACATGCCAGCCCTGGTGTGCCGGTTTCTACCGGACGGGACTTTGACCTTCGTCAACGAGCACTACTGCCGGTATTTCCACAAGCGTCGTGAGGAGCTGGAAGGCCGAGACTTCTTCGAGTTCATTCCCGAAGAAGTGCACGAAGCAGTGCGCGGCCGCTATTCCTCTCTCACCGCTGAAAGCCCAACCATCACCTACGAACATCAGGTGCTGGCCCCTGACGGCACGCTTCCTTGGCAGCGATGGACCGATCGGGCGCTTTTCGACGAAGAGGGTCGCCCGGTGGAATACCAGTCCATTGGACAAGACATCACCGAGCGGAAGCAGGCTAGGGAGGCGCTGAAGGAATCCGAGCAGAAGTTCAGAAGCCTTGCAGAACAGTCGCCGAACATGATCTTCATCAACAGGGACGGGGCAGTAGTGTATGCCAACGAGCAGTGTCAAGAGGTCATGGGTTACACCCGAGAGGAGTTCTACTCCCCTGATTTCGACTTCTTCAGCCTCGTCGCGCCAGAATCCAAGGACTCCATCCGCGAGAACTACGCGAGGCAGTTCAGGGGTGAGGAGGTCCCCCCCATCGAATACAAATTGGTCACCAAGGAAGGCGAGAGAATCGAGGCGATACTCGCCACAAGGCTGATAACCTACGAAGGGCAGAATGCCATACTCGGAGTTGTGACCGACGTCACCGAGCGTAAGCGTGCGGAGGAGGCGCTGCAAGAGAGCGAGGAGAGGTTTAGGACCATTGTCGAGTCAGCTCCCAGTCTCCTCGTGATTAGTGATCAAAAGGGCAACAACCTATATGTGAGCCCCAACTGTGAAGAGATCGTCGGCTACACCCAACAGGAGCTGCAGGGCGAGCCGAAGTGGTGGGTGCATGAGGACGACACGCCGAGGGCGAGGGACATGTTCGATCACACCTTCCGCGAGGAGGTTGGAGTCAGGGATTTCGAGTATAAGGCGGTCAAGAAGAGCAGAGAAGTGTGGTACGCGTCAAGCTCCTGGGAGGTTCTGAGAGACAGGGAAGGTCACTTTGCCGGCGTTGTCCTTCAGACAATCGACATCTCCGAGCGCAAGCGGGCGGAGGAAGAACTCAGGCGGTATGCGCATGAGTTGGCTGTATGGGTCAAGGAACTGAATTGCCTCTACGCCATCGCCGCTCTTGTTCAGATGCCCGGTGTCAGTCTGGAGGAGATACTTCAAGGAGTAGTGGAGCTCATTCCTCCCGCCTGGCACTATCCAGAGATCACTTGCGCACGCCTTGCCATAGACGGACAGGAGTATCGGACGGATAACTACGAGGAGACTGCCTGGGAACAGGCCGCGGACATCGTGATACGTGGCGAACGAGCCGGAACACTTCAAGTTGGTTGCTTGGAGCAGAGGCCAACAAGCGACGAGGGCCCTTCCGCCCAGCAGGAGCGGCTTCTGATCGATGCTGTCGCGGAACGTGTGGGGCGCATCATCGAGCGTGTGCGTGCGGAGGAAGCGCTGCGGCAGTCAACGAGAGAACTGACGCTCAGGAACCAGATCGTTCGGGTTTTCCTCACCACCACCGACGAAGAGATGTACGGAGATGTGCTGGAGGTGGTTCTGGAGGCCTTGGAAAGCAGGTATGGGGTCTTCGGATATATAGACGAGAAGGGAGCCCTGGTCTGCCCCTCCATGACCAGAGACATCTGGGACAGGTGCCAGATTCCCGACAAGGACATCATATTCCCACGCGAGACGTGGGGCGGTATTTGGGGCCAGGCCCTCGTAGAGGCGAAGTCGTTCTACTCCAACGGACCCATGCGTGTCCCCGAGGGACATATTCCCATAGAGAGGGTTGTCGCTGTGCCCATCATCCATCAGGGGGAGGCCATTGGGATCCTTGAGGTGGGTAACAAAGAGACTGATTATGATGAGCGTGACCAGGAGTTGCTCGAAGCGATCGCTGGCTACATAGCTCCAGTGCTCCAGGCGAGGTTGGAGAGAGACAGAGAGGAGAGGGAGCGCAGGCGGGCGGAGGAGGCACTGCGAGAGAGCGAGGAGAGATTCAGAACCATGTACTCGCAATCGCCCATCGCAGTGGAGCTATACGACGCCGACGGCAAATTGGTAGACGCAAACCCGGCGTGCCTCGATCTCTTTGGCGTTGACAGCGTGGAGGAGCTACGAGGGTTCGATCTCTTTGAAGACCCTAATATGCCGAGTGACGCAAGGGCGCACATCGAAAGAGGAGAAGCGGTCGCCTATGAGAATGTTTTTGACTTCGACCTTGTTACACGGGACGGCCTGTACAAGACATCCAAATCGGGGACCAGATTCATTGACGTCCGTATCACGGCGCTGAAGGGATCGGAAGGGATCCCTGGCGGATTTCTGGTTCATGTGCAGGAGATCACTGAGCGGAAGAGGGCAGAGGAGGAACTGGAGGAAACCACGCGGCTTCTGGAAACGATCCTCGACCACTCGCACATGCTGGTGGCCTACATGGATCCGGAGTTCAACTTCGTGAGAGTAAACCGGGTCTACGCTGAAGCCGACGGGCGGGATCCATCCTTCTTCTCCGGCAAGAACCACTTCGATCTGTACCCCAACGAGGAGAACCGGGCCATCTTCCAGAGCGTGTTAGAAACGCGTGAACCGTACGTGGCATACGCCAGGCCCTTCGAATATGCGGAGCATCCCGAGCGCGGCGTGACCTACTGGGACTGGACGCTGGTGCCCATCAAGGAGGATGACGGCATGGTGACCGGACTGGTGCTCACCCTGGCTGATGTGACAGAGCGGATACGGGGGCAACAGGAACTGTGGGAGAGCGAGGAGAGGTATCGTGACCTGGTGGAAAGCATAGATGATGTCATCTATAGTATTGACGAGAATGGAGCGCTAACGTACGCCAGCCCAGCCGTGGAGGCGTTTCTCGGATACACACCATCAGAAATGATTGGTCGCTCTTTCGCCGAGTTTATCTCTCCAGAGGATGTGCAGTCTGCCGGGGAGAGCTTCCAGCGTATTCTTTCTGGCGATGCCATTGGAGACACTGAATATCGGGCTGTGAGCAAGTCTGGCGAAATGCGCTGGATGCGCGTTTCTAGCCGGCCCGTTTTCGGCAACGATCACGTCGTTGGAGTGCGAGGGGTGCTATCGGACATCACCGAGCGCAAGCGGGCGGAGGACGCGCTGCGGGACTCTGAAGCACGATGGCGTTCCCTGACCGAGACCTCGCCCGACCACATACTCACTCTGGATACAGACCTCAACATCCAGTTCGCCAATTTCGCATCGCCAGGGTTGACCGTGGAAGAGCTTGTTGGCACGCCCCTGTATGCTCATGTGGAAAAGGAGAGACAGGCCGAAGTCAGGGCCATCTTGGAAGGTGTGCTGAAGAACGGCGAGCCCGCTACCTATGAGACGGTCTACCATACCCCCGCTGGAGATGTCATCCACTACGAATCGCGGGTAGTACCCAGGAGGCTGCCGGACAGTGAGGAGATGATCGGCCTGACGGTCAGCGCTCGTGATATCACCGACAGGAAGCATACAGAACAAGCACTACAGGAGGCCATAGACGCCGCCGACACGGCCAGATGCGAGGAAGAGGAACGACGACATGAGGCGGAACGGCGTCGCCAGATAGCCGAGAGCCTGGCCGACGTGATGACCGTCTTGAACTCCAACCAGAGCCTGGACGAGGTGCTGGACTACATCGCCATGCAGACCGCAGAGTTACTCGGCAACCAGGCGGTGGGCATATACAGGCTTGAAGATGATCAGAAGCTTGCGATCCAAGCCGCCCGAGGTCTCCTGGTCGCCTATGCCACTGGGCGGGAGATCCCGGTTGGCCATGCGGCGCTGAGGCGGGCCATGGCATCCCGGGAGGCTGTCCCCATTCCTCATCTCGCTCGTCACCTTACCGCCGACCGCGAGCCAACTCGGGAGCCGCTGCAAGAGACCCTTGCCAGGACCTGGGGCGACCTCTATCTAGCCCTGCTGGCTGTCCCCATCATCGTGGGAGAGGAACTCTATGGAGCAATTGCCCTCTACTACTCCGAGCCGCGCGAGTTTCCTGAGGAGGAGATCGAACTGGCCACCGTCTTCGGGGATCAGGTCGCCTTGGCTATCGAGAATGCCCGGCTGAGGGAGCAGGTAGGGGAGGCTGCTGCCATCGCAGAGCGCGAGCGCCTCGCCCGTGACCTCCACGATGCAGTGACGCAGACTCTCTTCTCGGCTAGCTTGATCGCCGAGGCCTTGCCCCGGGTGTGGGAACGCGACCCAGATAGGGCGCGAGAAGGGCTCAAGGAGCTACGCAGTCTGACACAAGGCGCATTGGCTGAGATGCGTACCCTCCTCTTGGAGTTGCGCCCAGCAGGTCTGACGGAGAAAGCGCTGGGCGAACTGCTTGGCCATTTGACACAAGCCATGACAGGCCGCAGCCGTGTGCCCATGAGTTTGACGGTAGAGGGGGACAGCCATCTGCCGGACGAACTGCAAATCGCTCTGTACCGCATTGCGCAGGAAACGCTCAACAATGTCGCCAGGCATGCTGAGGCCAATCAGGTGTCCGTCAGGCTGCACTGCGAGCCAGGGCGGGTAAGACTGCGCATCCGTGACGACGGGCGTGGTTTCGATCCAGAGGACGCCTTGCCCGACCAGCTAGGTATGGGTATCATGCGGGAGCGGGCCAAGAGTGTCGGGGCCACACTGAAGATCACCAGCGAACCGGGGCAGGGCACCGAGGTTGCGGTCGATTGGCAAGAGGCGAACGGGAGGCGATCCGATGGCTGAGTCGGAGATTATTCGTGTTATGACGGTTGATGACCACGGGGTGGTCCGCAGTGGATTGCGGTTTTCTCTCCTTGCCTTCGAGGACTTGGAGCTGGTTGCTGAGGCTGCAAACGGCGAGCAGGCCCTCCAGTTGTGTGCTGAGGTCCAACCAGACGTAGTACTGATGGACATGGTGATGCCTGGCATGGGTGGCGCTGATGCCACGCGCGCCGTCCTACGGGACTTCCCGGAGGTGAAGGTGATTGCGCTGACCAGCTTCCAGGAGGGGACATTGGTCCGCGACGCCCTACAAGCGGGAGCTGTTGGCTACTTGCTCAAGGACGTGGGGGCGGATGAACTGGCCCAAGCGATCCGAATGGCCCACGTGGGTCGCCCCACTTTCTCCCCCGAAGCGACCAAGGCCCTGGCCGAGGTGGCTGTAGAGCCGTCGGCACCGGGACATGACCTGACCGAACGAGAGCGGGAAGTGCTCGCTCTGCTCGTGGAGGGGCTGAGCAACGCCGAGATCGCCCAACGACTGATGATCAGCCATCACACCGCCAGATTCCACGTCAGTGCCATTCTCTCCAAGCTGGGCGCGACGAACCGGGCTGAAGCCGCCGCCCTTGCGGTCAGACACCGTCTGGTGACTTGATCGCGTCCGCTCACCCCTGGGGCCCTCATCAGCGGTCTCTTCTTTGATCACAGCGCAGCTCTGGCCAACAATCGCCACAGGCTGACCCCACCAAACCAATCAGCTCTCCTGTGAACGAGCTCCCCAGATGCCATGTTTGTGCGGGGGGCTTCGGTTTTGTGCGTCCAGGGTGACTCCGTGGCGGAAATCAGCTCTACGACTGGCAGCCAGAGCGAGACGAAGGCGCAAGACCTGTCCTGAGCCGGTCCGTGGATGCTTCTCCTCGGAGACGGGCTCCCTGTGACGGCGGATTGACTGCTCCCTCTTCTCTACCTCTCTTCAACCCTCGCGCCAACGGACGGAAGCCAGTGCACTCGGCACAGGAACCGTTTGCGTCTCAGACTGGCACTGAGGTGCCGGGTACTCCACCGCTGGAGGCACTGATGAGCCTAGACATTCTCACTTCCCAGGTGTCCGCCTCCTTGAAACTCCCAGCGCGCCAGAACTAGAGGCGGCTCTCCGAAGGCGACCACCTGTACGAATGTTCCGACTGAATACTAGACAATCGTACAGGTAACAAACTGAACGAATGCCCGATGTGTCGGGCGGGTTTTTCCTATATCATAGGTGAAGGGGAGTCGATAGCTCTCTGGTGCATCACAGCAACCATTGGCTGACTCACAGGTTGTCCGTGATCGGGGCATGAAGTCACTGGTTCGCCTTCTGGAGGAAGCTGTATTGTGGGCCAAGGGACAAAGATGCGTATCGTCGTCGGCGATAGGGATGCGCGCGTACGCTCTGCTTTGAGAATGCTGCTTCGGGAGGAATCCAGCGTGACCCTAGTTGGGGAGAGCTCTGACCTGCCGAGCCTGGTGGCTCAGGTCAAGCAGCTTCAACCGGACCTGATCCTCCTTGACTGGGAGTTGCCGGGGCGTCCCGCCGCCGCGTTGCTGCTGGCTCGAGAGAAACTCAAGTATGAGCCGAAGGTGATTGTCTTCAGCGCGCGGTCGGAATTGGAGGAAGAGATTCTAGCGGCGGGTGCCGATGCTTTTGTAAGCAAAGCTGATCCTCCGGAAGCCCTGCTGCGCGCATTTCGCGAGGTGACAGTGAAGTCAGGACAGGAGGTGGTCGATCGGGAGAAGGCATCGAGTGCGTGAAAGGGTGACCCGTGGTCGCCCGCAAGTCTCAGTGTAGTATCAGTCTTAGAGGAATCGAAATTGGAGAGTAAGGAGAAAACACAATGGCTACAGAAGCTACGACGATGGAGGCAGCCAGCCGTTGGTGGGTGGTGCTGCTGCAAGGTATTGCCGCACTCCTGTTGGGCATTTTCCTTGTTGCGGCGCCGGGCATGACAATTGTCGTGATTGTTACCTTCCTGGGTGCCTATTGGCTGGTCAGGGGAATGCTGGATATCGTTTCGCTCTTCGTGGACCGGACGTCCTGGGGTTTGAAACTCGCCGTTGGCATCCTGGGCATCCTGGCCGGCGTATATGTCCTGCGGCATCCGCTGTGGAGCAGCGTTCTCGTCCTCACCCTGATAGTCATAATCATGGGCATCCAGGCCCTGATCATGGGCGTGCTAAACCTCATCAGGGGCTTCAGAGGCGAAGGATGGGGGCCAATAGTATGGGGCATCCTTGACCTGATCTTTGGCGTCATCCTACTGGCCAACGTCTTGATCAGCGCCGCGATACTTCCGAGCGTGATGGGAATCTTCGCCATCATCGGCGGTATCATGCTGATCGTGATCTCGATCCGTCTGCGGAGCCTGGCCCCGCAGGCAGCGGCTGCGACTGCCTAGGTGATCGACTCCGCGCAGTGCAGGCTGCCGCGGAGATAGATAATGGGTGGGTCACTCTATAGTCCGCGCCGGTGACCCACCCTGGATTCCATTCGCAAGTAGGAGAAGAGCATTATGGGGAAAGTGGAGAATCCCGTAGAGTTGATCGTGGCGGCTTTTCGCGAAGAGGACAAGGCTGCTGAAGTCCTAGCGCGACTCAAAGAGCTCGAGAAGGAAAAGGTCATCGGCGTCTGGAATGCGGCGGTGCTGGTCAAGGATCAGGACGGCAAGGTCTCTATCAGGGAGACGGCCGAAGAAAGGGGCATTAAGCGGGGTGCCGGGATTGGCGCTATTGCTGGCGGGATCCTGGGGATTATCGTCGGTGGCCCCATCGGCGGCATCGTCTTGGGTGCAGGAGCGGGCGCCCTTACAGGCAAGGTCGTCGATCTGGGGTTCAGCGACAAAGAACTCAAGGATATCGCTGAACTCGTGGGTCCCGGAAGCTCAGCCATCATTGCGGTGATCGAGCATAAGTGGGTCGGGCAGCTAGTCGATGCCCTGGAGAACGAAGGGGCGGAGATCATCCGGCAGGAGTTGAAGGACGAGGTGGCGTATACCATCGCCACGGGTACGGAATAGGAGGAGGCAGTTAAGGCCTAATAGATCGCTTACGCGAGGCAGCCGGACCCACAGATTTCTGCCGCGAACGCGAGGTTTAGACTCCTTCTCCGGCTGCCTCGCACCTCTGATGCGATTCGATACACGCGGAAACGTAGATTCATTGCGACGACACTAACAAGGAAGGTAGCAAGAGGATCATGAACGAGGATCGTGAGTATGGTTTCTGGGAGGCGCTGTTCGACCTGTCTTTCTCGAAGTTCGTTACTGTCGAGCTAGTCAGGATCCTGTACGTAGTCGCCATCATCTTGGCCGCTCTGGCCGGGGTCGCGTCCGCCGTGGCTGCCTTCTTCAACTACGGCATCCTGATCGGCGTCTTCAGCGCGGCCATGGCGGTGGTAGGCTTCGTCCTGGTCGTGCTTGTGGCTCGAGTGTGGCTGGAGATCTTCGTCGTTCTCTTCAGGATTGCGGATTACACAAGAGAGATCGCGGAGAAGGAAGACTAGCGAAATCACAGCGGCGAACCTTGCAGTCCCTGGGGACGTGA
Source organism: uncultured Anaerolineales bacterium (assembly GCA_964573815.1). Lineage (GTDB taxonomy): Bacteria > Chloroflexota > Anaerolineae > UBA7937 > B3-Chlor > CAYGAW01. The sequence goes on from CAZNMJ010000110.1 coordinate 10,799, forward strand.
CAATATTGACCACCGACTATGAAACAACGCAAGACCGTCTATAGGACGAACATCGCCAAGTGGAGAGCCATTCTACTGGTCGTCGCCATCGGTGTTTTTCTGGTGGCTTGCGGCGATGT